>JAPPEF010000096.1 GCA_028875335.1 Gemmatimonadota bacterium
TCTTCTCCTTTATGGGCACTTGGCAGTCCTTTACGTGGCCGCTGATCGTCACCCACTCCGAGCACATGCGAGTCCTGCCGGTAGCTCTGCGCTACTTCGATTCGTCACAAGGAACCAACTATTCGCTGTTGATGACGGGGAGCGTACTGATGATGCTGCCAATGATCGTGCTCTTTGTCTTTGGCCAGCGGTTCTTCGTGCGCGGCATCCAGCTCGGCGCGCTCAAAGGCTGATCGGCGTCAAAGCTCTGCTTCGGGAAGCTGCTCCCACTCCAGCTCGTCCTCGTCGATGTCCCAATCGTCGCCCCGCGCCGCTGGCCGGTTGCAATAGGTGTGAAATTCGCAGCGCTGGCACTCGCTCTCGTCGTCGGTCTTGGCGTACGCATCCGCATCTGGGAGGGCCTCAATGGAGACAATCGCCTCTGACAAAAGCGCGCGTGCCCGTTCGTGCTCAGCGGCTGAATAGGTAATCGGCTGCAGGTCCTGCGGGTACTGCGCGTGCCAATAGACCAATGTCACGTCGTCAGGCGCTAATGCACGGCCCTCGTTCAAGACCGCGCCAGCCTCGACCAAGACAAAGCGATAGACCAGCGTTTGCCAGCTTTGGACATAGGCGGCTTGCTCTGGCTTTTTGCGGCCAGTCTTCCAGTCGAATATCCAAGCACGCCCATCGTCGGCCAGAACCACGCGGTCGAACTTGGCGACGAGACGCCGACCGGCTAGAGGCACGGAGAGCATGGTTTCCCCAAACATGGCTCCCTCGGGCACAACCGGCGGCTGCTCGCGCCAATTGCGCCACCAAGCAGCCAACAGCGGGTCGCGGCTCCGTTGCACCGCGTCTTCCACATTCATGCCCAAGCTCTCCTGCAACACGAACTGGTGAAACGACCTTCCCCGATCAGCGGCAGCTTCCCATTCGTCGAGCTGGTCGGTCAGCGGCGCTGGCCATGCCAACCGCTCGACATAGCGCAACAGAAACTGCCGCCGACAGCGCTCAAAGGCCGTCAGACTGCTCTGGCTGTAATTAAATCCCTGCGGTATCATCGGCTCTGCTGTTCGCAATAGAGTTGCAACTGGCGGAACACCTCAGCCATGGGCACGGGCTGCGTCCGCGTCACACGCGGAATCTGGCGGCTCCAACTCAGAACCAAATAGCGTCGCGCACGGGTGATGGCCACGTAGAGCAGCCGCAGCCGCTCGGCAATCACCTCGGCGTGAGAGCGATCAGTGGCCGACAGCCGGCTCGACCCGATTTCGCCGATCAGGTCCAACAGCTCGGCCTTTGCATCCTCGCAAGGGTCGCCGCCTAAGAATTCGTACTCGCCCAAAAACCGCGCGTCGAGGTCGTGCGGAAACCAGTCGCCATCAACCCCCATGACATATACTAGATCCCATTCCATCCCCTTGGCCTTGTGCATGGTCGTCAAGAAAATCCGCCCAGGCTGAGGTGCCAATGCGCCATCCGCCTCGGCAAGCACACCCGCCCGCCCCTGCACGGCCTCACTCAACTCGCGTACCAACTCGGGCAATTGCCAGTCTGCGTTTTGGTCAGCCCGGGTGCGCACATAGACCGCCAATTGCTGCGCCCGCGCCATATCCTCTTCCTTCAGCAGATCTTGGGCAATCGTCATCAGAAGTTGATCTACCGGCAGCGCAACCGCCCGCAGCCAGCGCCGTAGATAACCACATAAGAGTTCAATGGCTTCCAAATCCTGCGGTTCGATGTGTTCCACTGGGGGCAGGGCCGCTTCCGTGCGCTGACCGGCCTCCGGATAGAGCAGCGCTTCGGGCCGATAGCAACTGCGCAACAGCATGGCCACGGCCTCCTCGTTCCCCGGCCCACTCGGCCCGGGCCAAAAGCCGACCAAGGCGCGATAGGATCGCTCTAATTGATTGCGCCCCAAAGGATTTGCAAAAAAATCCAACACTGTGCATAGAGCCTCGCCCACCCGCCGCGCCGAGCGCGGGCTTTGCAGCACCTCGTCGAAGTCTGCTCCGGCTTGGCGCAAGCGCTCGGCCATGTCGTAGCCAATGCGGTTGGTCGGCACCAGCACCGCCACCGTCAGATTCGGATTGCTTTCGGCAAAGCCCTTGGCCCGGCACGCGATGCTGTCGAATTCATCGTGGCGATTGTTGTATTCGCGGAGTCCTATGGCACTGTCCGCGTCTGCGGGGTTTTGCTGGGGATCGCCGCGTTCGGTGGGCTGCATCTGCTGGGGGCGGAAAGCGCGCTGGCGCACCTCGGCCAATGGGTGTTCGACCGCAGCCCACTCGACCAAAAAGTTGGCCAAATCCATGATCTTGGGGGCGCAGCGGCCAGAGATCGTCATCTCTGCGACCGCGACGTCTTCGCGCTCTAAGAAGTCGCGCAAATAGCGCGGGTCGGCCGCCGTAAAGGTGCTCATAATCGCCTGATTGGGGTCGCCGACCCGGATCCAATTGCCGCCCGGCCCCGCCAACAGCGCGATTAGCTCCTCCTGCAAGGGGACGCTGTCTTGCGCCTCATCCTCCAAGACGAAGGGCCAACGCCGACGGTAGCGGCTGCATAAATCTGGGTATCGCTGCAACATCTCTACGGCCATCCACACCAAGTCGTCGAAGTCGAGGCCGCCGATGGTCTCAACTTGCTGCTGGTAGAGCTGGTAGATTTCCGCACCGATCCACAAAAACTGGTTGTCGTCCTCCCGGCCGCCGATTCGCGCCAAGAGATCTTCGGCCCGCAGCCGGCGGTTCTTGGCCGTAGTAATGACCGTGCGGGCGACTTTCCGCGCAATGTCGCGCCACTCCTGCTCCCACTGCTGATCCACGTATTCCCCAGGCCCCAACCGGCCCCACACCCCTTTGTTGTCGTCGTTCCAAGTTCGCACCGCCTTGTCGAGCAAGCTCTCGCTGGCGCGCTCGTCGAGAACCGTGAACTCGGCCACAGCCCCCACCAACCCAGGATTGGCTTGGACGATGCCGTAGGCCAAGCTGTGCAGGGTCCGCACGTCGTAGCCGACAGGTAGCCTGTCCATCTCTTGCAAGCGTTGGCCGATCCGAGCGCGGACATTATCCACTGCCGCATTCTGGTAAGTCACGATCAGCACCTGCCCCCCCTCGGCGCGCCTCTCGGCGATCAGCCGAGTCGCCAAGGCGACAATCGCCTCGGTCTTGCCGCTGCCGGGTACGGCCGACACGCCTAGCAGACCGCCTTGGTAAGCCACGATCTCGCGCTGTCCCGCGCGCGGCTCAAACCTTCGGCTGAGCGACTCGACTGAGCTCGCCGAAGTCTCAGGTCGAAGCCTCACGCGCGCTCCTCCTGCAAGACCTGCTGCACCGCCATCATCAGCGGCCCGTCCTGCGCTGAGCCGTGCCCTTCCGACTCGCTGGCGCAGAGGTAGATCCCGTCGCGGCAGCGCAAACACAGGCCCCGCACCAAGCGATAGAGGTTGCGGTTGCGGATTGAGTAATCCACGGCGTCGGTCCAGCGTTCCTCCGAGTTCCAGCGCCGGGTCAGTACGTAGTGGTTGGTCAAGGGCTGGTGCAGCGGCTCCCACCAGTTGGCCGAACCAATATCCAGCCAGAACTGGTAGCGCGCCACATGGCCGGAGAGTAAATAGGTATAGACCGGAGCGACGAGGGCAATGGACTCTGGAGCCTCGTCGAGATCGACATCGGTCAGGTATTGAGCAGCGACGACCCCAGACCATATCATCTCGACGTAGCGCTGGCCAATGGTCGCGCCTTCTAGCGCCATGGCCGGGGCTACCTCGCGGAATGAGGCAGCCGAAGCGATCAACTTGCTGTACACCTCGGCTTCTTCAGGCTCCAGCGCGGCGTGCGACAACACTTCCCCGAAGAGCCGGCGCAAAAAGTGGTCCCAAGGGTCGGCCCCACCACCGCAATACACCTCGATCCAGGCGCGCAGAGCCTCGTAGCGAGCGAGCGCGGCTCTGCCGATCCGCTCACCCATCGCGGCATTCAACTCGCTCGCAGGTTTGAGTTGGCCTGAACGCGAATCATACAAGTGTCGCGCAATCAACTCGGCCCGCAGCCGGTCGAGGGGCTTGAGCGCCCGCTCCAACGCCCCGGACAAATCGAAGAGCGAGAGCCGCTGTCCCCAATCGGGATGAGCGAGAATGGCCAGCGCCAGACAGGCTCGCACCACCGGCTCTTCGCGCAGCGTCTCGTAGCGCCGCACAATCGCAAAGGGAATATCCGCGGCGCGAAAAGTCTCAGACAAGAGGAAGCGCAATACCCCGTCGGCGTGCGGAGCCACGACCGCGATTTCTCCTGGGGCCACGCCCTCGGCGATCTTCTGGACAATCCGCTGGGCCACGGCCTCGATCATCTGCCCTCGATAGCCGGCCTGCACTACATCCGCCACCGCCTGCCGCGGCGATCCTTCCGAGACTCCGTCAGTTACCTGCCCCAACTTCGAACCAATGCGGTCGGCAAAAGCCACCATGTTCCGGCTAGCACATGCCTCTGGCGCTACGGTGATCGTCTCCTTGCATTGCTGCTGTAGCTCAGTAGCACCAAGTGCATCAACGCCTAAAAAGATGCGAAAGCCAGCTTGTGCATCTCCGTCCAATAGGGCCGAATCGCACCTCGGCAAGAGTCTCCCCACCAGATCGCCGGCCACCGGCACCAGTTCCTCGGCTGAGTCAACCAAGAGGTGGCGATAGCGCTCAGTGAAGTAGCGCCAGAACTCCTCTTGCGCGATCAGGTGGCGATTGCAGACCTCAAAGACCAGCGATGCGTCGAGCAACCCATGCCGCAAGCAGTGGCTGCGGTAGCGGTCGATGCACGTCTGCACCTGATCGTACACGCGTAGCCGCTGTTCTTCCCCAGCCCAAGCGCGACTCAGACGCGGTGCCACCTCCGCGAGCGCGAAATCCGCTACGGCCGCCTTGTTCAAATTGTCGAGTAATTGGGAGAGAATGCGCTGGGGCCGCAGGTACAGCCCCTCGAAATAGCCCTCGGCAAGCAGCGGCTCGACGACCTGCCCCATCAGGTATTGGGCGGCTTCGTAGTTGAGGAGGACCGGCGGCCGCGCTGGGGCTGCAAAGCCGGCCTTGCCAGCCACCAGCGGCCAAAATAGCCGCACCAGCCGGCTCGCCAGCCCGTAGTACGTCTGTAGATCAACAGTGCTGTACGGACCCAAGTCGAGCCGATCTATTGTCCGGCGAAAGCGCCGCGTGGTCGCCCGGTCGGGCAGCAACACCAAGATCGCGTACCCGGGCACCCCTGCTGCGAGCAAGACCCGCAGCCGCTCGATCAAGGCCTGTCGCTGCCCCGCTACGAGCGGTCCCGCGAGAAAGCAAGAGTGCCGCTCGAATAGGGGGGCATGCACCGCCCTAGTGAATTCTGGAACCATGATTTTTGCGCTGTGCTCAGCCCGGGGGTGGGTCGCCCGTGAAGATATCGACTATCTCGGCCGCATCAGCCGCTTGCAGCAAGCGCTGGCGCACTTCCTCTTGCTGCAAGCGCTGCGACAGGGCCGCCAGCAGCGCCATGTGCTGTTTTTGGTGTTTGAGGGGCGTGACCAACAGCGCGATGATGTGTACGGGCTGGCCATCGGGCGCGCCAAAGTCAATGCCGGCCTGCGAGATGCCGATGGCCAAACATTGGCGCTGGATCCCATCCTCGTGCGCGTGGGGTACGGCCACGCCTTTGCCAATGCCCGTGGAGGCCTGTTGCTCGCGCCGAATCAAGGCCGCGAGCAAGCTCTTTTGGTCAGGGACGACCTCGTCTTGACACAACACGACAGCCAATTCGCGGATGGCGTCGAAGTTGCGCTGCGCCGCGAGGTCTAGGACGACCTTATTCGGATCGAGTATGCGTCTTAATTTTTCCATAGCGATCCTCAGCGGCGTAAAAGAGGGAGCAGCTACAGCTTTATATACCCCATCAAAGCCCCCGCTGCAACTCGCCTGCTTTTTGGTTCCAGCGCCGCGCCTCGTCATAGCGCCCCTGTTCTCGCTCGATGTGCGCCATCAAGCGATAGGGAGTAGGCTGCCAGGGGTCTATAGCCGCCGCGGCCGCCGCATGGTCCATCGCGCGATCCAACTCGCCGACTTCAAACAGCTTAAGCGCCACATTAAAGCGCGCAGTGCGCGAGTCGAAAGCGAGGGCCGCGGCCTGCTCGTACGCGGCGGCCGCCGCGGCCTGATCCCCATCCCACATACGCTCCTCACCGGCCATAAAATAATAATTACTCTGAATCTTTCGCACCCAAGGATCGCGGAAAAAGCCACTGGCCAACGCATTGCCCATCTCGATCTGCGGGGCATCCCCCGTGCTGTCGTCGGGTGCCTGCAGGCGATAGACCAAGCCCGCAGGTACAAACACCCATCCCGAAATCGGCGAGCGACGCGGAACAAAATAAAAAAGGGGCCGTTTGCCCCGGGCCAATGCGGCCTCGCGACGCCAGCGTAGCTGCTCCCGCCTTAACGACGGCAGCGCATACTCACTCCAAGCGAGTACATCCGTCCCCCGTCCCATGCGGTTGTACAAAGTTACATCCGGGCGCAACCCCTCTATTCTCAACAGGTAGTCGAGCACAAAGGCCGCATCATCTCCCTCAGTAATCAGGATCGCGCCCTCGGGCAAGTCGGCGAGAATGTCGCGGCCATAGCGGTCGGCGACCCAATTTTCGCTGCGGTCGGATTCCTCGTAGTGCGCGGTTAGCACCAAGGCGACGACGAGCGCGGCGAGCGGTATCGAGACGAGCGGCCGCACCCGACTAGCCAACGCGTCCAACCCCATGCCCAACCACACCGCCAATCCCACTACGCTGAGCAGATAAAACACCGGCAGACCATTGGGATCGCGGTGGTAGTTGAGCGCAGCGATCAAATTACAAGCGATTGCCCCTCCAACCAAGACAAATGTACTGCGATCACGGCACCAAGCCGTCCACCCGCCCCAAGCGACCAACGGCACTAATGCGAAGTGAAACTCGCCTGCCGCCTGCTCCAACCAGCGCTGGGCGTTGAGCATCATGCCTTCTAAAGGCAAAGAAAAAAACGACGAGCGATACAGCGCGCCGCTCAAGTGTTGCCACAGGGCCGTTAGGTCGTCGAGTGGCCCCCAGTGAAATCCTGCGCCTCGGCCATTGCGCAGCGGTAAGTACGCCACCAAGCTGTACCCACCCAGCACAGCGAGCATCCCCTGCGCTATCAACAAGGGCCGACGCCAAAGTGCGGGCCAGCGCCAAGCCAAGACCGCGACCACACCCGGCCAGACGAGTACCTGCATCAAGTGAGCTGTCAGCCCCAAACCCATGAGCCAGCCCAAGAGAAGACCTTGACGCGGCTCCTTGCTCTCACACACTCTAAGAGTTTGGGCCAGAACCAAGATCACCAGCAACAAGGCCAAGCCATAGACTTCGGCGATGACGGCTTGGGACCAAAAAGTGCGCGAGAACGCCAGCACCAAGGCCGTGGCCAAGGCCACCACAGGCCGCACCCCACGTCTGTAGAGCAAGCCCGCCAAAGCCCCGCAACAGGCAGCGGCAAACAGCGCCGACGCGGCATTGATCGCCATGGCCGGACTAACCCACGGCAGAGCCAGTGCGATCAAGCGGCTGCCAAGGCAAAACAGAGGATACCCGGTCGGATGCGCCGTCCCCAGCCTATAGGCCGCGCCGATCAGTTCGCCGCTCCCTTCTACGTACACGGTCGGGCACAGCGTCATCCCATAGACCGCGAATGCGGCCATCCCCGCAGCCATCCCGACAATCCCGGCCGTCACGATCCCACCCCTAGCCGCAGGCGTTCGAGCCACTCGCTCCACAAAGGCCCCTGCGTGGCTATTGCGTGGAGTACGAAAACCAAGACTCCCAACACAGCCCAGACTTTCAACTGCGCCCCTGCGTCCACCGGCGTATTCTCCACTGACGGCAAGATCAGCCGCCGACCGCCCCAAGCTAGCCCCAACAAGAGCGCTGCCGCGGCCACGCTGACCAGTAAGCCATAGCGGAAACTATCCGGCTCGTACGAAAAGACAACCTCTCGCGCTCCGGCCGGGACTACTACGGCGCGGAACACGTGATTGGCGCGAAGAATCGGGCGCTCGACCCCATCGACAAAGGCTCGCCAGCCCGGATAATAGGTATCGCTCAAGACCAAAATTCCCCCGGTCGAGTCGGCAAGAGCCACGGCGACTTCCTCGTCTTCGTAGCGGACGATCTGCGCTGCGCCGCCCGGACCAATCAAGGCAGTCGGAGCTTCCTCCAAGACGACTTTGTCCCGCATGGGAAATCCGCGAGCCATATAACTTAGCCCGGCTCGCGGACTAGTGGCGAGGTGAAATTGGCCCACCGCGTACGCGCGGGGCAAGGCCGTGGTCAGACGCTGTACATCAAAGCCCCCATCGCGGCTGTAGCGCACTGCGTATTCCACGCCAGCCAAGGCGGCAAACGCCGGATAACCGCGGGCAAATTCCCCGTGGCGATACAGGTGCAGTGGGCTCCACCCCGGCAGTGCGTTGGCCACGCCGTATAGCCCCCCCGAATACATCCGCAAGGTCTCGTTATAGCGCCGATAGGACTCCAAGTCGTAGGCCCATCCCCCGTGCCAGTCAAATGGCGAGTTCCGCTCGTTGACCAAGCTGACGATCCGCGGCGGCGCAACAGCCGTGTGGTCGGCCAAAGTCTCGCGGGCCGTCGCCGGAGTCTCGGTGTACGCAGTTGGCTCTATGGTGCCGTTAAAATCCGCGCCAAAGCTGTACAGCTCGGCAAAAATGACCACAGGCGCAGCCCACGCTGCGGGCCGCCGCGCTCGTCGGCCGAGTAACCACGCGCCGATTATCAATGCCCCCCCGAGCCGCAGACCGTCGCCGCGCAAGTGGTGAATGTAGCGCGTTGGCTCTAAACCGTCCCCAAAGAGCGCAACTCCGCTAGCCCATAGCAGACCTACACTGGCCGCGCCGAGGACTGCGGCCAACAGCCAACCATTCGCGGGCCGAGGCCGCTCGCGGCGCAACACTTGGTCGAGGCCGAGGCCGCAGAGTACGGATGCCCCCACGGCAAACCACAACAAAAAGCGCGTCGGGATGCGGAACAGGCTAAACCCCGGAATTTCATAAAAAAAGGAAAAGATGGCCGTGTATTTGCCCAATGCGAGCACCAACCCAGCGAGGGCGAGCGCGGCAAAAAAACCGACCTGGCCGTCCCGCCGCTCGCGCAGGGCCGCCCAAGCCAACAACAGGGGCACCACGCCGACGTAGGCGCAGAGCTGGATGAAGAAACCCATCTCCCGGCTCCCGTACGTGCCGTGCGCCGAATTGCCGAAGAAGTTGGGCCACAACAAGGTAGCCAGCCGCTCGGGCGGCAGCGACATCGCCACAAAGCTGGCCCACGACAAGCCGGCCCCGCGATTGGATAGCTGCACTAATTCGGCAGTAGATACTAGCTGGACCGCGGCTAGGGCCGCACCCAGCACGAGTGCACCGGCCAGCATCGGCCAAGCGATCCATCCCGCGCCCTGAACCCAGCTCCGATAGAGCCAATAGCCCGAGACTGCAACGGCCCCGTACAGAGCGGCTTGGGGATGGCCAGCCAGCAGTTGCAAGCCAATCACCAACGCGAAGAGCAGAACATAAAAAAAATGTCCCCGGTTCAGGATGCGATCGACGAGCCAAAACAGCAGCGGCAACCAAGCGCACACAGCGATAAAGTTGGGCGACATAGCCCGCACGACCATGTACCCGCTCAGGGCGTAGCAAAGCCCCGCGCACAGCGCAGCCGGTCGCACTGCACCAAAGGCGCGCACCAGCGCGTACATGCTCGCACCCGCCAACCACAGGTGCAAGACAATGTTCCAGTTGAGCGCGGCCCAAGTAGGCAGGAGCAACGCCAAAATCACATTGGGCGGATACAGCGGCCCGGCTTGGCCTTCGGCAAACAGCGGGAAACCGCAGTTGATGGCCGCATTCCACAGCGGCAATTGACCTTCGCGGAGGGCGCGGGCGAAAAAGTCGCGGAATGGATGGTTTTGCACCATCACGTCCTGCACGAAAAACGCCCCCTCTAGCACAGTGGCCGGCCAGAAGAAAATGGCGACCGCCGCCCCGAGCAGTCCCACAGCACCTAGATCCTTGCGCCACTCCACGGCCTAGGGCCTCCGCAGATGCGCGCAGAGTCGCTCGGCCGCCAAGGCATGGCCAGCCTCGTTCCAGTGGCTATCGCGCCAATACAGGGTTTGGGTTTGGGCCTTTTCCCTGAACTCGTCGAGCAAGTCGATCAACGCGAATCCGTACTCCTCGGCAAAACCGGCTAGCTTGGCATTGGGCTTGCTCAAGTCAAACTCGCCGATCAGGCCGTACAGCTCGCGCTTGGTGCGCCAATTGTCCTCTTCTACCTGAACAATCGACGGCACGTACACAACGGTTAGGCGCGCGCCGTGCCGCTCGACGCTGTGCTTAAAGGCCGCGAGGATGCGGCCCGTCAGCTCCCAAGCAGGAGCATAGCGCGCCTCCTCGCCGTACAGGCCCGCGTAAAAATCTTGCTGCTGCCCGCGCGGCACCTCCGGCTGCCACGCCTTTTGCACCAGCCGGTACAAGTGCCAGGTCTGCGAAAAGTAGCGCTCCAACCGCACCGCGAGGGGCAACGAGTCTGTGGGCTGTCGCCAAAATCCCGATTCCTTCACCGGGACGCCCGCGAGCGCGAGCTGCCCATTATTCCGCACCCGGAAGTAAGGCTTGAAGCCCCGCTCGGCCCCAATGCCCCGGCGCGAAGCATTGTTCCACAGGTCGTTTCCGTAAAAAAAGAGCACCACCTCATCGGCCCCAAAGCTCACACCTTGTTGCTCGAAAAACAGCAGCGCTTGGTCTGTCCCATAGCCAGCCACCCCGAAGTTAGCCACCTCCACCTCGGCCTCTTCCCGTTGGAGGCAGGCTTCGAGCTGGCGGCTGACCGCGGATTCTATGGAAACGCCCCACCCTTCGACAAATGAGTCGCCGAACAGAGCCACGCGGCGGACGCCCGCGGCCTTTGCATCCGCGAACTCGCGGTCGCGCAACCCAATGCTGTTGATCCGCATTTCCACGTCGAATTCCGGGGTGACCAAGCGGCCGGTGCGGTCCGGGATGTGGCTCCAACCCAGTTCGCGGTCGTAGCGCCAGACAGGGGGCCGGCGGAAGAGCTGGGGATGCAAGAAGCTCAACGCCAACTCGCACAGCGCGATCCCGATGGCCAAGCTGGCCAGTGCGAGGGCTATTTTAGGCGCGTAGCGCATTCTCTGTTTCGTCCGTTCAATTTCACTGTGACCTCTGAAAATCCATACAACAGCGATTTTCTGTCAACCGCGACGCGCTTGGCCGGGATACCATGACTTGATACATACGTCATTTTGACGTATGATTTAACGATGGAAAGAGTCCTATTTGACAAGGTGAGAAAAAATCTGAATCGGCTGCCCATCCATATTGTAAGAAACCTCCAACGATGGGCACTTCAGGTAGAATCTCTAGGTATTCAGGAAGTTAGAAAAATCCCGGGCTATCACGATGAACCACTCCGAGGTGACCGAAGCGGGCAAAGATCCATCAGGCTATCCAAATCCTATCGCGCTTTCTATATCGAAATAGAAGGCGATGAAGTTAATTCTATTCAAGTTGAGGAGATCAATAAACATGATTACTAAAGGACAATATGGGATTGCTAATTTGGAGAGAGACTTTGGATGTCTGACATTTGGAAATGCTCTGGCAAGCTATCGAATAGGAGAAGAAAAAAGCCAGAGAGAGTTTGCTATTTTTTTGGGTATTTCACCTCAAAGCCTTTGTGATATTGAAAAAGAAAGAAGAATTCCAAGTCCCAGTAGGGCAGCTAAAATTGCCAGAAAACTTGGCGAACCAGAAAGTTTTTGGGTTCAGCTTGCATTACAAGATATGCTGCGAAAAGAAAATTTGAACCTTGTTGTTTCCATCGGTTGACGAAAAATGCCGTACTGTGTAGCGAAGTACTCCGCCCCCAACTCATGCGCCACATTCTAGTCACAGGCGGTGCCGGCTTTATCGGCTCGCACACCGTAGATCGCCTCGTCGCCGCAGGCTATCGCGTCCGCATCCTCGACTCCCTCCAAGAGCGGGTCCACCCCGAAGGCTGGCCCGACTATCTGCCCACAGGTGTGGAAAAGATACGCGGCGACGTGCGTCAACGCGCCGACTGGCTGGCCGCACTCGACGGCATCGACGGCGTCATTCACCTAGCGGCCTACCAAGATTACATGCCCGACTTCTCCACCTTCCACCACGTCAACACGGTCGGTGCCACCCTGCTCTACGAACTAATCGTCGCCGAGAAGCTGCCCGTGCGAAAAGTCGTCCTGGCCTCGTCGCAAGCCGTCTATGGCGAGGGCAAGTACCGCTGCGCCGAGCACGGCGTCGTCTATCCCAACGCCCGTCCCGACGCGCAGCTAGCCAGAGCCGAGTGGGAAGTCCGTTGTCCCCACTGTGCCGCTGAACTCGAACACCTGCCGATTACCGAAGACACCGTCAACCCCCACACCCCCTATGGCATCTCCAAATACGCGGCAGAGCTGACCTCCTTCAGCCTCGGCCGCAAATACGACATCCCCACGGTCAACATGCGCTACTCCATCGTCCAGGGGCCGCGCAACTCCTTTTTCAATGCCTACTCGGGCATCGGCCGCATTTTTGCTCTTCGCGTCCTGCACGACCAACCCCCCGTCTGCTACGAGGACGGCCAATCGCTGCGCGACTACGTCCATGTCGGCGATGTGGCCCGCGCCAATGTCCTCTGTCTCGCAGACGAGCGCGCCAATTTCCGCTCCTTCAATGTCGCCGGACAGCGCGGCACCACCGTCCTCGAATACGCCCAGCTAGTAACGCGCATCGCCGGGCGAGCCATCGAACCGCTCGTAAGCGGCGAATATCGCTTTGGCGACACCCGCCACACCGTCTCTTCCGGCGCGGCCCTGCAAGCCCTCGGCTGGCAGCCCGAGTTCCCGCTTGAACAGACCATTGGCGAATACATCGAGTGGATTAAAGGGCAACCCAACCTCGCGGACTTCTACGCCGCAGCCCAAGCGAATATGCGCGCCGCCAACATCCTTCGCAGGGCTAGCGCGTGAAGGCGATGATCCTAGCCGCCGGACGCGGCACTCGCCTGCTCCCGCTCACCGACGCGACCCCCAAGGCGATGGTCCCCTTTGCCGACAAACCCCTGCTTGAATACGTCGTGCGCCTGTTGGCGCAGCACGGATTCGACGACCTCGTCATCAACCTCCACCACTTGCCCCAAGTCATCACCAACTATTTTGGTGATGGTCGGGCCTGGGGCGTGTCGATCACCTATTCGCTGGAGGACGACCTACTCGGCACCGCTGGCGCTGTGCGGCAAGTTGCCGACTTTTTCGACGGCCCTTTTTTAGTGTACTACGGAGACAACCTGACCAACTTCGACTTAGGCGACTTGTGGCAAACTCACCAGCGCGAGGGCGAAATCGCCAGTATCGGACTCTTGTGGATGGACGATCCGACCACGCGGGGCATAGTCGGTCTCGACGCACACCACCGCATCGAGCGCTTCGTCGAAAAACCGCGGTCCGACCAAGTATTCGACAACTACTGGGTCAACGCCGGAATCTACGCCCTACAACCCGAAATCCTCGACCACATCCCACTCGATACTCCCTGCGACTTCAGCGAGGTCTTCGCCGACTTGCTCGCTGCGGGCCGTCCCCTGCGCGGTCATCCCCTGCTCGGTCAGCTCCTTTCAACCGATACACCGGAGCGCTACCGCCACGCCTGTCAGTGCGTGGACTCGGGCGCTTTTGCCCTTCCCTGAAATGAGGCTAGTTTGATCATCACCAGAGCTCCCCTGCGCATTCCGCTCGGCGGCGGCGGCACCGACCTAGCTTCCTATTACACCCACTACGGAGGCTTTGTACTCAGCGCCGGCATCGACAAATACGTCTATATCCAACTCAACGACCTCAAAGTGGAAGACTTCATCCGCGTCAAGTACTCGCAAACCGAAAAGGTCGATGCACCCGACCAGATCCAACATCCCCTGCTGCGCGAAGCCCTGATCTACGCCGGGATCGAGGGCGGGATCGAAATCAGCGCAATGTCCGACGTGCCGGGACGCACGGGTTTGGGATCGTCAGGCGCGTTCACCGCAGCGCTTCTAGCCGCGCTCCACGCCTATAAACGCGAACAGCTCTCTCCTCAAGAGTTGGCGGAGGAAGCCCACTATATCGAAGTGGTACGAGCCGCTCAGCCAGCGGGCAAACACGACCACTACTTGGGCACCTTCGGCGGCCTAACTTGCCTCGACATCGACACCAGCGGACACGTCGCAGTCACTCCACTGGCGATCTCCTCACCTACCGCCGAGGCCCTAGCCGCCAACATGCTGGTCTTTTTTACCGGCATCCGGCGCGAGAGTTCGGACATCCTCTCCCAACAAAATCAAGACACGCAACAAGGCGACGACCAGGTCTTAGACAGCCTGCATCAGACTAAGCGAATCGGCTACCAGATCAAGGAGGCACTCGAACGAGACGCGCTCGAACGCTTCGGCGAATTGCTCCACGAACACTGGCTGGCCAAAAAGCAGCGGACGCAGCAGATATCCAATGCGGATATCGACCACTGGTACGCGACCGGCCGCGCCGCCGGGGCCCTCGGCGGCAAGCTACTAGGGGCCGGCGGCGGTGGTTTCCTCATGTTCTATTGCCCGGCTGAACACCACGCCAAGCTGCGCGCAAACATGGCCCAAGAGGGCCTGCGCGAGATGCGCTGCCAATTTGCCACCGAGGGCGTCGAGGTCCTCGTCCACACCTTCGGCTGAGCTCAGGTCGAAGCCTGATGCACACCCTCGACCTAGGCGACGCAGAGGCCGTACACTTGCCCGGCGGCGACTTTCGCCTCGATGGAGGGACCATGTTCGGCTTGGTGCCCAAGGCCCTGTGGCAGCGCGCCACAACTGCCGATGAGCACAACCGCATCCGCCTGTCGTGCAACTGCCTGCTCCTGAAAATAGGTCGCGAGCTCGTGCTGCTCGACACCGGATTTGGCGAGCGCTTCTCTTCACGCGAACGCACCATGTACGGCATGGATGGCGCACAGACGCTGCGCGGCTCGCTCGCGGCCGCAGGCGTGGCCCCGAAGGCGATCACCATGGTCGCGCTCACCCACCTGCACTTCGACCACTTCAGTGGCTGTCTCGTCGAGGAGCCTACGGGCCTAGAGCCGCTCTTTCCCAATGCCGTCCACGTGGTGCAGCGCGGCGAGTGGGACGATGCCTTGGCCGGTCGCAGCACCATGCGGAGCAGCTATCGGCCCGAAGAACTCCACGCCCTCGCCCGCCAAGTCGAGATGCGCTTCCTCGACGGCGACAGCGAATTGGCTCCTGGACTGACGACTTTTGTCACCGGCGGCCACACCCGCACTCATCAGGGCTTTCGCCTTGAGGCCAGCGGCCACACCCTCGTCTATCCCGGGGAGCTAATCCCCACGCGCCTCCATCTACGGCCCTATTGGAACATGGCCTACGACATGTTCCCCTACCAGACCTTGACCCGCAAACAGCAGTTTACCGCCGAAGCCGCCGCTCAAGGGTGGATTGTCGCCTGGGACCACGATCCCGACGCCTCTTGGAGCCGCATCGCCCAAGAGGACGAACACTTCGTCGCCCGCGATGTGGAACTTTGACCGCAGCTCCTGTAAATCCCACAAATCCCACAAATCACAGTCCACTTTGACCGCGTCTAGGCCGTGCGTTACTTTTAACGCCGCTATGTCCTTGGAAGTCATTGAAATTCCCGCCGAGCACCGCGACCTGCTCAACCGCCTGTCCGAACTGATTCCCGACCTCGAACCAGACTCGCCGCAGAGCTTGCAGCGGATCTTCGGCTTGGGACTGATCGCCCTAACTATGCAGATCACCAATAAGGCCCGAGCCCAAGATCAAGCGGAACTAGTCGCCGAGTTGGGCGACCTCGCCAAGTCCATGGTCGAGGCCGAAGGCTGGTCTCCGCCATGATGATCCCGGCCTCCTCGCTCGACCTCTTCAGTCTCAAGGGCCGCACGGCCTTGGTGACGGGCGGCAGCAAGGGCCTCGGCGAGGCTATGGCTTGCGCGCTGTCGGCGGCTGGTGCCGATGTGGCCCTGACCAGCCGCAATGCAGAAGAAGCCCGCGCCGCAGCCGCGCAAATCAGGGCTCACACCAACGGCCGCGTGCTCGCTTTCCAAGCCGATGCCGCGGACCGCGCCCAAGTGGAAGCCTCAGTGAGCCAAATCAACGATGCCTTGGGGCCCATCGACATTCTGGTCAACAACGCCGGCATCAACATCCGCAGCCCTATCGTCGAGTTGCGCGACGAGGATTGGGACGCGGTCATCGCCATCAACCTCACCGGCCCGATGTACTACTGCCGAGCCGTGGGGCCGCAGATGATCGAGCGCGGTTACGGCCGCGTCATCAACCTCGGGTCCACCGTGTCGCAGGTCTCAATCGCCGACCGCACGCCGTATGCATCGAGCAAAGGCGGCATCGTCCAGCTCACCAAGACCCTCGCCCTCGAATGGGCAGCGCACGGAATCACCGTCAACGCCATTTGCCCCGGCCCCTTTATCACCCCGATCAACGCCATCCTGCTGCAAGATCCAGCCAAAGCGCGCGAAATGATCGCCAAGGTCCCCATGGACCGCTGGGGCGACCCGGCCGAACTGGCCACGGCAGTCCTCTACTTCGCCTCGGAAGCATCCGGCTTTACCACCGGGGCGACCCTAGTCGTCGACGGCGGATACACCTCTCAGTAGGGGCAACCCTTGTGGTTGCCCTCGTCGGCTCCCACTGGCTGAATACGCGATGTCGCTTGGGCGCCCACAAGGGACGCCCCTACATCTATCGGTTCGGCCCAGATAAGTAACGCCACTGGCGTTACTAGAGCCGACGGCAGACCCTCCTGAAAGCGAACCGCGTCAAGCGGGGCAAGTGCTGGCGCAGCTTGATCAGCAAAAGCGCGGCCGCGTCTGGAACGCTCTTGCGCTTGCCCGCGGCTACGGCGTCTGCGATGGCCCCGGCCACTTCCTCTGCCGATTTGGCGAACTTTTTCTGCACCGGCAAGTGCTTAGTGCCAGCCCGCGAGGCAAACTCGGTATGTACCAAGCCCGGCTCTACGAGGTGGACGCCAATGCCTTGGGGCGTTAGCTCGTATTCGAGGCTTTCGGCCAAGCCGCTCACCGCGAATTTCGTCGCGCTATACACCGCGTGCTTGGGTACGGGAAATTCGCCGACAATGCTCGATATAAAGACCAACCGGCCCTGCCCTTGCGCCAGCATACCCGGCAGAAAGGCGCGGGTGCAGTAAATGGCACCGAGTAGATTCGTTTGCACCACAGCCTCACATTCGCGCACATCCGCGTCGGCAAAAAAGTTGTAGTGCCCCCGACCCGCATTGTTGATTAGCACGTCGGCCCCACCCCATTGCGCCTTCACTTCGGCGTGTAAAGCGCCGACCTGAGCCAAATCGCCTACGTCGCACGGCACCACTAGCGGCTGGTGGCCGCCGCTTTCTTCAATGGCCAATCCTAGCTCTGCTAGAGCCTGAGCGCGGCGCGCCACCAACACCAAGCGCGCCCCCCGCTCGGCTAGCACGAGGGCCAAGGCGCGACCGATGCCGCTGCTGGCTCCGGTCAGTACAACCCGCTGATCATTCCAGTTCATTATCCCTCAATTTTTTTCATAATGAGAATTTTATGTTTTTATTGTCATTTAGAGAAAATAACACAATAAATTATTTTTAATGTACTTATATTTGTTTTTCCTGTCTTTTTTACGCGTATATTCTCAATATGATAAAATTCCCATTTATTGTCTTGCGTCAAGATAAGTCGTAAGTGCTTTATAAACAAAACACTAGCAAATTTTTCGTCCTTTGGCACGAAAGTTGCTGCATATAGCGTGCCATAGCCATTTTACCCACAAAAGGAGGAGCTAACATGGCCACTATCACTATTCAACCTCTCGCAGACCGCGTGCTAGTCAAGCGTCTCGACGAGGACGAAGAGCAGAAGGTCGGCGGAATCATCATCCCGGACACGGCCAAGGAAAAGCCCCAAGAAGCCGAGATCGTCGCCGTCGGCCCCGGCGGTCGCCGCGATGACGGCGAGCGCATCCCCTTGGAGGTCAAAGAAGGCGACAAGGTCCTCATCGGCAAGTACTCGGGCACCGAGGTCAAGATTGAGGGCGAAGAATATCTGATTATGCGCGAGGACGACATCCTCGCCATCGTAGGCTAAGGGAGGCACAATACTTATGGCTGCCAAACAGATTGCCTTTCGCAGAGACGCCCGCGAGAGCATCCTCTCCGGCGTCCAACAGCTCAGCAAGGCCGTCAAGGTGACGCTCGGGCCTCGGGGCCGCAACGTCGTCTTGGCCAAAAGCTGGGGCTCACCCACTGTCACCAAAGACGGTGTCACCGTCGCCAAAGAGGTCGAGCTGCCCGATGCCTATGAGAATATGGGCGCGCAGATGGTCAAGGAAGTCGCTTCTAAGACCAGCGATGTGGCCGGCGATGGCACCACCACTGCCACCGTCCTCGCCGAAGCCATGTACACCCAGGGCTTGCAAGCCGTCACTTCGGGCTACAACCCCATGGAGATCAAGCGCGGCATCGACCAAGCCGTTGCCGAGGTGATCAAAAGCCTCGAAGCCCAGAGCAAGACCGTCCAGGATCACTCCGAGGTCGAGCAAATCGGCACCATCTCCGCCAACGGCGCCAGCGACATCGGTCAGCTAATTGCCGAAGCCATGGACAAGGTCGGCAAGGACGGCACCATCACCGTCGAGGAAGCCAAGAGCACGGACACGACCCTCGACGTGGTCGAAGGCATGCAGTTCGACCGCGGCTACCTGTCTCCCTACTTCGTCACCGATCAGGAGAACATGGAAGCCTCCTTGGAGGACTGCTACCTGCTGATTCACGAAAAGAAAATTTCCAACCTCAAGGACCTCCTGCCCTTGCTCGAAAAGGTCAGCAAGGCGGGTAAACCCCTGCTGGTCATCGCCGAGGACGTGGAGGGCGAGGCCCTCGCCACGCTGGTGGTCAACAAGATTCGCGGCACCTTGCAGATAGCCGCGGTCAAGGCCCCGGGCTACGGCGACCGCCGCAATGCCATGCTCCAAGACATCGCCACCCTCACCGGCGGCACCGTGATCACCGAGGATTTGGGCATCACCCTCGAAAGCGTCCAACTGACCGACCTTGGCCAGGCCAAGCGCATCGCCATCGACAAGGACAACACCACCATCGTCGAGGGCGAGGGCAAGACCGCTGACATCAAGGGCCGGGTCGAGCAGATTCGCAACCAGATCGACGAGACCACCTCGGACTACGATCGCGAGAAGTTGCAGGAGCGGCTGGCCAAGCTGGCCGGCGGCGTGGCCGTCATTGCGGTCGGCGCGCCCACGGAGACCGAGATGAAGGAGAAGAAGGCCCGCGTTGAGGACGCGCTGCACGCGACTCGCGCCGCGGTCGAGGAAGGTGTGGTGCCTGGAGGCGGCGTGGCGCTCGTGCGCTCCATCGCCGGGCTGGACTCTGTCTCTGGCGAGACCGAAGGCGAGAACACGGGCGTCCGCATCGTGCGGCGCGCCTTGGAGGAGCCGCTGCGCCAGATCGCCGACAACGCCGGGCACGAAGGCGCGGTCGTCGTCGCGGAAGTCGCCAGCAAAGAGGGCGCGTACGGATTCAACGCGCAAAGCGAAGCATACGGCGACCTCGTAGCCATGGGCGTCATCGACCCGACCAAGGTCGTGCGCACCGCGCTCAGCAATGCCGCTAGCATCGCCACCCTCTTGCTGACCACTGACGCTTTGGTGGCCGAGGAGCCGGAAGAGGAAGAAGAAGCCGGCGCAGGTCACGGTCACGGTCACGCGCACCCGCACTAAGGGATGCTTGGCACACATGTAAAAGCGGGCGGGGTGTTTCATCCCGCCCGCTTTCTTTTTATTTACTATCAACTTATACGCAATCCATTTGACTATTATTAAGGACTCACCTATGTCCACCTTGTACCAACGACTAGGCCTGCGCCCTTTTATCAACGCCCGAGGCACCATTACCACGCTCGGCGGTTCCATCATGCCCGCACCTGTGGTCGAGGCAATGGCCGAAGCGTCGCGCCAATTCGTCCACCTCAACGAGCTGCACGAAAAAGCCGGCGCTCGCATCGCCGAACTCACCGGCGCTGAAGCGGCCTTTGTGTCTTCGGGCGCGGCCGGTGGCATGCTCTTGGCCGGCGCGGCTTGCCTGACCGGCACGGATGCCCGCACCATTGCCCAGCTTCCCGACGTCGGAGATCGACCCAATCAGTTCGTCATCAGCTTGGTCGATTCGCATTACTACATTCATCAGGGCTTCCTCCTCAGTGGCGGAGAGCTAGTCAAAGTGGGCACCGCAGAGTCTGTGACTATCGACGATTACGTCGCTGGCATCGGCCCCAAGACAGCGGCGGTAGTGTACTTTCTCGGCAGCCAGCCCCTGTCCGAATTGCCCGCGCTTGTCGCCGCCGCCCACGAGCGCAACGTGCCGGTCATCGTCGATGCGGCCGCGCAATTGCCGCCGCGCTCCAACCTGACCGACCTGCCAGCTATGGGCTGCGACCTGTCGGTATTCAGCGGCGGCAAGGGCTTGTTCGGGCCGCAGTCATCGGGCCTGATCTTGGGGCGCAAAGACCTGATCGCCGCGTGCCATCTCAACTCCAACCCGTACTCGGCCATCGGCCGCGGCATGAAGGTCGGCAAAGAGGAAATATGCGGCCTCCTCCGCGCCGTCGAATTGTTCTTTGAAATGGATGAGGCGGCGGTCATCGCCGAGTGGGAGCGCCGCTGTCGGATCGTCGCAGAGGCCGTCGAAGGCATCGCCGGCATTGAAGCCCGTTTCACCAAAGCCTACGAGAACAAATTTCCGCCAGCCTCGCCGCTGGTGCATCTGGAATTCGGCGACGCAGCCCCCCTCTCGGCTGGCGACGTAGTGCGTGCGCTCGAAGCAGGCGAACCGTCGATCCTCGTCAGCGGCGGCGACACCTCGCTCAGCGTTGGGCCGCAAACCCTCTTAGACGGCGAAGCCGAAATCATCGCCGACCGCCTCCACCACATCTTAACCTCTTAACCATCTCAACGAGGAGCCAATCCGCCATGACCGAAGACAAAACCACCCTCAGCGCCGCCGAAGTAGATGCCGAATTGCAAACCCTCGAAGGTTGGAGCCGCGACGGCATCATCATCTCGCGCGACTTCGTCTTTGCCAATTTCAAAGACATCACCTCTTTCCTCAACCACCTAACCCACACCATCACCGAGCAAAACCACCACCCCGACTTCTCCTTGGACACCGGCAAGCGCACCATCGCCGTCTCGGTAACAACGCACAGCGAAGGAGCCGTCACCCGCTCGGATATCCTCTTCGCCCGCACGCTCAACGAGTGGCAGCCGGGAAGCTGAGTCTCAGAAGAATATCTTGTGCAGCAGACGCAGATTGCGGCCTGGCTCGGGCAGGATCTCTTTGACGCGGTTGAGGTGATTGCGGTACACCGCGTCTGTGGCGTTTTCCAAGGTCAGGGAGAAGGTGTGCAGCCGTCCTCCCCACTCCGCATAGTACTGACCTGAAAAATCCAGCACTGCGTAGCCTTCCGTAGGCTCTTCAAATTCGCCGATCTGGTTCTGTTCCGCAGCCAAACGCAGGTCAAGGGTCGCACTCAGCGCCTCGGTGGGTTCGCAGGTCAGGCTTAGGTGTCCTTGTAGGGGCGGCAGCCGCGGCAGGGGTTCGTCGTCGAGGTCGATGAGCCGGCCGCGCACATAGCTGAGGGTGCCAGCCACCTTCCAAGGCTCCACCAGATGCCAATCAAAGTTGGCTTCGGCACCGTGCATGAGGACGTGCTCCCCTACAGTCCGATAGAGAAAGAGATCGGCGCGCCGCAGACTGCGCTCACCGCTATTCTTGGGAAAAATGAACCCATTGATCGCATTGCGGAAGACGGCCACGTGTACATGGCCTTTTTCGCGGTGATAGTCGGCGAACAGCTCCAGTCCCAAGCCGCGTTCGCTGTCGAGGGCCCCATTGCCCACCTCGTACGAATAGGCGGCCAGATGCGGCCCTTCGGAGAACAGCTCTTCGATGCCGGGAGCGCGAAAAGTGCGCATTAAGGTCGAGCCCAGTGTCAAAGTCGAACTGGCGCGGTAGTGATTGGACAGACCGGCAGACATACCAGCAAAGTCGCGCGTCTGGATGCGGCCGACCCGGCGCGAATCGCGCTCTTCTCTCGGCTCGACGCGGCGGGCGTCAACGCGCCAAGCCGCATTGGCCGCCCAAGGTCCATGTTCCCACTCCTGGTACGCGAACAGAGCACCGGCGTATTCCTCGGCCGGCGGCGTGAAGTTGAGCCCAGCCGCGGCATAGTTGCGGTACTCGTACCACAGGCCAATCGCGCCGTTGGCAAAAGGCCCCATGCGATCCAAGTGGGCCAGCGCACCGTTGTTGTGCGTGAGCACCCCGAACTCCATGCCCACGTCACCACTGGCTTCGAATTCGCCGTGCTGATAGCGCGAAAACGAGTGGTGCAATTCTAGGCGCTGGAGCCAGTCCGACCCGGTGAGGACTTCGCCGCGCCCTTCAAGATGCTGGCGCTGGAGATCAATGGATACGCCGTGCGGGTGGCCGCCCTCTGGGTCAGGCGGGATGCCGTAGTCGGAGTCGTATAAGCTACCGGACGCACCTACGTGTCCCCAGGGACGGACCAGACTCAGGCCGACCGAGGCATTGCCCGTGCGGATGTCCGTATTGACGAGCACGCCATGCGGCGTGGCAATATCGTCGGCATTGCGCAGACTGCTGTCGAAGCGCAGGGCCAGTGGGCCGAGCGCCTGTTCAAGGGTCAGGCCGCCGGACAAACCTCGGTTGACGCTCTCCCCCTGATAGGTAACCGTACCTCCGAAGCCATCGGGCCGCTCAGAGGGCACGTATCCCCGTACCACGTTGACGACCCCGGCCAAGGCATTGGAGCCGTAGAGCAAGGTGCGGGGGCCGCGCACGACCTCAATGCGCTCGGTGGTCATCGGCTCGATAGCCACCGCGTGGTCCGAGGAGGTGGCAGACAAATCGCCGGTGCGCTCGCCATCTTCGACCACCAGCAAGCGGTCGCCGCCTAGCCCGCGCAGCACCGGACGCGCCGGCGCAGGCCCCATCGAGCGTTGGGCAATGCCCGGCTCGTAGGCGATGGTCTCGGCAATGGTGCGGCTCAAATTCTGCCGCAGCTTGCTGCCGCTGAAGACGACTTCGGGTGCTTGCAGTGGAGAAACAGGGCTCTTGCGTTCGCCTTCGACGAGGATCACATCTACATGCAGGGACTCGTGGCCGATAGCCAGATCGACATGAGTAGTATCTCCCGCGACAACCTCGACCTCAAAGCGAGCCTCGTGGTAGCCCACGTGCAGGCTTTGCAAGACGTGCTCACCAGAGGGTACGTTGGCGAAGAAGAAGTACCCCTCGGCGTCGCTCATCCGCGCCCGTTCGAGCCCTTCGATGACGACGGTAGTCCAACCGACAGGTTGGCCGCTTTCGGCGTCGATCACGTGCCCGGCGAGAGCGCCAGTCTGGTCGCCCCAAACGGGACTTACTGCTAGGCCTACTATGGATGCGAGTTTCCAAAGTAGCCTGCGGCCTGTGTTTTTTATCTGTCGGCTATTCAATTGACTCATACAGAGCGCTCGCCTCGCGGCTGAAGTCGTGCTGGTGAAAATGAAAGATATGCTGTAAGAGGATCATCAGCACTATGCCTATCCGCCGAGTTGGGTTGACTGCTTAATGATAATAGAATATCATTGGAGGGCAGCCCAGGTTGAGCGATGGGGAGAGGGTTGCTATGGGGCAGTAGCTTGGTGTCCTGAGGCCGAAGGCGGAACCCAGTGGCCATACCCCTGAAAGAGAGAATAATGAGCTCGCAAGACTTACA
>JAPPEF010000255.1 GCA_028875335.1 Gemmatimonadota bacterium
AGCCTTGGTAGCCGGCGCGGACTTTTTCGAGGACTTGCAGCCGCGCTTGGTTGGCTTCAGCGGCGCGCCGGGCTGCATCGCGTTGTTCGCCGAGTTCGCGGAGGTCCTTCTCAGTTTGGTCTCGGGCGGCGAGAACTGTGGCGCGCTGTTGTTGGCAGGTGGATAGCTGCTGCCGAGTTTCCACGAGCGCGGCTTCAGCGGCTTCGGTCGCTTGTAGGGCTTGGTCGCGTTCGGCTGTGGCCGCGTCTTCTTCGCCGCGCATGGCAAGCGTGCGTTCGTCGAGCGCGTCGCGCTCGGCCTGTTGGCGCTCAAGTGCGCGGCTTATTTCGCCCCCTTGGCGCAGATGCTCCATGCGCCCGCGCTGACGTTGGTCCAGTTCCGTTCGGTCGCTGGCGTATTCCTCTTCGGCCTGGGCGGCGCGCTGCTGGTGGGTCTGCAATTCTCGCTCTATTTGCACAAAGCCCGCGCGCGCTTCGTCGAGGTGCGCGGTATTGTCGCGGCGCTGCTGTTGTACGGCTTCGAGTTGGCTAGTGTAATCGGCGCGCTCGCGGGCCGTGCGCTCGCGGATTTGTTCGGCCGCCTCGCGCCGCTCGCGCACGGCCACGAGGAGTTGTTCGCGCTCGTGGATGGCCTCGATGCGGCGATTGAGTTCAAGGCCCGCTTCCTGCATGGCCGTCTCGGCCTCGGTCAGCGCGAGGCGCGCCTTTTCGAGTTCGGTCTCGCGGCTGGTGAAGCGGGTATTGCCTTCTTCGGCCGCCTTGCTAAGTGCGGCGAATTCGTCTTGCAGCGGGGAGATTTGGGCACTGAGGGCGAAGAAGCGCTGGCGCCCCAAGCGCACGTCGAACTGGTCCAGTTCCCCTTTGAGTTCGCGGTAGCGGCGCGCCCGGCCCACTTGGCGGCCGAGACTGTCAACTTGGCGTTTGACCTCGGTGATGATGTCTTCGATCCGCTGTAGATCGGCTTGGGTGGCCTCTAGGCGGTTCCGCGTGGAGCGCCGCCGAACTTTGTACTTGGTGATGCCAGCGGCCTCTTCGAGGATGCGGCGGCGGTTTTCGGTCTTATCGCTGATGATTTCATCGACCATGCCCTGCTCCATTACGGCATAAGCGCCTTGGCCGAGGCCGGTATCCATGAGCAGGTTGGTGATGTCCAAGAGGCGGCAGGGGATCTTATTGAGGAGATAATCGCTTTCGCCGGAGCGGAAAAGACGCCGGGTCAGCACGACCTCGGCGAATTCGACGGGCAGCGCGTTATCGCGGTTTTCAATCGCCAGCGCGACTTCGGCCATGCCGAGGGCCTTGCGCTGGCGGGTGCCGGCAAAGATCACGTCCTCCATGCGCTGGCTGCGGAAAGAGCCGGCGCGCTGTTCGCCCAAGACCCAGCGGATGGCCTCCACTACGTTGGACTTGCCGCAGCCGTTGGGGCCGACGATGGCCGTAATGCCCGGCTCGAAGGGAATGACGATTTTTTGGGCGAAGGACTTAAAGCCAAAAATCTCGAGTTGATTGAGGCGCACGGTCTAGCTCCTGCCGGGCGCTGGGGAGAGGCGCTCCGCTGAGGGAGAGGGTGAGGTGCGGGCGATGCTAAGGGAGCAAGAAACGGCTTGGGGAAAGGCCGTGTTTTAAGTACTCAAAAACGAGAAACGCTGTCAAGGCAATTGCCGCTATTCAGAAATCCAGCGCCGAGTCATCGACTGTGGCTGGATCGTCTTCCTTACCCATGGCGATGATGTGTTCGGCGGTGATCTCCTGGCGGCCTGCGTATCCGGCGTTCAGTTCGTGCCAATAGGCGACTCGGGGTTCGCCGCGCTGCCAGCACAACAGGACCCAGCGGCCTTGGTAGGTTGTGGGGAAGTCGAGGAGGCCGCGTTCGAGGCCGCCGACTGGGAAGCGGATACCCTCGGCGATGATTTCCTCGGCGACGATGCGCTTGATGTCGATGATTAGATCGTTGATGCGCTGGCGGTGCTGGTCGAAGGCCTCGCGGTCGGGATTCGTGCTGCGGGCGACCGCTTGGCCCCAGAGCGCGTCGAGAATTTGCAACTGCTGATCGTGGTAGCGGACGGCTCCCTTCTTGACCTCTAGGCGCTGGAGCGCGTCTTCTAGCTGAGGCAGCTTGGCGTTGGCCTCTTCAATTGTAAATGCCTTGCGCGTCATGGAACTTTGCGAGATGAGAATGTTTGCTCGTCTTGTGGCAAAGTATAGGCATTGAGGTGCTGCGCTACAAGCCCTTGCGCTACCTTTGGCGATGCGTGATATTTAACACTGTTTTGCGAAGAGAAAGGGGTCGGCGCAGCCAGCCCCGTCTTTTTTTGGTTTAAGTTCGAAATTTACCTATGGCGGTTACTATAGAAGAGGTCCACGGGGTCGCTGAGTTGGCTCGGTTGCGCTTTTCGCCCGCAGAGGAGGAAAGGCTAGCTGGGGAACTCAATCGCATCTTGCGCTACATGGACAAGCTCAACGAGCTAGACACCACCGGCGTAGAGCCAACGTCTCACGTGCTACCCCTCGCCAATGCGTTTCGCCGTGACGAGGCGATGCCCTTTCCCGCGACGAATGAGATCGCCGCGGCGGCCCCGCAGCGAGAAGAGGATTACTTCAAGGTTCCGAGAATCATCGATTGACTAAAGAAGCGGAGACAGGGCACTGTCGCCGCTTCTTTGTTTGGGTAGCTCGAAGGAGCGCGCAACGTGGCCGAAGACTACAAAGGCCCCAAATACGTCGTCGTGACCGGCGGCGTGATAAGCGGTGTGGGCAAGGGCTTGACCACCGCTTCCATCGGCAAGATCCTGCAGCAATACGGGTACAGCACCACAGCCGTCAAGATCGATCCGTACATCAACTACGACGCTGGCACCATGCGGCCCACCGAGCACGGCGAGGTGTGGGTGACGGACGACGGCGGCGAAATAGATCAGGATTTGGGCAATTACGAGCGCTTCTTGGGGTTGGACCTGCCGCGCTCCAACAACCTGACCACTGGGCAGATTTACCACACGGTCATCGAGCGCGAGCGCCGTGGCGAGTATCTCGGTGAGACCGTGCAGCCGATCCCCCACATTACGGATGAAATCTCTCGCCGCCTGCAGGAGGCGGGCGCGGGCTACGACATAGTGCTGGTCGAGATCGGCGGCATTGTTGGCGACTATGAGAACGAGCCGTTCCTCTTTGCCGTCAAGACCCTAGAACGAGACTTGGGTGAGGAGCACTTTGCGCACGCACTGATTACCTATCTCCCCATACCGCCACACGTCGGCGAGATGAAGACCAAGCCCACGCAGCAGGCCATTCGCATGCTCAGCGAGCACGGCATTTTTCCCGACTTCATCGTCTGTCGCGCCGAGACCGCCACCGACGAGGTGCGCAAGAAAAAGATCCAGATCGGGGCCAACGTGCCCTACAACCACATCATTTCGGCCCCGGACTCGGAGACGATCTACAATATCCCGCTGGTTTTGGAAGAAGAGAGGCTCGGCGAAAAGATCCTCAGCCGGCTCGGCTGCGCGCCCAAGAAGACTCCAGACTGGCGGCCTTGGCTGGAATTGGTCAAGCGCAGCCGGCATCCGCGTCAGTGTGTCCGCGTGGCCATGGTCGGCAAATACGTGGTCACGGGCGATTTTCAGCTCACGGACTCGTACATCTCGGTCAACCAATCGCTGATACACGCTGGCGTGGCGTCGGATGCGCGGGTCGAGATCACTTGGATTGACGGCCACCAGTTTGAGCGTGGCGAAATGGAGCTGTCAGAGCTAGACGCATTCGATGGCATTATTGTCCCTGGGGCCTTTGGTGCGGGAGGGGCCGAAGGGGTGATTGCGGCCATTCGCTACGCCCGCGACCACGACATCCCCTATTTGGGCCTGTGCTACGGCTTGCAACTCGCCGTGATCGAATACGCCCGCAATGTTGCTGGGATCGCCGAGGCCACTTCCGAAGAGTTCGACGCGGATTCCGAGTGGAAGGTCATCTGCGTCCAAGACACCGAGCAAAAAAGCGCGCTAGAAGAAAATCGCTACGGCGGCAGCATGCGCTTGGGCGCGTACGCCGCGGTGTTCAAAAGCGACAGCCGCGTCCTCCAAGTTTACGAGGCGTCGGGCCGCCTCAACGAAGACGCCCGCCGCATCGAACAACTGCTGGCCAATCCCGATCAGGCGTTCCGCGTTGGCTTGGTCATGCTAGAGCGCGATAAAGTCGCCCTAGAGCGCCACCGCCACCGCTACGAGGTTTCGCCCCGCTTCGTCGAGCTGCTCGAAGAGGAGGGACTGGTCTTTTCGGGTTATCACCGCCGTGTGGACGGCACTCGCTTGATGGAGTTTATCGAGTTGCCGGATCACCGCTTCTTCATCGCCACCCAAGCCCATCCTGAGTTTAAGTCGCGGATGGACAATCCTGCGCCCTTGTTTGCCGGGTTTGTCGAGGCCGCGCTGGCTTACCAACAGGAGGTTGCAAGCCATGAGGAGAGGCAGGCGGCGGCCTCCTAGTTCGGTGGGTGGTACAATCGTCTCAGCGGGCCGCGCTTTCCCGGAGGGAGCGCGGCTTTTTCGCGCCGGGTGCTGTGGAGCTATGCTCTGGGCCTGTGGCGCGGGAGAAGTACCCGAAGAGCCGCTGCGGATTCCCGAGGTCGATGGGGAAGCATGGGACGCGCACATTGAGATAGGACGCCCTGGGCACCGCATCCAGATCCGCGCCGATTCTCTACGCGAATTTTCCAAGTCAGAGCAGGTCGTCGCCACCGGCGGCGTAGAGGTCGCTTTCCGCGGCAACGAGGCCGTTTCGACGCTGCGGGCCGAGCGCTTGGTCCTAGAGCACAAGCGGGATCGCTTTGGCTTGGCCGGCGGCGTGGTTTTGCGCGCTGGGGACAGTTTAGAGGTGCAGGCCGATACCCTGCTGTGGGAAAACGCGCACGAGCAGTTGCGCATTCCGGGCGCGCTGCGGGTGGAGGTGGGTGAGGGACGGGAGTGGGGCCGCAATCTGACGAGCAATTTCTCCGTAGATGCGTGGTCCTTGGAAGCCGTCGAGGGCCTCTGGCATGGCCAGGATGGAGCGGTGGTGGAGGTGCGCGCTCAGCGCGAGGAAAGTCGCCGTGTCGAGGGCGTACAAGAAATCGCCTACGACAGCGTTGAGGTGCGCTACGACGGCGTGCAATTGACCGGACCGCACGCCACGTTCCTCCCACAGGCCCGTCGCTTCGACCTCAGCGGAGGAGTCGAAGGAGCCGACTCGCTGGCGCAGTTTGCAGCCGACGAAGTCTCAGTAGATGCGGGAAAGCAGCGGCTGGTGGCGCGAGGCGCGGTTCGTTACCGAGAGGATGAGGCCGAGTTGCGGGCTGCGGAGGTAGAGGAGGACCGCAGCGCAGCGCTGTTGCAGGCCCGCGGGGAGCCGGCAACCTTTGTGCAAGGCGAGCGGCAAATCGAGGCGCGCCAGTTAGCATATTCTCGTTCTGAGCGCGAGTTGACGGCGCAGGATGGGGTGGTCTTGCATGCTGAGAAGCGCGAGTTGACGGCCCAGACCCTCCGCTATACGCGCGATGGTCAAGTCCATGCCGAGGGCGCGATTGTCCTAAAGGCACCCGAGCTAGATGGCTCGCTCTCCGGTGATTCGCTCTTTTTTGACTTGGAGCAGGAGGCTGGGTGGATGCGGGGTACGCCCTCGCTGCGCCAGCACGAGTTCGTGTTCACCGCCCCTGTACTGCGTTTCGATCTCGTGCAAGGCCGGTTGGCCGGAACCGGGGGTTTTGCGCTGCGCGCCGAAGGACTGGAGGTTACAGCCGAGCGCGGTGCATACGAAGCGGATTCAACGCGGGTGCAGGTGGCCGAGGGCGTGGTACTAGAAGAACGGGATCGCGAACGCGACTACCACAGCCGGCTGATGGCCGATTCCATGGTCGTCGCATTGGCAGACAGCCAAGTCGAGTGGATCGCCATACCCGGCCGAGTGAGCGGCCAAATTGAGGTGGGGGACCGCCATAGCTGGATTGAGGGCCGGGGCGGGCAAGTCTTTATGGCCGACGGGGATTTGGAGCGGGTCGAAGTGAGTTCCGAGGCCGACGTGACGCATCGTCGGGCTGAGAACGAAGAGATCAATCGCTTTCGCGGGCAGCAGATGACGCTGTACTTTGATGCAGCGGGATTGCGCCGCGCCTTGGTGAAGGGCGCGGCCGAGTTGGTCACGCGGCTGCAAGAGGACGAAGAGGTCTCCGTCAACGAGGTCAGTGGAGAAGAATTGGATATCCGCTTTGCCGAAGGATCACTGTCCGAGGTGCGAGTTGGGCCGGAGATCGAAGGCCGTTACTATCCGCCCGCAGAGGAGCCGTAAGGTGGCATTGAAAACGCGCGCATTGAGCAAGCGCTACGGGGGCCGGGCGGTCGTCGACGAGGTCAGCATCCGCGTCGAGCCAGGGGAGGTCGTCGGCCTGTTGGGTCCCAATGGCGCGGGCAAGACCACGACCTTTCACAGCATTGTTGGCTTTGCCGCGCCGGACGGGGGCCGCATTTTGCTCGACGGTGCGGACATCACCGGGCTGCCGATGTATCGCCGTGCGCAAATGGGCATTGGTTACCTGCCGCAGGAGACCTCTATTTTTCGCAAGCTGAACGTGGCCGACAACATCCGCGCAGTCTTGGAGGCACGAGGGGGCAACAAAGCGCACATTGCCGCGCGCCAACGGCAGCTACTGACTGAACTAGACTTGTTAGAGCGCGCCAACCAGCGTGCCGACACGCTTTCGGGTGGCGAGACGCGTCGGGTCGAGATCGCGCGGGCCTTGGCCTGCGAGCCTCGCTACATGCTCCTCGACGAGCCTTTTGCCGGTATCGATCCGCGCACGATTGAAGACATCCAGAACATCATTGCCGAACTAAGAAGCCGAGGCTTGGGCGTGCTGATTACCGATCACAACGTGCGCGAGACTTTGGAAATTGCCGAGCGCGCCTATATCCTAGTGGATGGCAAGATTTTAACGGCGGGCACGGCCGAGGAGCTAATTGCTAATGAGCAGGTGCGACGGATCTATCTCGGCGAGCGCTTTAGTTGGCGGGTTGATCGGTAGATTCGCCTGTGCTTGCACCTTGACTTTTCCCGCTGCACGGGCTTGTTTTTACAGTTGCTAATTAGGATGGATAATTGTTTTATAAGTAATTAATTTACAATAATTTATTAAATGCTTCGTCCCGAACAAAATACCAGCTTGCGCCTCCAGCAAAAGATGGCACCGCAGCTCATTCAATCGCTGCGGCTGTTGCAGATGTCCACTTTGGATTTGACGCTAGAGGTCAAGCAGCAGCTCGAACTCAATCCCTTGCTTGAAGAGGCCGTCGAACTGCGCGAAGAAGAGGAAGCGGAACTGCGCGAGCGGGAGGAGAAGGGAATCAAGGAAGAGGAGGAACTGCCCGCGGACATGGAGGAGGTCGATTGGGACGCGCTGTTGGGCGACCAGTTCGACGCGGGTGCGTACAATAGCGAGCGCACGGAATACGATTCCAATTGGGAGACCGACCGCGAGCCGCAGGAAAACCGCATCACTGCCATGCCGCCCCTGTTAGAGCACCTGTACCATCAGCTAGGCGAGATTGGCGATTTAGGGCCGGAAGAGCGTGCCATTGCCGAGTACATCATCGGCAATATCGACGAGCGCGGTTACGTGGGTTGCTCGCTCGCCGAGATCGCCGAGGATCTACAAGCGGAAGTGGCTACGGTCGAAAAGGTGCTGCGCGTCATTCAGGCGTTCGATCCACCTGGGGTCGGCGCGCGCGACTTGCGCGAGTGTCTGATGATTCAGTTGAGTCAGCGCGACGACTCACTTAGCAAGTTGGCCTTGCAGGTGGTGCGCGATCACCTGGAGGACTTGACGCGGCGGCGTCTGCGCGACATAACCCGCGCTTTGAATATCTCCAACGAGAAGCTCAAAGAGGTTTTGCAGGTGATCGAGCGCTTACAGCCGCATCCGGGGCTGTTGGCGAGCAGCGACTACGACAAGCTTTTGACACTGGATACAGAGGTCGCGTACATCACGCCGGACCTAGTCGTCGAAAAGATTGGCGAGGAGTGGGTCGCGGCGCTGGCCGATGGGTCCATGCCGTCCTTAAGGATCAATTCTGAGTATCAGCATCTGCTCAACAACTCCCGTGGCGACGGCGAGGACGCGGTCAAGGATTACGTGTCCAAGAATCTCAACGACGCCCGCTGGCTCATCAACGCCATCCACCAGCGCCGCACGACCATGCTCAAGGTGGCCAATTACCTGTTGCAGGCGCAGTTGCCCTTTTTCGAGGAAGGGCCGACGCGGCTGCGGCCCATGGTCTTGCAGGACGTGGCTGACGCGGTGGGAATGCACGTATCGACGATTAGCCGCGTCAGCAACGGCAAGTACGTGCAGACGCCGCACGGGGTCTTTGAACTGAAGTACTTCTTCGACAACAAGCTCATTACGGATGAAGGCGAAGACGTGTCCGTGCGCTCGGTGAAGGAGAAAATTTCGCAGCTCGTCGCCGATGAGGACAAGGCCCGGCCGCTTTCGGACCAACAGATTGTCGAGGAGTTGAGCAAGGGCGGGCTGAAAATTGCACGGCGCACCATAGCCAAATACCGCGATCAGCTAAAAATTCCTTCGCAGCGTTACCGGAGAGAGCTGTAGGCGCGTCTTTCTACGCACTGCCTTCCTTCTGCCCGACGATCAACAAATGCGCGGGCATTTTCTTCAGCCACTGTTCGTCTTCGATTTGCTCTCCGTATTCGACGACTTCGACGATTAGGCAGCCGCCAGCGATGGCGGCCTGCATCTTTAGCTGAGGTGCCAGTCGCCGTTATCGCGGAGTCAATCGGAAGATTGGCGACAAAAATCCACTGCACAGTAACACCCCGCACCGCTGGCGGTGTTTAAGTAATACATCGCCAGATGGTATTACTGTGAGAAGGAGACCTTCCTTGGCAAGACTTCTGCTAGCTCTCTTTTTAGCCAGTGGCTGCTACCACGGACCCTACAGAGGCATCTTAGGCGGCGGCATTGACACCATCGCCATCCCCTTTGTGGGCAACCAGACGGCCGAATACGCCGCTGCCGATAGCCTGATACAAGCCACAGTCGTGGCATTCCGAGAGGACGGGCAGTTGCGCTTGGCCGACGAGGGAGGGGCTGACGCCATCCTCTTGCTAGATATCCTCTCCGTTGATGATCGCATCCACTGGGATAGGTTACTGGGTCAATACCAGTTTTCTATGGTGGTCTCCGTCGAGATAAAATCCTTTGAGGGGGTGGTGCTGCTGAGGCAATACGAGTCGGTAGGGCGGGGAACGTATGAAGCCGACGACGAGCGAGACAAAGCTATAGGCAAGGCCGCGAGAATGGTGGCCGCAGACATTGTTGGCCGCGCGCAATGAATACAAAGCCCAAAAGGCCCGATTCGCTTGGTGTCGTTATCTCAGCAGGATGAGCTTGCGCGTCAAAACGCCCTCGGCTGACACCAGCCGATATAGATAGACGCCGCTGGCCAACGGGCGGCCCTCGCTGTCGCGGCCATCCCAAGCTAGCCGGTGGAGACCCGCTTGCTGCAGCCCCGTACTCAAGACCGCGACTCGTTGCCCCGACAGCGTGAAGACCTCTAAGCGCATCGGACCGGGGGTGAGCAGAAAGTAGGAGAGCACGGTCTGGCTGTTGAATGGATTGGGCGCGTTCTGATACAATTGCGCGCCTTCCGGCAGGCCGATTAGCTCCTGTGCCAGCGCGAAGAGCTGGTCTCGCTCCGACTCGTCAGCCGCCTCGGCGAAGAGGAAGAAGTCGGCGAAATCCACCGTGCCGTTGGCGTCGAGATCAAAGCGGAGGTCGCTGCTGCCGAAGGCATCGGCGAACAGGGAAAAGTCCGTGAGTGTATCGTTGATGATCGTGGCGATAGGGGGTCTTCCTAACGCATTAAAGATTTCTGGAACAAGCCCATCAACAGAAACCAGAACCATGTTGGTTCCTGGGTCTGGACCAAGTGTGAGCGCACTCTGTGCCCGGCCGTTGGTATCGGTGGTTGTATTGTCAACCGTTAGCGTTCCATCGCCTCGGGTAACAGTAAATGTGACCGAAACACCTTGTAGGGGAGCACCATGCTGATCTCTGACTTCGACGATCAATGGATTGGCTAATGGCTCGTTAGTCGCCCCTTGCTGATCATCGCCTGATATTTTCACGATCATCTGCGGTCGGGGCTGTGTCCGCTTGGATAGATCCCATACCTTGACTGTGCCGTCGAATGAAGCCGAAGCGAGCAGTGATCCATCGGGAGCAAAAGACATCGAAGGAACCCAATCCGTATGCCCAACCAGCGTCTCGACCCTTCCGCCGGTGGCGACGTCCAATACGCGAACCGTGCCGTTGAATGAAGTCGAAGCGATCAGCGACCCGTCGGGGGCAAAGACCATTGAAGAGCTCCACTCTGTAAACCTACCCCGCGTTTCGATCATTTCGCCGGAGGCGACATCCCATACGCGAACCGTGCCTTCAAGTGGGTCGAATGTCAGCAGGGTACCATCGGGAGCAAAGGCCACCGCGTGGACCCACCAGCCCGGATGCTCAACTAGCGTCTCAACCATTTCGCCGGTGGCGACGTTCCATACCTTGACTGTGCCGTCGGATGAGGACGAAGCGATCAGCGACCCATCGGGAGCAAAGGCCACCGATTCGACCCAATCCGTATGTCCAATCAGCGTCTCTACATTTTCGCCGGTTTCTATGTCCCACACGAAGACTCGACCGTCCCCTGCCCCAGCAGTGAGCAGGGTGCCGTCCGGGGAAAAGGCCACCGCACGGGCTCTATCCCTGTGTATAGCTAACGTCTCTACATTTTCGCCGGTTTCTATGTCCCACACGAAGACTCGACCGTCGGATGAACCCGAAGCGAGTAGGGTGCCGTCCGGGGAAAAGGCCACCGCGAGAATTCCCGTATGCCCAACCAGCGTTGCGACCATTTCGCCAGTAGCGACATCCCACACGAAGGTCCGGCCGTTCACTGTCCCTGAAGCGATCAGCGACCCGTCGGGAGAAAAGGCTACTGCAGCAACTCCATACATATGCTCAAGCGTGGCGATATCGCTGCTCACCGTCGCGACATCCCATAGCGTAAAAAACCTCCAAGTAGAATTTCCGTTAGTATCAACCACATATACAGAAATCGGATGTACAATAGGCTCGGAAAGACTCGTGCTTATAGCAGAAGGAATGACGCCGTCGTAATCGAATGTAACGACGACTTCTTTTTCACCCGCGAATCCACGCCACGCCTTTACTTCATAATGTCCGGCAGCGAAATGTGGTGGTACTGTTTGAGCGAACAGGATCGCCTGATGAAGTCCCCCTGAATCACTGACTTTGAGTTGGACCTGGACGCTCTTTGCATCTGTCGGATAGGTCTGCGGCGAAATGAGTTCGATGGTTGGCTGCCGTCTCCTTGCTGCATTGACATTGGGATTGAAGTAAGGATGCACGGCCAAAAATTCGGCATTACACATAGATAGAGCGTTCGGTTGACGACCGTATGACATGATGTACCCATCGTCGCGGAAGTCGTGCTGCAATCCGAAGGCATGGCCAAGCTCATGTGCAGTCACGACCCAACCACGTTCGCTCGGAACTAAGGCGGTTTCGCTCGGAAATAAGACGAATCCGCCATTCCACCGATTTGTTCCCACGCCACCCGCCCTCCTGCCCCTCATACCTATACCTGCTATCCAACTAATGTCAGCAACGATCAAGTAAATGTTCTCCTCGATATCAAACGACTGTTCAACCTCGTCTAGCACAGTACTGACTGTGTCGTCAAAATAGTGGGTTTGCGGATATTGACCATCCACGCGATGAACTAGCGGTTCGCCCTCGGTATCGGTTTCAAAGCGGAAGGTTTTGTTCCCATGGCCATGCGCCTGCATCTGCTCGGCATAAAAGGTCTGAACTTGGCCAATCGTCGTTTTCATCGAATTAATCACAGACGCGCGAAACGGGCGGTCGTTAGGCAAGAAGTAAATCATCCGCACTGTGCGGGGTTCGCCAACGTCCAAACCAGCCGGCTTGCCAGCGGCATAGGTAGTGCCGCGTTCCCGCTCGTAATCGAAGGGCAAACAGAAATGCACTTCATCCGACGAAGAGGGAGAAGCATAGCTGACGGTCGCCGACGCGAGGAAAAGGCCTAGCGACGCGAAAAAGGCGAGCGGAAAAATGGGATTTTTCACCGGTTGACGCCCTCTTTTTACGAGTGATGCCTGTGTAAGGATGGCCTCCACCGGCTCGCCCATTTGGCTCGTCGACTTCCAAGGGGGCGAGCCGGTGGGCTTTGGTGGCTCTTGTGCAGACTCTCCCAAGGGGGAGTGGTTCCTGGAGCTCCCCTACGGGACTACTGGATAGTTAGATGTAGCCGATATTAAGCCGTTAGAACCTACTTAGTTGGAGTGAAAAATTGCCTCATAAGTGTTCAATTAACGACCTAAGTGCTTTATTTACAGATTCAGAATCGGGAAAATGTTTTCTTACATCTGGGTCGAGCATAACGGAACCCTCTTCGAGTGCAAAGTAGTGAACTTCGGTTGATCCATCTCGTTTTTCTACTTTTACTAAATGTCCCTGACGATACGCTTTATAGTGCTTCCCACGCACACCATCGGAAAAATCGTACTCTGGCCTCATTTCGTCTTTCCCTTTTTGTTTATCGCTTTTCATAATCCAATCGCTCCCTTCTCGTTGGCATTCTGCTACTGATTAAACGAATGGTTTCGTTTCGCTCCGTATAAACCACAACCAAAATTCTTCCTCTTGAGGAGCACCCCAAATTTATAAAGCGATCTTCGTTTATAGAGTGGTCTGGATCATGAATCGTGATCGCAAGAGGATCATTAAAAACTGTTTTTGCCTCTTCAAAATCGACACCGTGTTTTTTATGATTTTCTAAGGCTTTGTTCTCATCCCATTCAAAGATCGGCGTCAATTATTAATCCCTTATATCGTATCTGTCTTCAATGAACGCTGTACCGGCGGGAATTATAGGGATGGCCGCGACTTAGTGCAATCGTCCCGCGCCGCTCCTCTCGTTTCTTCTACCACTCGGTGGAAGTGTTCCAAAAGGCCAATTCGCTTGGTGTCGTTACCGCAGCAGGATGAGCTTGCGCGTCAAAACGCCCTCGGCCGACACCAGCCGATACAGATAGACGCCGCTGGCCAACGGGCGGCCCTCACTGTCGCGGCCATCCCAAGCTAGCCGGTGGAGACCCGCTTGCTGCAGCCCCGTACTCAAGACCGCGACTCGTTGCCCCGACAGCGTGAAGACCTCTAAGCGCATCGGACCGGGGGTGAGCAGAAAGTAGGAGAGCACGGTCTGGCTGTTGAATGGATTGGGCGCGTTCTGATACAATTGCGCGCCTTCCGGCAGGCCGATTAGCTCCTGTGCCAGCGCGAAGAGTTGGTCCCGCTCCGACTCGTCAGCCGCCTCAGTGAAGAGGAAGAAGTCGGCGAAATCCACCGTGCCGTTGGCGTCGAGATCAAAGCGAAGGTCGCTGCTACCGAAGGCCTCGGCAAACAGGGAAAAGTCCGCGAGTGTATCGTTGATAAGCGTGGCGATGGACGGCCTTCCTAACGCATTAAAGGTTTCCGCAACAAGCCCAGTGACAGAAACCAGGACTATGTTGGTTCCCGGATTTGGACCGAGTGTGAGCGCACTCTGTGCCTGACCGTTGGCATCGGTGGTTGTATTGTCAACTGTTAGCGTTCCATCGCCTCGGGTAACAGTAAATGCGACCGGAACATCTTGTAGGGGAGCACCGTGTTGATCTCTGACTTCGACGATCAATGGATTGGCTAATGGCTCGTTAGTCGCCCCTTGCTGATGATCGCCTGAGATTTTCACGAGTGTCTGCGGACGGGGCTGTGTCCACTTCCACTTAGATATATCCCATACCTTGACTGTGCCGTCGGATGAAGCCGAAGCAATCAGCGATCCATCGGGAGCAAAGGCCACCGATTGGACCCAATCCGTATGCCCAACCAGCGTTTCGACCGTTTCTCCGGTTTCGACGTCCCATACCTTGACTGTGCCGCCGAATGAATCCGCAGCGATCAGGGAGCCGTCGGGAGAAAAGATCATTGAAGAGCTCCACTCTGTAAATCTACCTCGCGTTTCGACCATTTCGCCGGTTTCGACATCCCATACGCGAACCGTGCCTCCGAGTGGGTCGAAAGTCAGCAGGGAGCCGTCGGGAGCAAAGGCTACTGGATAGATCCACCACCACCGGTCCGTATGTTCAACCAGTGTTTTGACCCTTTCTCCGGTTTCGACGTCCCATACCTTGACTGTGCCGTCGGATGAAGCCGAGGCGAGCAGGGAGCCGTCTGGAGAAAAGGCCACCGATTCGACCCAATCCGTATGCCCAATCAGCGTTTCGACTCTTTCACCGACAGCAACGTCCCATAAGAAAATTCGACCGTCCCTTGTCCCAACAGCGAGCAGGGATCCGTCCGGAGAAAATGATAGCGAATGGATCCCATCCGTATGCCCCGCTATCGCCTCAACTCTTTCGCCGGTTTCGACGTCCCATACAAATATTCTACTACTACCGAATAAACTCCAAGCCAGTAGGGTGCTGTCTGGGGAAAACGAAAGCGAAATAATGTCGTCCTGCCCCGCTATCGTCTCGACCTTTTCTCCGGTTCCGACGTCCCACACGAAGATTGTACCGTTACTTGCCCCGGAAGCTAGCAGGGTGCCGTCCGGGGAAAACGACACCGAACGGACCCCCGCCGTATGTTCAAACGTGGCGATATTACTGTGCTCCGCCGCGATATCCCATAGCGCAAAATATCTTTGGGCAACATTTCCCTCAGTATCAACTACAGAGACAGAAATTGAATGTATAGTAGGATTGGAAAGACTCATGCTTGTAACAGACGGAATGACGCCGTCGTAATCGAATGTAATGATCGCTTCTTTTTCTCCCTCCAATTCACGACACTCCTTTATTTGATGATGCGCGAACAGGATCACCTGATGAAGCCCCCCTGAATCGCCGACTTTGAGTTGGATAGGAACGCTCTTTGCACCTGTCGGATAGCTCTGCGGCGAAATGAGTTCGATGGTTGGCCGCCGGGTCTCTGCTGTATTGGAATTGAAATAGGGATGCACGGACAAAAATTTGGCGCTGCACGTAGCTAGAGCGTGCGGTTGACGGCCGTACGACATGATGTACGCATCGTCGCGGAAGTCGTGCCACAGTCCAAAGGCATGGCCAAGCTCATGTGCGGTCACGATCCAACCGCGTTCGCTCGGAACTAAGATGGATTCGCTCGGAACTAAGGCATATCCTCCATTTCTCCAACCCCCTCCTACTCCACCTATCCTCGAACCTCTTAGACCAATACCTGCTATCCAACTAATGTCAGCAACGATGAGATAGACGTTTTCGCTGACATCAAACTCCTGTTCAACCTCGTCTAGCACAGTATCGAGTGTGTCGTCAAAATAGTGGATTTGCGGGTATTGACCATCCACGCGGTGAACGAGTGGTTCGCCCTCGGCATCGGTTTCAAAGCGGAAGGTTTTGTTTCCATGGCCATGCGCCTGCATCTGCTCGGCATAAAAGGTCTGAACTTGGCCAATCGTCGTTTTCATCGAATTAATCACAGACGCGCGAAACGGGCGGTCGTTAGGCAAGAAGTAAATCATCCGCACTGTGCGGGGTTCGCCAACGTCCAAACCAGTCGGCTTGCCAGCGGCATAGGTAGTGCCGCGCTCGCGCTCGTAATCGAAGGGCAAACAGAAAGGCTCCTCATCCGACAAGGGAGAAGCATAGCTGACGACCGCCGACGCGAGAAAAAGGCCGAGCGACGCGAAAAAGTACGGGACTGCTGGCATGTAGGGGATTGCTTGTAACCGCTAAAAATCAGCGATACAGTTGGCCGTGATCGTCAAACACCATCTCGGCCAGTGCGCCGGTTTGCTCTAGGTCGGGATGGTCGCCGAACTCTCGCAGTAGGCTTGCGGATAGGTGAATGTGGCCGATGTCGAGGGTGTTTTTGATGCGGACGATGCGCGCTTGTTCGGGATGAGCGAGGTTTTGCACCGAGAGCGCGGCTTCAATGGCCTCGCGGTCGGTCTCCATGACGACGGGGATGTACGCGCGATTGAGGAAGGTAGTGGTGAAGACGTTGGCGTACGTGGCCTCGAAGTCGATGCGCTCGTACAGGCGGCGGGTGATGATGTCGGCGAGGCCGACGCCGTTGGCGTTGCCGTGGGTTTCGTCGGTTAGGTCGAGCACCACGATGCGGGCCACGCCCGGGGTCTCTGGCTCTTTGACGCCGGGCAGGAGCATGCGGCCGACGACGTTGGTGTCCATGCCCGTGCCCGAGATATTCTTGCCGATTTGTTCGATGATCAGCAGGTCGATGCCTTGGACGAAGAGGCGGGGCATGGCGCGCCGCGCTTCCTCCAAAAGCTGCGGCTCGCGGCTTGGGAACTGCCCGGGTTGCAGGGCCTCGACGCGGAGCGTCTCTTCATAGGCGTTTTCGACGATGGCTAGCCCCATGAGGATTGGCGCTTTGTCGAGGATGCAGCGACCCCAAGCCGGGATCAGGCGGGCGAGGCTCTCGGCACCACCGGCGTGGGCGATGGTCGCACCTTTGTGGCTGCCTAGGCCAATGGTCATCATCTTCATCAGGCCGCTCTCAAAGGTCCCGCGAAAGGACGTGTGCGGCTTGACGCGGTTGATGAGCACCACGCCGTCAGCTTCGGTGGCGAGCCGGTTGAGCAGCACGGGGGTGCCGTCGTCGAGTTGGGCTACCTCGACGACGGCCATAGTTGCCTCGACCGGACAGCCCATGCTCTCGGCGTCGAGACCGTAGCTGGCTAGCACCTGCTTTTGGCCTTCAGCAGTAGCGCCGCCGTGACTGCCCATAGCCGGCAACAGGAACGGCTTGCCTCCGGCCTCTTTGACGCAGTCGATGACAGTGCGGGTGATGAGCGGGATATTGGCGATGCCGCGGCTGCCGCCCGTAACGGCGATTCGCGCACCGGGAGCGATGGCATCGGCTAGACCGGCACTCGCTAGCTGACGGCGCACTTCGCCGGCCACGTCGGCAAGCGAGTCGCTGGCAAAGTGCTGCTTGACGGGAGCCATTTGCGGTAGTTGCACGGCAGGTACCTCTATCCTTCGCCGACTAGGGCAGTGCGCAGACGCTGGGCGCGCTCGCCGATCGGCAGGGCCGGTTTGGGCACCGGCTCGGTGGCCGGGGCGATTTTCCAGATAAAGACGACCGGGCCTTCTTCCGCAAAGTGCTGGTCGAGCTTGGCGTCGAAGTCCTCGTCGGTGCTGATGGTATAGACGCGCTGGAGGCCGGCCCCACGGCAGATTTGCTCGTAGTCGATAAAGGCAGCGCCGGGCACGGGTTGACTGCCGGTGACTTCGTACGTGCCGTTTTCAGTGATGACGAGGGTTAGATTGGGGGCCGGGCACTGGGCCAAGGTGACGAGGACGCCCAGCGACATCAGGGTGCTGCCGTCGCCATTGATGCACAAGACCCGGCGCTCGGGTTGGGCAATGGCCAAGCCCAGCGCAAAGTCGGCGGCGTGGCCCATGGCGCTTTCGACGTGGGCAAAGTCTAACGGGCCGTCGGAGTGCGCGGCCCAAGGCATGGCCACGCTCATAGTGGTGACCACGACTTCGTCCGTGCGCTTGGCGGCTAGTTTTGCGAGGCAGGTGTATTTGTCGAGCATCTTATGCAGTCTCCGCGACGAGCAGCACAGCGGTTGGCAGCGAGGTTTCTCGGGCCTTGGCGAACGCGGCGTCGATCTGGCCGCAGTCGTCGTCGGTGTGCATGGCGGTGTAGGGGATGTTCCAAGCCTTGAGAGTCGGCTCGAAGAAGGTGGCGGCCGTATCGACTCGGGGGGCACCTGGGGCCATAGTCGCGTAGCCGCGATAGCCGACGAGCATAACGAGGGGAATGCCCATGTTGTAGGCCGTGCCGCGCAAGGCGTCGCCGGCCTCCAAAAAGCCCGTATTCTGGATCAGCACCAGCGGATGGGCACCGCCCAAATACAGGCCGGAGGCCAATCCATACGCCTCGCCCTCGCGGCTGGTGAGGATTACTTCGATGGTGTCGTGGTCCCACAGGCGCTCGTACAGGACGCACGAGCCGTTGTCTGGGACTCCCAATACGTGCGTAATGCCGTGCCGTTCGAGGGCGGCGATGATCTTGGCGGCGCTGATCACGGGCTTACTCGGCGAAGATCGCACGGGTGGCGATGCCGCTCTGATGGCCTTCCTGCTGGATGCCGCCGATAAACTGGGCGGTGCGGCCAGCCGGTGAGGTACCTTCATAGTACGCGCTGAAGGACTCGTTGAAGGCGACCAAGCCAGCGCGATTTTGCGCGGAGTCGGCACCGGCGACGATGTACGCGTTGTTGAAGACGCCGTCCTCTTTGAGACCCGCGCCGCCTGCTTCCTTGATCCGGGCGTCGAGCGTGCCGAGCTGTTGGCCGGCGTCGCTGCCCCCGACGGCTGAGACGTGGACTTCGCGCACGCCGTGGTGGCACAAGCCCGCCCAGGTCGAGAAGCCGTCCTCGATCTGCCCCGAGCGCACGATTTCGACCTCGCCGGAGACCACGCGCGGCTGCGGCTCGACGATGCCGTCGAGGTTAGGGATCCGCGACACCGGGTAAATCAGGCCGGCGGGCCGGTCGTCGCCGTAGTACTCCGCAAAGACTTGGCGGGTGGTCTCGATGCGCTCCCAAGTTTTGTCCGGCGCGTCATCTACTGCCACGAGGATCTCCATGAATACGGTCTGCTTTTTGAAGTCAACGCCTTGCTCGGCAAAGGGCTTGGCGTATTGCTCTTCGAGGACGAAGCGCATTTCTTCGGCCAAGTCGTCGCCGAGCGTGGTAATCATTTCGCCGTCCCGCTGGTGCATGACCGAGGCACCCGAGGGCTGGTGGTCGACCCAAGTGCCGTAGTCGATTGTGCCACCGCTGATGGAGACGGTCTCGCCAGCGCAGGCCTTGATCTGGATCTCAAAGAGGGCCGCTGGGTCTGGGAAACCTTCCGGGTGAGTAAAGCGGGCCATGCGGTTGGAGCGCATGGGACCGCCGGTGACGGCTGCGATCATGGCTCCGTAGCAGGCGTTGAAGTCGTTTTTGCGCTGGTCGCACTCGTCGCGGTCGGCAGAAGGGGTGGTCCACAAGACATCGGTTTTGTACACGTCGGACCAGTGGACGCCGCAAATTTCGAGGCCCTTGTTGAGGTTTTCAATGGTACCGAACCACTCCGAGCCGACGTCGTTGGCGTATTGGGTGCCGACGTTGCCCGAAGGCTCGACTAGGCGCACGACGTGGCCATTGTCGTCGGTGATGATCACTTCGGTGGGGTTGGAAAAAATGGCGATGGGGTTGTGGCGGACGATATTGACTTGGGCCATGAGCTCCTCGGTCGATTTTGTGAAAGGTTGTCGCGAATTATATTGCAAAAAATAGGCGCTCTGCCGACGATAGACAATAGGGAGGGGCGAATGTCCACCTGCGCCGTACTCTTTGCCAAAAAACCAGCCCCCGGAGCGGTCAAGACTCGGCTCCAGAGCCATTTGAGTGCCCGTGACGCCGCGCGTCTGTACGAGGCCCTGCTGCTGGATTGCGCCACTGCGCTGCACGCGACCCATGCCGTGACCAAGGTCATCGCGTTTGCCCCAGCCGATGCAGAAGAGTCCCTACGCACCCTACTGACTCCGATTGGATCCTTCGAATACGTTCCCCAGTCCGAAGGCGATCTAGGGCAGCGGATGGAGGGTCTGATGCAGTGGGGGGTTGTGCAGGGAGCTGAACGAGTGGTCCTCGTCGGCTCGGACAGTCCTTCTCTGCCGGCCGCGTACATTGACGAGGGGCTGGCGCTCTTGTGCGAGAAGGAGGTGGTCTTGGGTCCGAGCACGGACGGCGGCTACTACTTGGTGGGCCGACGCAAAGGGGAAAGCCGGATATTCCAAGACGTGGCTTGGAGCACTGGGATGGTGCTTGAGCAAACCCTAGCGCGCTTGGGGAAGCAGACGCTCGGCCTGCTGCCGCCTTGGTACGATGTGGATACGCCTGCTGATGCTGGGTTCCTAAAGGTGCATCTCGAAGCTCTAGCTCGGTCGGGTAGTACTCAAGGACAGCACAGTTTGGCCGTGCTGCGCGACCTCGCGCTGCCGCTGCCTTAGCGGTCGGCTCCTCTGCGGAACAAGGCTTCCCACTGATCTAGTTCGCTGGGGTTGAGTGGTGGGTGAGATTCGGTGCCGTCGCGGTCGGGCGCAGGTGTGCTCGGCTCCTCGTTGGCTTCCTTGCGGAATAAGGTTTCCCACTGATCTAGTTCGCCCGGATCTAAGGACGGATTGGCTTCGGTGCCGTCGCGGGCGGGCGTAGGCGTGGGTTCGCTCGGTGCCTGAACAGGCCCTGTGAGTTCGTCGAGAAAATCCTCAGAACAGGTCGAGCGAATCTTGTGGCGCGCGGCGCAGCGCTGGACTGCGCGGTCCGAGCTGATGACCCGCAGCCACTTGGCACCGTGTTTTTTTTCGACCGCCTGGGCGATTAGGTCGTCGGCCTGCTCGGGGTAGCGCGAGAATTCTATGGTGACGTGTGGGCTGCTTGCACTCGCTGCGCTCGGCGATTCGCCAATGCCGTCGTAGTACAGCGTAATGTGCTTGTCGGCGCGGCGGCCGTAGGCAACTAGTGCCTGCTGCAAGCGGTTGCGCGCTCGTTCCAGCGTGTCGTCTCGACCTTGAAAGAGTTGGCTCGCTTTGATGAGGTTGTAGCCGTCTATGAGCAGGTGCTCTCTCTTGGTGGCCACCGCTGCCATCCTCACGCGAGATGGATGCCTTGGGCATTGAGCTGATAGGAGACCACTCTGCTGTTGGCAAAGGCCGCGTGTTGGCGCAGCTTGTCGAGCCTTGAGCGCAACTCGTCTGCTTGCCCTTCGGCAGCGATGAGGAGGGCAAAGCCGCCGCCGCCTGCTCCAGTGAGAAGCCCGCCCTCGGTCAGGTTGGCGATCTGCGGATTTTCGAAAAGGTGCTGCAAGGCGTCGTTGGTAGCCTGGGGGTCGAGGATGCAGCGCAACTGCCAGTAGCGATTGGCCAGTCGCCCGAGGTCGGCATATGCACCTGCGCACAGCGCGGCCACCATGCCGTCGTGAATGGCCAGCGACTCGTGGATGGCTCCATAGCGCTGGCCATCCCGCGATAGATAGGCGTCGAGGACGACGTTGAGGCCGCGGGTTGCCGAGCGCGATATCCCCGTGTCGAAGAGCACGACTCGCTCGGTGAACAAGCACTCGTTCACCTCTGTGAGGAATGTGCGCTCGGGCGCGGGCAGGCCGTCGGTCGGCGGCGCGTAGAAATTCTTGATGGCCGAGGGGCCGCCGCTGGCACCGCGCGCATCTTGCCAACCGCTGTTGAGGCCGAGGCTTTGTTCGAGCATGAGGCTTTGGTCGTAGAGGCCGGGGTACTCGCACGCGGTCGCGGCGTAGGGGTGGCCGGAGAGGTGGTAGAGCATTTTGAGAATGGCGGCGGACAAGACGCCGCTGGTTCCTAGACCGGACCCTTGTAGAACCTTACTGCTGGTGGTGATTTCCAAGCCACCGCCGCCGGTGAAGGCGGCGATGTCTTGGATGACGTCTGTGGAATTCGGCCGGACGATGCCCGCGTGTACTAGCCCTTGCTTGACCAACCGCAGGGCTTCGTCGCCGCTGCGGCGGTAGGCAAAGAATAGCTCGCTGACGGTCGCGGCCGAGCTATGTTTGTTCACCTCAAAGTCGGCCTTGAAGCCCCGGGAGCGGGAGCGGAGGATGAGTTGGGGTTCGGGCAGCCTCCTCGCGGTGACTTCCAACGGTGGTTGGGCGCGCTCTTCTGGGTCTTGTTGCAGATTGACGGCGATATTGAGGGTTTTTCCCCCCTGTTCCTTGCTGCGCAGGTGATTGTCCGAGGCATTGGCGCTGGAAATCCCTAGGCGCAGGGGCGATTGGATGCAAAAGGCTTGCTCGTAAGCCGCTTCGGTCATGCGCGGCGCGGCGGCGCGGCCACTGTCGAGAGCGGCCAAGCTGCGCTGGAGGTCGATGCTCTGTAGTTGATTGATCCGCGCCTCGTAGGCTGCGGCCAGTTTGTCGATGTGCTTGGCTTCTTTGAGTTGGACAATGTCTTGGCCGTCAATGCAGCAGGGCGGTAGCGCTCGCCGCCAGGCCCGCGACTCGGCGGCGAGTGTCCGGTAGATGTCGGCCATGATGCGGGCGACGCGCATGCCGCGCAGGCAGCGGGCCGAGGCATCGCATTCTTCTAGGTAAGCATTGAGGCGTTTGAGCACCTGCAAGAGCGCCTTGGGGGATTCGGGAGGCAAGAGGCGCAGCAATTGGCGGTGGTCGAGATCTACCAAGCCATCGACTAAATCGACGGTTAGCTGCGGCAGCTCTCTGGCGACCTCATCGCCGAAGAGATCCTCCCACTCTCGGGGCGTAGTTGACGCGAGGAGCGCGTCGATGGCCGCAGGGGTCTCTAGGCGGGACAAAAGCGCCCGATTGAAGAGCAGATCGCGAAGGAAGCGGCGCTTTTCCTCGGGTTTGCCGGTCCGCGCCGGGTCGAGGATGTGGTCGACGAGCGATTGGACTTCGCGCAGATCAGCGGCTTGTTCAAGGCGTTCGAGGAATGCTTTCATGCGCGTCAGTAGAAGGCGAGGGTGCGCTGCGATTGGCAAAAATTATACGCAAAAAACGCGCGCCACGCATCAGGGAGGGGCGGCAGCGGGCATGAGTTCGCCAGCCTCGATTGCGAACTCGAGGTAGTTTTGTCGCGGAGGCAGCGGGCAGATATAAATGGGATTGTACGCGCAGTATGGGTTATAAGCGTTATTGAAGTCAATGGCGTACATGCCATCGTCCTCCCGCATTAGGCGTGCGTAACGCCCGCCCCCATACGTGGTGTGGCCGTTGGTCAGATCCTTGAAGAAGATCTCCGTTTCGCCGGTTTGTGGGCTGCGGTACACCTCCAGCCAAAAATCGTTTTCGCCGAAGGCCGAAACAAAGCGTCCGAATCGCTCGAGTTCGGTGGTGGTGCCGTCGGTATTGGGGATTTCGACGATGCGCTGGCGGCCGTAGATGTGCAGTTCGCCCCGCAGGCGATAGCGGAGGTCAATGGGATAGTACGCAAGTTGCTCAAAGCGGGCGCGCTGTGCTGGCAGCAGCGGCGAGTCCTCGCTTTTGAGCAGGCTGTCCTTGGCGGCGCGGAGCGCTTCGATCTGGGATCGGATGGAGTCATCGGCTGAGGCAGACCCCAAGGACAGGGATAGACAGCAAGCGATGGCGTAGAGTGGGGTTTGGCGCGCCGCAATGAATAGGTTCTCAAGCATAGCAAATGTTCCTCTCGGTCTATTTTAGCGTCAATTTGCTACCGCATCAAATAGCCTGATTGACCGGCCATGCCGTCTTGTCCCCCCTTTCCGGCCGCTATAGATTCTGCGACAAACAGGAGGAAAATCTATGCGTTTGCAGGATCGCGTCGCCGTTGTTACCGGAGGAAGTTCGGGTATTGGGCGGGGTATTTGTCTCGAACTGGCCTGCGAAGGGGCCAAGGTCGCCGTGGCCGATATGCAGGAAGCGCCCAAGATTGGCAAGTTTCACGAGACCGAGCCGCAGCCGCCCACGGCCGAAGTCATTGCTAAGGAGGGCGGCGAGGCGCTCTTTGTCGAGACTGATGTGGCCGACGAAAAGGCGGTGGAAAACCTGATCGCCCGCAGCGTTGAGCGCTTTGGCGGGGTGGATATTCTGGTCAACAACGCCGGGATCATCATACCGGGGGATAGCCAAGAACTATCCGTTGAGGATTGGGACCGGGTCGTGGGCGTCAACCTGCGCTCGATCTTCCTCACGGCCAAATTTGCCGCGCCCTATCTGAGAAAATCTGCGGCTGGACGCATTGTCAACAT
>JAPPEF010000032.1 GCA_028875335.1 Gemmatimonadota bacterium
TGAGCAGAAGCCATATCGACATCAGATCCACAGCGGTGCTCTCCCTGTGCATCGTAGTCACGAATGAATGCGGCGGTTTGATCTTGGGAATTTCGATCCGTCATATGGAAATTTCAAGGAGACACAAAAGGCAGATCTTTCATTTTCTTCAGATTAAGCAATAAGCCGAGCTCCTTGTTGTGTCTTTCTATTATCTGGGCAGCCGTTTCTGAATCACGGTCGAAAGTACTATGAGCATCTTCAACAAGGATCACATTGTAGTCATTTTGGACCGCGCTCACGCAATTGGCTTTTACGCACATTTCTGTCTGCATGCCCACGATAATAAGATTCCCAATACCTCTCTCGCGAAGAATCTGGAGAAGATTCGTGTTCTGAAAAGCACTGGGCTGGTCTTTCTGAACGACAATCTCCCCATCTGCGGGGGTAAGTTTTGGATGTATCTCCCATCCCTTTGTTCCCGGTTCGTCGGGATCTCCCGGTCCTCCATTATTCTGGATGTGGATGACCAATATGCCTGCTCTTCTAGCATTTGTGATTAGAGTTCCAAGTTTAGCAAGGAGTTGTTCACCGGAGTGGAGCGAATACTCGCTCTCCCACATGTTCACTTGCGCATCAATTATAAGCAAAGCTGTATCCATTTTCGTTGCCTCCTTCGTTTCGGTATTTTCGTCAGCGTAGGTGTAGATAGTCAGAGAAATTAGGAGAGCGATGATGGTATGGGAGACACTCATTGAGCAACTTCCATTCAGAGGTGTAGGGTTTCGGAGTGGCTTTTCACACTAAATCCAACGCCACCAGCTTCCTGCGGAGTTCCCCAGTACCACGAGTAAGATGTGCCGACCAGCCACACGCCAAGGCGCTATCGACGTTCGCTCGCGTGTCGTCGAAGAAAACCACACGTTCAGGTGAAAAACCTATCCGTTGGCCCACATGCTCATATACCTCCTTGTCCGGCTTGACCATACCGATTTCATACGAAATGAACGCATGATCGAACCAACTTTCCACCCCTAGTCTGTCTCGAATCTCTGGCCACTGCACGGTGTTCATGTTGCACAGACACGCCACAGGATTTCGCCGCTTGGCAGCGGCAACCAGAGCCTCCGCGCAAGGGAGCAACTCTCCCATCCAGCCGCGAAACACCTCCCGAAATGTATCCACCGTCAACGGAAGGCCCAGTTCCGCAATGACTTTCGGACCGAACTCTTCGTAGGAAATGGCCCCGGACTCAAACGATTTCACAACATCAAGATGAACCCACCTGTCGCGGACCTCATCCGGATTGAGACCGGTCCATTCGACCAAGTCTGACATCCCTGTAAGCTCCACAAGGACACCGCCAACATCGAAAACCACTAGCCGCTGCATGTCTTCTTGGAATTCCATTTCAGGTAACGGTTAGCCGGTTTGCGAACCCCGAGCTTGGCGAGGAGTTGCCGAAGGCCAAGGCGCGAACGCGGCGCAACGGCAACAGATTGTTGCAAGAGGTGCGATTGGGCCTAAGCCTCAAACCGCGATTTCGATATTATAGGCCATGATCACACGGAGCTTGTCGAGATATTCAACTTCATCTAGCCGAGACCAGCCGAGTCCCTCATAGTACTTCGGAAGGGACCCGGAAGTGTACAGATAGATTGCCGAATGACGAAGCCTTCGCGCCTCTGAGATAGCAGCATCGACCAATAGTGAGCCGATCCCCTGGTGCCGATACTCTGGAAACACGAACAGTTGAGCCAACCAAGGCGTTAGATCGGACCGGATTGGCAAATCGCTATCCAGGACGTTTACTGATCCGAGAATCGCCCCATTTTCCTCCGCAACTAGCGTGCTTGGAAGTCCATCGGCGGCGACAGCGCATTCGAGTAGACTTTGATACTCTTCTAGGGTATTCCGGCTGGTCAGTGGCCCCCACAGGTCAAAGTGCGTCACTGAAAGATCCTCAATAGACCCTGTATGACGCTGTAGATTCTCGATTCGAACCGTCACGGAATTGATCGCCTCGGTTGCTTACTCCTTCAATAGGCCAGCAGCGATAAGAGCGCGATGGTACAAGGGTAGAAAAACGTCCAGCGCCAACTCCGCAAGGACTCCTTCGGGTTGAACCAGTTTGCGCGCCAGCGTCTCGTGTTCGGGAGCCTACTCATTGAGCTCGACTTTCGCTACCAGATGGAGCGCACGTATGCGCACAGCGAGGTTATAGGATACAAACGCGAGGGATATGTGCTGCCCAGTATATTAATCCTTTGGATGATGAAGAATGCCCTTCAGAAATATGAGGTGCTTCACGCCTCAATCGGGGTCAAGCGAAATACCCGAGACATCCGAGCCGCCTGCTCCAGGTCGCCCTCCCTTAGAGCCTCACGAACATCATCCAGTTTTTCAGCATCCCTAACTGAAAGGTAGGGCGGCCATCCAGCGTCCCCATCGATCAACTCCACCTCCACTTCCGCAGCATATTCCCCTGCGCGCACTAGTTTCGTAGTCACTCTGCTCGTCATGTTCGCCTCCTAGTGAAACCCTCGTCCCAATCCTGTCTGTTGGGTCGATAGGCCGTCACTACGACGGCGGGTGGAATGTTATCGGTTGCTAAGAAATCACACGGCTTCAAGCGGCGATAAGTCCTCCTCTTTCATAGGAGAAAGATCAAGGCTGCGTAAAACCTCGTTGATCTGAGCCGCCGTCATCTGCGCTGGTGCCGTGATTTCTAAACCAATGGGTCGATCGTCAGGGCCAAAATCCACTAATAAACCTGCATCTCTCGACTCTGTTCGTACACTTTTCGCACCCGAAGCGGCCGATAAGTACAGATATGCGGCTAAGGGCTTCCCTTTACGGTAGGTAATTTCCAGATAATGTTCTCGCATAATTAGCTTCTTCTGCTTCTACGAGTTCCTCCGCGTACTCAAGAGCGGCCCGTACATCCGCGTCGATAATACCATATTCCTCACAGACTTCTTCTGGGGTTACCCCTCCTGCAAGACTCCCGATAATTCGGTGCACTGGCACTCGGGTCCTCCGAATCACCGGTTTGCCATGACGGATCGAGGGATCGATTATGATTCGTTCATTCATACTGACTCAACTTGACCAATTTTCGCTATGATTGATCGCAAATGAAACTCAGGATAATAGTTATGTGTTTTCCCGCTTTCGGCCGACGTTCGCCGATTTGCGAACCCCGAAAGGGTTGCCAAAGACCAAGCTGCCGTAGCTAGGGACGCAATTTTATCGATAGTGGAATCCTACGGCACTTTAGCCTGAAGATTCAGCTATTTCCTTTATCACGCGTTCGCGTAAGCCCAATACAGTAAGGCCGACCACTTCATTGTTGACCTCATCATAGCGGACGACGACCCCTTCGCCTATATCAACACCCACAGCCGGTTTGGGCGTTCCGACGGAAAGATAAAGGACATCCGCTTCTTCATCGTATTCCCAATCAATCGTATCTGGTTTGTCCAGTATTTTTAGGACTTCCATAAGACGTTTCTCCTATTCGATAGACGACTGGCCCAATAAGCGGTTAAAACAAAACCATCGTCCGGTTGCACTTCTCGATAAACTGCGATTAGATATTTACTCGTCAATGGCGTTTTCGCATAGAAGCGAATGGCCATGAGTGTGCCATAATCGCCTTCCTGGATCTGAGCGGGTTGGGATATGGTCTCCAAAATGCTTTCTTGGGAAGTCGCCATTTCAGGGTGTCTCCGCACAATATGCTGCCATCGCTCCTCTGTTAGGCGAATAGGGACGCTATTGTGCGATCGGACGATTTTCAATCTTCGATATCTCCATGATTTTCAAATTCACTGTAAGCGTCCTCTAACTTGAAACAGTTTTATTCCATTGTCGATAACTACTTGTACTCGAACAATTGGTTCGGGCAATCGCCCTTATCTGATCCGAAGGTACGTATCCATGTAAACAGTCGCAACCAATACTGAGAGCTTGAGTCGTCCTACGTAAATTATTGTAATAACTTGAGATAGCGCGATTTTCTGAGATCTGACGCGCCTAGCACCGCAGCGCAATGAGCACTAACTTGGTTTCTGAGCTTCTTTCAGTCCTATAGACCACGAATCTAGTCCCTTCCTCCAGAGTTTCCAGATCTTATACTGTGTCTCTTCTTTCATCTCGCCTTCTATTGGAGCCATTCCCGGAACGACTGTTTCCACCAGCCACCAAGAGCCACTGTGATAAACTTCGGCAAGTGAATGCTGCTTGCCAGTATTGCTTCTCACCTTGACAAAGCGAGTGGCCGAACCTTTGGCCCGACACAAACCAATGAAGGCGATGACAATGTCTGTGCAGCCTTTGGCTTCATATACCCAGCCATCTGAGAGAATCTCCGTTGCCGTTCGCTTCCATCTAATACTGCGTTCGTGCTCCCATGAGGCTTTGTTGTAACTCCGAAACGTCAGGTGTGCTAGTAAGGCATCCCTGAGCAATCCAAGGTCTGTGGGAGTCCGTACGTCCGGCATCTGTGCTGCAATCTCTACCAGCTCACACGTTACTTCGACCTGACTTTGGGGCGCATTCTCCACAGCATTCTCTGACGTTTGGTCGTTGGCAAACTATTTTCTATGACTGGTTACGCGTCATAGTCGTGATTATCCTCCGCTCGATCCTGTGGTACAAATCCCACCTTTCGCTGTGCATCTGAGATGTCCACCCAACGTAGGTCGTTGTTCGACATGCCGTAGAGAATCTCAAATCGCAAACTACCATCAGCATTGATGCACCGCTCGAATATCTGGACAATATCGCGTTGGCTCACATAGATGTCGGCACCCTGTGGCGGACGAGGACGATCGCGCTCGACTTGACCGATACGGACGCAGATACACGACAACCCATGACGGTGGGCGTAGGTTCGCGCCAAAGACTCCGTCCACACTTTGGTTGCGGCGTATAGACCCCTCGGTTCCGCGGGTATATTGGGCGTAACCATCTCTACATGGTCCGGTATATCTGCATGTCGGCGCTCCATCATCGCCTTGTACGGCTCTTGCTCGCGATGTCCCTGCGAGACCATAATGCTGCTGGCGGCGACGATACGCGCAACGCCGGTGACTTTGCACGCTTCAAAGACATTGTAAGTCCCAATGATGTTGTTGTTCAGCAAACTCTCCCAACTCTCCCCGCTCGGATCCGCGGCAAGATGTGCGACAACATCCATACCTTCAACAGCGCGTCGTACCTGATTAAAATCAGCAATATCGCACAGGATGAATTTCTCGTCTGGAATTTCGAGCGTCCATGACCCCGGAACGCGAACAGAGGGCTCCAATTTGTAGTCGAGTGCATACGCATCGTACTTTTCCGGTTGTTCTTCCAGCCGTTTGTATGTCATGTAACCAATCTGCCCAGTTGCACCTGTAACAAGCACCCTCTTGGGTGTAGCCATGCGTTTATTTTTCTTTCGTTTATGGGTTCGACAGCGATGCGTTGATCTCAACAGTTTCCGTCCTCCAGATCAGAGGAGGGCTGCACTCGATACCAATACCGGTACGACTCGCTGAAACCATACTTGCGTTGTAGAGCTAGGGCTGGCTCGTTGTTCGCCATCACCTGTAGGTATGCCAGGCGCGCCCCTTGCTCAAATCCCCAGTTGAGGCGGGCCTCAAGGAGCCCACGGCCGAGGCCCTGACCCCGATGCTCGGGATCCACCATCAAATCAAAGAGCCCCATGATTGAGCCCGAAACAACGGCGCGGGCGCAGCCTACAGATTGGCCATCAGTCCGGGCGACAACATAGGCCGAAGGAGTGGGGATCGCGTTGAGCAAACTGCGAAATATCTCAGAGTGCTGACTGCGACCGGACAGACGTATCCAAGTTTCGAGCCACTCATCTGTTGCATCTTCGTATAGCGATATGGCAGGGGAACTAGCGGAACGGGTCTCAAGCCGCATGGTTTGAACCAGTGTATCGGCGTCTTTCGAGTACTGAAGCTGCGCCAAGGTCTCGTCCAAATTCTTAGGTTGACAGGCAGGAAAAATCTTGAAAAGACAAGGTAGCGATGCCCGCGCGTACGCCGCTTCACAATGAACCAGCTTCTCCTGGAGCGGGGTTGTGGATTCATACAGCGGGACTACACAGTTGGCACGGCGACTGTATCCCTCAGACATTCGAACGATCCAGCCGTCGTAGAACTCTGTTTGCAGCGCGGGTAGCCCGTTCAGCGCCGCCTCTTCCAGCCTTGCTACAAGCTCTGGACTGTTCGTTGAATCAAGTGCTATCGTCATAGGTTTCGGTATGCTTAGATTCGTTCATTTATCCTGACTCAACTTGACCAGTTTTCGCTATGATCGAACGCAAATCCGGCTCTGAAAACTGATCGGACTTCAACACTTTGCCGTCCTGCCTGAATATCGGCTTGCCTTGCTCATCTAGCTTGCTCATATTGCTGCGGTGGACTTCATCAAAGAGCTCTTCGGCAATGTCCTGCAGACCATGCGTGATGAACGTACCCAGCAGTACGTACAGCATGTCGGTAAGGGCGTCTGCGATCTCGACGATGTCGTGGTTATGTACGGCCGCTCGATACTCTTCTAGCTCCTCCAAAAACATCTGGATACGCCCTTGGCTTATCTCCGCCGGCACCTTTGCCGTAGGCGTGCGCTCCATGTATGCTTGGAATACCTCGTGAAAACATCTCACTCTATCTAGCTGATCTTTCACTTGGCATCTCCTGACAGCTCTGCCGAATACCTTCACAGATAGTTTATGAGTCTACGAACCTAATGGCTGGTGTATAACGGACTGCCCATACACAACCCCGCGTATGCGGCGCAGCATAAATCGTGCTGTTATACGCCGGTTCCAAATCACTCGACAAGAAACCACCTCCTGATCTTCTCTAGTAGTTCGTCCGTAACACCCTCTATTTGTCTCAGATCAGCTTCTTCGTCATCTCTCCAGAAGAAGTCTGCTAACCGTGCCGCAAGCTGGACATCTATTCCGAGAACTTCACGGAAGACTCTGTAGTCCAGACCCCGAGGATTGATCTTCTCCATTTCGTTTCCGCCCGCAAGAACATGACGGAGGTTCTTCAGAGTAGTGATGGAAAGGTCAAGACCTGTGGCACCTGCAATACTGGTAAGACGGTCAAGTGACCGTCCTTCCTTTTCGACTTCTTTGGTAAGTTCTTTGATAGCCTTCTCGATTTTTCCTACCTGCTCGTACATAGGTGAAGACGGCGATGATGTATAAAGAAAGTCACGTAGATCGATGTGGAATCGATCCGTGACTATCTCGTCAACTTGGGAATTGTAGTAGGTTGCCTCTACATCAAAGCAGGAGACAATGGGACTGTTATTATCCAGAACCTGATGAAATGGATGGTACCGAAGGAGGTAGTTCCTCCCCGGAGGAAAGGACGTGATTCCATTCTTCAGGAGTGGGGCGTTTTCTACGTCCCCTGGCCATGATGGCATAGGATCGAAGGTTAGTTTTACATTTTCTGCAGCTACAGAGCCGATGTTTGTAATGGAGAAATGGATCAGGAGGGCGTGCTCTGTCTCAATGTCAAAGTTGATCAGAGATTTCACGATCTGCCGTCGATTTCGAACGTCCGCTATCTCGTAGTCCTCCATCGGTTCGGTTTTGAAGTTGTACCTCCTATAGTAGCGGTGGTAGCCACGTTCCTGATGTGGTCCTCGGTAACTTTTCGGAATTTCTATTGCATATGCAGAACGATCAGAGCTGAGCGGGATCTGAGCTATCACTATGCCATCAAGACGGGGTGCTATGTTGCCATGAATTACGTCCTCGAACCATTCTCGATTGTAAATATCATGGTCTATACCGTCGTCAATTCTTATGGGAAGATGTTCCTCCTCTTCAATGCCGTAGACGATTATGCCACCATCTGAGTTAGCGAAGGAGGAGACATCCTTCGCTAACTCTGCTCGGTTCTTGCCAGATTTAGATACTGCCATACTGCTCTTATATTCTAAGTGCAGGCTCTCTTGGAATTGCCCGGATATCATTCTCTCAAGATCGGCTCGCGTTCTTGGAAGATTCATTTGTTGAGACCTCGCTGTGGCTTTGAAATTGGCGTATAACGAGCTCGCGGTTTACTAACTCGCGAAGTCAGTTGGGTTGCTGAAGGCTAAGGCGCGGATAGTGCCACCGCGCAACATCGACGTGTTAGATATAGGAAAATCAATCGGGCATTGATTTTTCAAATTCATCCGTAAGTAGAATATTTTCTACCCAATTTACACAGAGTTTTATCAGTAACTTCAGATCCGCAATGTCTTTATCCTCCCATTTTCTGATATAGTGAGTCTCGTCGTTACCAAGCCAAGCTGCTCGTTTTGCTACAGATTTTAACCTCTCATCATCAATGTGCTCATTAATACATCGTCCGAGCATTTTACTACGTATCGCCTTTTTATCTGCTTCTATTTCTTCTCCATCACCTTCAATTCTACTGATGGAAAAATCTTTCACTAAAAATTCTAATGCCTTCCGCAGGCCAATTCCTGTTAATTGGTGAAGTTCCATAGATTCAGATGCAAGGGCTTGATTATAGATCTCAACAAACGTAGGAGATACTTTTTCGACATTATCTGGTACGGTTACTTTTTGGGGAGTTTCGGGCCATACATATCGATAAGTGCTTTCCCCTCTCGGAACATAATAATATATACCTATGAATAATCGTTTACAGTTTTGTTTTGTACATTGAAAAACAATCTCTAGTTCACCGTTACCTGATATAGTTCCCTCAATTTTTTTTGGTGATACACTAGTATGGCAAATAGGACAAGTATCGGGGAACTTGTCTACAACGCTGGTACCCTCCTGACCCTCAAGAGTCACAATTTTGATTTTAGCCATTCTGAATTCCTTTCATACATCATGGGTGATTTACGTAGACCAAGTGCAAATCTTATTACGCCTAACTGCTCATATCCGAACAAGTTGGTTTCGGGTGGTCGCCCTTATGACCCGAAGGTACGTCCCTGTGTGAACAGTCGCAACCAATATCATGAGGTCGGGTATTCTACGTAACTAATTGTAATAACTTGAGATATAACGGATTCTGAGACTCAACACACCTAGTGCATTTCTCTGGCAAGCGACAAACACCTTACGTCGCCTCTCCCCCATCCTCCCTCCGCCAAGCCTCATACGGATTCTCCCGATTCGCCAGCGGCAAAGACACCCGCGTCCCCAACCGCTGCGACTCGTGCACCGCCATGATCATTTCCAGCGCCGCTCGCCCGTCCTCGCCGCTGGAACAGGCCCGCACCGGGCGATCCTCCTCAATGGCTTGGATCAATTCTCGCACAATAATCAAATTGCTCTGGTGCGTGCGCTCGCCCGCTGAATACTGTTCCCACTCGTCCAACAGCACCCGTTCCCAAGTGCCGTTTTCCTCGCCGGGGATCCACATGCCCTGGCGATAGATGTACATCTCGCCGTTGGGCGAATTGCGCAGGGCGATGATGCCCTCACTGCCGTGCGCCTCAAAGCCAAACCAACGGCTGTTGTGCCCTTTTGGATAGCCCGGTTGCGATTCAAAATGCGCGGTCACCCCATTCGCAAAAACGTAGTACGCCGCCACCCCGTTGCCGGCGATCAAGCCGATGCGCTCGTCCCCTTCCCGCACATCGTCCAACGTCACCTCGCGCCGATCCTGCGTGACATGCCCGTGGGCCCAAACCACCTCGGCCCCGGCGAAGTAACGCATGCTGTCCATCATGTGCGTACCCAAGACCATCAGATCCTGAGACCCAGCCCGGCGGTCGGACTTGCCGTGGCTGCGCAGCACTTGTAGCTGGCCGATAACGCCCTCGTCAACCAACTTTTTGCCGTACTCCTCGTAGGGATTGGCGCGCCGATGCGCCACTGCGGTCTTAACGCCGTGCTCCTGACAGGCCGCCAACAGGGCGTCGGCCTCGCGCAGAGTGGGCGTCAGCGGCTTCTCGATAAACACGCCGCGCACCCCGGCCTCGGCACAGGCGATGACCATGTCGGCGTGGCAGTCGGGCATCCGCGGACAGACGCTGACTATGTCCAAGTCCTCGTCGGCGAGCATCTGGCGGTAATCGGCGTAGAGCCGCTGGGCACCCGTGCGCTCGCCGGCTGCGGCGCGGCCCTCGGGATCGGAGTCGGCCACAGCAACTAAATCCACTTGCTCCAAGTCCCGGTAAACGGTTTCCAGTCCGTGGCCGTAGTCGCCGGCACCCGTGCGCCCGATGACTCCGGCTTTGTAGCGCTTACTCATAATTCACACTCCTCGTCGTTTAGTTTATTGATGTTATGCATTGTCCTGACGCTAGCATTGGCAGCCAGAGATGCTTCGACTCCGCTTCGCTTTGCTCAGCATGACAAGTACTGGTGCGCTGCTTGCTGTCATGCTGAGCAAAGCGAAGCATCTCATACCTGCCCAATGAGCCATGCATAACATCAGTGATTTACTGAACCACCAAAATCACCGCCAGCACGCCCACGCCCACGCCCAAAACGGCCGCCCGACTGATCGGCTCTTTCCACAACAGCGGTGCCGTCACATTGTCCAAAATGACAACGCCGCAGCCCACCAAGGGGAAAAATACCGTGCCCGGCACGTGCTTGAGCGCGATCAGCACGGTCATTAAGGCCAGCAGATTGTACACCCCAATCCCAGCTCCCACCGCCAAATCAAAGCGCCGAACGCGCTGCCGCGCCTCCCACAACAACACAGTGCCCCCAATAGTCCCAGCGGTAAAGCCGATGACCATGAGCACTTGTAAATACGAATCGTCCAAGCCAGCGTAATGCACCCAGCGCAGACAGGAAGTGCTCATCCCCTGGATACTGAAAACCAATATCAGCAGCCCGGTGGCGACCCAGCGCGAAACATTAGTCTGGTGCCCAGCGTGCCGCGACATCAACAAAACGGCCACCAACGCCAAGCCCAAGCCCAACAGTTGCAGGCCGCCCAACGGCTCGTTCCACAGCAATACGCCCAGCCCCACCGGCACGACGATGGCGAGGCGAAAAGCAGTCAACACCGAGGCCACGCGAAAGGTCCGCAACAAGCGCGTCATCAACAGCATGGAGCTAATGAAGACGACGCCAGTGATCGCGCCGACCTTCACCGCGCCGACCGGCACTTGCAATTGCCCGGTGAATCCCAGATAGAGCAGCAGAATGGAAGCTAGCACCCAATAGTTGGTCGATACCACGGTCGGAGCGTAGCACCGGTGCTGCGAGGCCCATTTGAACACCTGCCCAAAGCCGAATTCCATCAGCAGCGGCAGCACTAACCAGAGGGGCGGTGCCCCTTCCATGCTCATCCGCCAGTCCCCCAAAAAATTGACATGCGCTCCAAACTCCACGACCATCCCATCGCTGTCAAGCCACCCGTCCATTGCCGCCCCTGACAAAAGTCTATTCTATATATAGATGTTAGGTATTAGATGCTTCGACTCCGCTTCGCTCCGCTCAGCATGACAGCAGCGAGCGCGTTCCTTTCCTTGTCATGCTGAGCGAAGCGAAGCATCCCATACCTAATGGCCTTTACGTAACGTCAGTTATATATAGCCGATGACAGGGAGCGAGCTCATGCAACTAGAACGACTGCTTCTACACCTAAAACTAGACGGCTGGTGCGTGGTCGAAGACGTCATCCCAGCCGACCAAATCGAGCATGTGCGCCAGAGCGTCGAGGCCGCGGTCGCAGAACACCGCAATCCCGCAGCCCCAGCCGGCATTGGCCACCTGCCGGGCATGATCAACTTCGACCAGTCCTTCGCGCCTTTTCTCGCCGATGAAAACTTCCTCGCCTTGGTCGGCGCGATGCTAGGCCATCATCCGCGCATCTCCTTCACCACCGGCACGATCAACTACCCGGGCAACGAGCGCGGCGGCTGGCACGCCGACTGGCCCTTCAACCAGGACAACGCCGGCCACATCCCCGCGCCGTATCCCGATGCGACGGTCCACTTGACCACCTTGTGGATGCTGGCCCCTTTTACCGAGGAAAACGGCGGCACCCTCCTCGTCCCCGGCAGCCACCGCTCTCCGAACAATCCCACCGGCGACAATGGCGTCGATCCGCTGGCCCCTTATCCCACGGAAGTAAACGCCTGCGGCCCAGCCGGCAGCGTGCTCGTGCTCGACAGCCGCCTGTGGCACGCGACCGCGCCCAACCGCTCGCACGAACCCCGCACCTCTGTCGTCGTGCGCTACGCCCCTTGGTGGCTCAATGTCGAGGTCTTGCGCCCCGGCTCGGACGAGCGCCGCCGCCTGTCCGAGGAAACCGGCCTCAAGGAAAACGCCGTGCCGTCGCTGCCCGCCGACGTTTTCGCCGAACTGTCCGCCCCAGTCCAGCCCTTGTTCCGCCACTGGGTCGCCTAGGTAGAATAGGGCACCCACGAGGGTTGCCCCTACAATTACATTCACACGGTCAATTCGGGGATTTGTCCGCACCGATTGCACCTGTACGATTAACCCCGATTTTTTCGCACCGCTTTCGTTTCCCATTGCCTCCGTAGGGGCACCCCTCGTGGGTGCCCTTTTTTGTGCTTCGACTGTCCGAAAATGAACAGTGATTGTTCAAAAGCGGACGAAAACGCCTTATCCCGAAAAATATAAATCAAGTAAAAACAACCATTTGTCAGTTTGGCACGGAATTTGTTATACAAATGACAAGCGGAGGAATAAACCCCATGGACACAATGGATCGCCCAATAGATCCCACCTTCCTGCGACGCCAGCGCGGCAAGCGCATCGCCTATGCAGTGGTAGGAGTGGCTGCGCTCCTCTGGCTCTCTGTTTGGCTGCCCAGTTGGATCAGACCGGCGCTAGACCCCGACCGCATTCGCACCGCGCAAGTGCAATGGGGCGCGGTGGAAGAGACGATTACCGCTTCGGGCACAGTGGTACCCCAGTTTGAGCAGATCATCTTCAGCCCCATCAATACGCGGCTGGTGCGCATCCTGCAAAAGCCGGGAGCCATGTTGCAGCAGGGACAGCCCATCGTCGAACTGGACTTGAACGCCGCACGGCTCGACGTCGAGAAACGGGCCGAAGAGTTGGCCCTCAAGCAGAACCGCCGCACCCAACTCGAATTGGACGAACGCAAAAAGCTGAGCGACCTAGACACGCGCTGGAAGCTGAAGAACTTGGAATTTCAGCGCTTTAAGACCCGCACTGCGCAGCTCCGCGAGTTACAGGGTTTTGGCGCGGTTTCCGAGGAAGAATTGAGCCAAGCGCATCTGCAAGAACAGCGCGCTGAGATTGAATTGCAGCAACTCGAAGAAGACCGCCGCAACCTCGTCGAATCCACCCAAGCCCAGTTGGAAGCCCTGCAATTGGAGATGAATATTCTCGAACGCGAGGTCGAGGAGGCCCGCCGCCGCTTGGAGCGCGCCCACATCCGCGCCGACAGAGACGGCGTGCTCACCGCGATCGCGCCGGAAGTCGGCGCTTCCATCAGCCAAGGCCAGGAAATCGCCCGCATCGCCGACCTCAGCTCGTTCCGCGTGGATGTCACTGTTTCCGATATCCACGCCCGCCGACTCCAGACCGGGCTGTGGGTGCGCTCGCGCATTAATGAAGAAGAATACGTAAAGGGCCACATCGCCCGCATCCTGCCCACGGTTGAGGGTGGGGTCATCCAGCTCGAGGTCGAGCTAGAGGATTCAGCGCACGCGCTGCTGCGGCCCAACCAGCGGGTGGACGCCTATATCGTCACCGCGCGCAAGGACCGCGCCCTGCGCGTCAAGCGGGGGCCGTTCATCAGCGGGCGGGAGGGCCTGCACGAGGTCTTTGTGGTGCGCGGCCAAACCGCGGTGAAGACCGAGGTGCGCATCGGCATTGCCAATTTCGAGTACTACGAGGTGGAGGAGGGATTAATCGAAGGCGACGAGGTGATCATCTCGGATGTGAAAGACTACCTGCACTTGGACGAAGTCCAGATCAAATAAAGGAGACTGCCATGATTAAACTCGAAAGCATCGAGAAGGTGTACCGCACCGAGCAAGTCGAGACCCTCGCCTTGAGCAATATCAACTTCGCCGTTGACGAGGGGGAGTTCATCTCGGTGATGGGGCCGTCCGGCTCGGGCAAGAGCACGCTGCTCAACGTCATCGGCCTGCTCGATGAGCCTACTGGTGGCGATCTGAGCCTGAACGGACGCCACATCAATTCCTACGCCGACCGCTACTTGGCGCGCATCCGCAACGAGGAGGTCGGCTTCATCTTCCAGAGTTTCCACCTGATCGCCGATTTGAACGTGGTCGATAACGTGGAGATTCCCCTGCTCTATCGCCGCGGGCTATCGGGCAAGGAGCGGCGGCAGATGGCGCTCAAGGCGCTGGACCGGGTGGGGCTGAGTTCGCGGGTGAAGCACTTCCCGTCGCAACTGTCGGGCGGGCAGCAGCAGCGCGTGGCTGTGGCTCGGGCCATTGTCGCGCATCCGCACATCCTGCTGGCCGACGAGCCGACGGGCAATTTGGACAGCCAGATGGGCGACGAAATCATGGGCATTATGCACCAGCTCAACGAAGAGGGCACCACCATCGTCATGGTGACGCACGACCAGCGCTTGGCCGACCGCACCGGGCGCACGGTGCGGCTCTTTGACGGGCGGCAGGTCCAGTGAGGGGGCGACCATGCTGAAGAATTACGTGAAAATCGCCTTTAGGATGTTCTGGCGGCACAAGTTCTTCACTGGCGTCAACCTGTTCGGGATATGTATCACCCTCGTGGTGCTGATGTTCGCGGTGATCATTTTCGACCAAGAAGTGGGGCCGATACCACCCGAAATCCACGCCGACCGCACCCTGTACCTCCGTAGCATATACGTGCTACAGACGTCGGAGCAGAGATCTAGCACTAGTAGCAGCGGGGCCAGTTATGCGTTTCTGGACCGCTATGTGCGTCGGCTGGAAACTGCGGAAAACGCGACGGTGTTTTCCAGAAGTCCCAGTTACCGGAACTTGCGCGACGGTGGCGAGGATGCCTCTGTGGAGGTGAGACTGACTGATGGGGCCTATTGGCAGGTTTTTCGCTTCGATTTCCGCCAAGGTCGGCCCTATACCGACGATGAGGTGGAGTCCGGCGATTTTGTCGCCGTAATCAAGGCCAGCTTTAGCAAGCGCTTCTTCGGCTCAGAGGCCGTTGTAGGCAAGAGTGTGCCCATTGATGGCGAGAATTACCGCGTCGTCGGCGTGGTGGCCGATCCTATCGGCGGCAACACGTACTCCGATGTTTGGGTGCCGGTGACCACCGATCCTCCCAAGAAATGGCGTTCTTACGCGATCGTTGGAAACTTTGCCGCGGCCGTGCTGGCGCGTCAGTCGGCGGATATAGAGCCGATACGAGCCGAATTTGCCACAGTGCTGGAACAAGTGGAGCCGCCGCCCGATGCCCGCTCGGCCCGCGTTGAGGTAGCCGCTCCACTGCTGACAAAATTTGAGGGATGGATGCTCGGCGTGGTCGGCGGTTTGTCTGCCCGAGACTTTGTAACAAGCGGGAACAAACAGCAACTCGTTACTGTCCATGTCTGGCAGAATATGATCGTAGTGGGAATTTGCTTGCTGCTGATCATGCTTCTGCCGGCACTCCACCACGTCAATCTCAACATTGGTCGTATTGAGGAGCGAGCGGCCGAGATCGGTGTGCGCAGGGCATTTGGCGGCTCAGTCCGCACCTTGATGGGGCAGTTCGTCATGGAAAACGTGCTGCTCACTCTAATAGGCGGGGTGTTGAGTCTGCCGTGCGTCTGGGGAGTGATGGTTCTCTCTTTCCATGTGTACCTAGATACTGGGGTATTGCTCCGCACCTTTTTCTATGGGCTATTGATGGCCGTGGTCTTCGGGGCAATCTCTGGAGCCTATCCAGCTTGGAAAATGGCGCGCCTGAACCCCGTCCAAGCTTTGACCGGGAGGGAAAACTGATGCTTGCTCATTTGTGCCGCTTGGCGTGGAACCGACGGCGGACCTATCTGCTGCTCGTCGGCGAACTCTTCCTGTCGTTTCTGGTGTTTACCCTCTTGGTCGCTGGTTGGGTGCTGTTCACCATAGAGAATTCGAAGCCATTGGGATTCGAGGCTGAAGACTTGTGGATCGTCTCGGTACAGGACCGGGATTTTGGACGGAACCAAGATGATAACGCCAAGGCAATGATCCGGCGCAGCATCGAGCTCACGGGGATGGAGCTTCGGGCACTCGACGAAGTTCAGGGAGTGGCCCAAGTTTCCTCACCACCGTTCTCGATCCATTCGGTAAACGGGATCGGTTCCGTTTCTATTTCGGACGAGGGTCTAGAGGTTTTGGGGCTGCGGCTACTCAGCGGGCGTTGGTTCCAGCCCGAAGACGCCGCCTTAAACTGGTGGACAGTCGTCATTGACCAAGAGTTGAGCCGCAGTCTTTTCGGCGACGAAGATCCCTTGGGCAAAGCACTTGGCGACTCACCAAGAGTTGATGGTCTCACCCATACTCGCGTGGTCGGGGTCGTGGAGACTTGTCTTTACAGGGGCTACGAGGACGTCGAGGTGCCGGGCCTCATGTTCAGTCAGCTTTCCAATAATCCGTCTCAGAGGTCTGTCTCGGAATTTAACTTCCTCGTAAAGTCCCATCCGGGTGCTGGGCCAGCTTTTGAAGAAGCCCTCAAAGCTAGGGTCCACGCACTTGTCCCTGATGAGTATGACGCACGGCTCACAGTCGCGTCGGTGATGGATCGCTTGGAAGCTAGTCGTCAGCGAAAGCTCGGTAATCTACAGCAACTGGCCATACTCAGCGGTCTGATAATGCTCATGGTGGTCTCGGGGCTGATCGGTCTGATGTGGCAGAACGTGCGTCGCCGCACCCGAGAGATCGGAATACGGCGGGCTGTGGGGGCCCCGGGCGGCTGGATCTACGGACAATTTTTGGGCGAGTTGGCGGTGCTGGTGACGATAGCGGTTGTCCTCGGCTGTGTGCCGTTTGTCCAGTTCCAGCTATTGGACCTGCTGTGGGAAACCCTAGTGCCGCCTTATGTGGTGGCCTTGGGGCTGGTGACGGCGGCACTTGCGTTCTATCTGCTGGTGCTGCTGTGCGGTCTTTATCCGAGTTGGCTGGCCGCCAAGGTGCGGCCGGTCGAGGCCCTGCACCACGACTAATTCTATCTACAGGAGGCGATCATGCTAAAGAACTATATCAAAATGGCACTCAAGGTCCTGTTGCGGCGTAAGGTGTTTACCTGCATCAGCCTCGTTACTATCAGCTTTACGCTCATGGTGCTGATGGTGGCGACGGCCTTGTTCGACCACGTCTTTGGCTCCTTCCCGCCGGAGACGCGGGCGGATCGGACGCTCATTCTGAAAATACTCATAGGAGAAAACACGTCAGAAGAAAAAGGCATGACGATCCAGGCACCTAGCTACGCCTTCTTGAAGCGGTATGTGTCTCCACTGACTCAAGCAGAAAAGGTGTCCATTTCCTCCGACTTCTGGGGTACGGATGTAACGTATCGCAACGGCGTGAAGATCGAAACCGCCTACAGGTACACGGACGGAGCTTTCTGGGAGATCCTCGAATTCGACTTCCTCGAAGGCCGCCCCTATACCACAAAGGAGGTCGAGGATGGCCAACGGGTGGTCGTGATCAACGAGGAGACGCGCCGGGTGTTTTTTGGCGAGGAGCAGGCGGTGGGGAAGTACATCGAATTCAGTGACCGACCGTTCCGCGTGGTAGGGGTCGTGTCCAACGTGCCGGCATTCCGCATAGTGCCCTTTGCCGATATCTGGGTGCCCCACAGCGCTATCGAAACGGACGCGTACCAGCGGTACGAAAGGCTGTTTGGGAACTATCAGGCACTGATCTTAGCGTCCAGTGCGGCCGCAATACCGCTCATCAAAGAGGAATTCGCCGATGTGCTCACCCGGATCGAATACCCCAATCCCGACCAAGTCAACCGCCTCACTGGTGGCCCTGCAACGATGTTAGAAGCGACTGCACGTATCCTATTCGCGATCAGGGACATCAGCGAAGGGGCCACCGATGCGATGTTCTTTATAATCGGCCTGCTGGCCCTGCTCTTCATGCTCCTGCCAGTCGTCAGCTTGGTCAACATCAACACCACCCGCATCTTGGAGCGCGCCTCTGAGATCGGGGTGCGCAAGGCATTCGGCGGGTCTTCGCTTACCTTGGTGGGGCAGTTCGTGGTGGAGAACGTGATTCTCACGCTCTTAGGCGGTGCTTTGGGGCTGGTTCTTACTTTTCTCATCCTGCAAATACTCGGTGCCAGCGACATTGTGCCATACGCCGAATTCCACCTGAACCACCGCATATTTTTCTACGGTTTGGTGATGACCCTGTTCTTCGGTCTGCTTTCCGGCATCTATCCAGCTTGGAGAATGTCGCGTCTGCATATCGTAGAGGCACTCAGAAGGAGGAAGCAATGATACGCCATCTCTGCAAGCTAGTCTGGAACCGCAAAAGGGCTAATGCGTTAACCGCCTTCCAGATTTTCATTTCTTTTCTGATCCTCTTTATCACGGTCTCCCTCGCCGTGGACGAAGCCAACAATTACCGGCAGCCCCTCGGATTTTCCTACGAAAATAGATGGGTCGTGTTACAGTCGTTACAGTCGGGCAGCGAGGCGGAAACGCCTAGTCGCAGACAGGTCTATCAGGCCCTAGAGGAATTCGACTGGATTGAGTCCGTCGCCTCGGCAAACGCCGGAGCACTTCCCTATGGCCAAGGTCGATACGGTGGCTTTTCCATAGAAGGAAAAATAGTTTGGCAAGGTGCTGTTTCGGATGAGTTCCACGAGGTGTTGGATCTCGAGTTGGTCAGCGGGCGGTGGTTCAGCGAGGAGGACGCAGTCCTAGACTGGGAGCCGCTCGTGATAACCCAGCCGCTCAGTGAGGCGCTCTTTGGCGAAGAAGATCCCATCGGCCAGCGGGTCGAAGAGTGGAAGAGGGGTGGAGAAGACGCGCGGGTCATCGGGGTGATCGCTGACTATCGTCGCGGCGGAGAGTTTGCCGATCTTGGGTTCTTCATGTTAAATCGCTTGGAAGACGATAGGTATGCCCATTTTTTGGTCAAAGTGCGTCCCGGTACGCCGCTGGCGGCTCAAGAGCAAATCGACAAGCGGCTCAAGGCCATAGCTCCGGGATCCGAAATCAGAATCACGACCTTAGAGGAAGATCGCGCCTTGGCGTTCAAGTTGGCTCTGATCCCCCTGTTCGCCGCTGGGGTCGTCTCGGTGTTGGTGTTGGGCATGGTGGCGCTGTCGTTGAGCGGCGTGCTGTGGCAGCGGACGACGCTGAGAATCGAGGAGATCGGCTTGAGAAGGGCCTTGGGCGGGTCGGCGGCCAGTATCTACGCGCAGTTGACGGGCGAGATGCTGGTGGTTGCCAGCATCGGCGTAATCGCCGGCCTACTGGTCATCATGCAATTCCCACTGCTGGAACTGCTCAATTACACCACCGGTATTTACGCGCTCAGTCTGGCCTTTGCGGCGCTGGTAATTTACGGCCTCGTGATCGTGTGCAGCCTGTATCCAGGGCGGTTAGCCTGCCAAGTACGGCCGGTCGAGGCGCTGCACCACGAATGAGTCGGAATATGGCTATCTGGAGCTCAAACAAACCCAAACGTACTTCACACATCCAAGAAGAAAATGCCATGAAATCGATCAAATCTGCCATCACCATCATCGCCACCGTCGCCACGGCGTTCATTTATGGAGTGGCCAGCGCGGAGAGTATCACGGTGAAAATGGAATCCGTGCGCGAGGATTCCGTAGAGCATCTCTTCCAGCCTGTGCTGATGCGGTTTCCGGTCGGCCCGCAGTTGACGGAAGGATTGCCCGATATTCAATCGGTTGCCGGACTGGAGGTTCATGAACCCCTGCACGCCCGCCTATCGTTTCTCGATTCGCCGGCTGAGCCGATTGTTGTACTGGGATTGGATAGCGACGGACAGGACATTGCCTTCGTCGTGGCCGATTCGACTGCGCAACCGCAGCGACTCCAGCTCACAGACGGTTTTTCCAACCTCTTTCGAGGTGAAGTCCTACAAGCCGAGTTGACTGTGCCTCCGGCTGGTCCAGCACCTAAGTTTAAACTCGAACTTGGGCTCAGCCGCGAACATAGCTCCGTTATGCACCGCAACCTCGAACTGCGGCTGGGCGAGGCCAACATGGGCGGCCAGCGCTATGCCCTAGCTCTAGTGAGGGATCCGCGTTTCGGCACCTATGCCATACCCGCCGACTCGGTGGGGCTCACTTTCTATCAACTTATGATTGACCTCGACGGGGACGGGGTATTTGTGACCACTCCACTCGGCCAAACCGAGACGCTAGAGGACGAGGTTTTTGAGGGAACCAAGCCCTTCTTGATCGATGGTCAGGCCTACAGACTGATCCATGTATCGGCGACGGGGGATCAGTTGGTGATTGAACGCAGCGATCAGATGGTAGCCCTTGCCGTGGGCTTCGAGATGCCGAATGTCACCGTTACTCGGCTCGACAGCAGTGCTATCGAGTTGACAGCGCTGAGAGGCAAACCTGTAGTCATCAACTGGTGGCACACCGCCTGTTCGCCCTGCATCGCGGAGATGCCCGAACTCAACGAACTGGTCGAAAAGTACGCTGACCGCGACGTCGAGTTCCTCGCCATCGCCAATAATAAAATGGCAGACCTAACTCCGTTCCTAGAGAAGCATCCGTTCATCTATGACATCGCCGTAGCGAATGATGATGCCTTGCAGATTTTCGGCGACGCCTATCCGCGTCATGTGATCCTCGACAGCAAAGGTAAAGTCGCCTACGATGTCCTTGGTTACAGTGCCGATGCCACCGACAAAATGGACTCAGTTATCGGCTCGCTGTTGAGCAAACTTTGAGCATTCCCTTGCCTTTGATGTAGAAATTCAGTGCTTCACCACGAATGATTTGGGATATTATGGACCGCAAAAAAATTAACGCGCATTTGCTTTTGACAATGGCCATCTTGGCTGCCTTATGGACCGTCCCCCCAGTCCATGCCCAGCCGTGGCTGGTGCGCGGCACCGTTACCGACGCGGCCACCGGGCAGCCCCTGCCAGCGGCTACCGTACAGCTAGTCGGCACCTATCGCGGGACCATAGCTAATGACGAAGGCGAGTACTCGCTCAAGGTGCAGCAGTTACCAGCGACGTTGACAGTGAGTTACATCGGCTACGTCTCCCAAGAGCGCGAGATGACGGCCCCTGCGGAGCGGATCGATTTCGCCTTGACGCCAGTGCCCTTTCTGTTCGATCCCATTGTAGTGACTGCCCAAACCTCCGCCGAGGGTATCATGCGCCAAGTCATTCGCCGCAAACAGGAGTGGCGGCCCAGCTTGGTCAGCTATCAGGCACAAGCCTATGCCCGGCGCGTTTTGGAAAACGAAGAAGGCATCGTCTCGATCGGCGAATTGGCCTCGGAGATTTATTGGGAGCGGGAGCGGGGGCTGCGCGAAGTGGTCAAGTCGAGGCGCGTGACCCAAAATTTGGAAGCCCAAGAAGCATACATCTCGGCCTTTGCGGGATTTGTGAATTTCTACGACGACGATATCCCCTTTATCGGCCACACACTGATCGGGCCGACCCATCCCGACGCCCTCAAGCACTACCGCTTCGACTTGATCGGCCAGCGCTATTTGGACGATAAGGTGGTATTCGACATCTCGGTTGAGCCAAAAAATAAATTGCAAGCCGCTTTTGTCGGTCGCGTCGCGGTCTTGGACGAGGATTTCGCCTTGCTCGAAGTAGAGTTGGCACCTAACCGGGCGACCACAACCTCGGCCGTTCCCCTGCCTCTAATCGAGCACATGGATTTTGCCTACCAACAGCAGTTCCGCGGCTTTGCCGGAGGGGTGTGGCTGCCGGTCGATTACCGAGCTTCTATGGCAGTAAAAATCAGCACGGTGGGGCTGCACTTTCCCGCGATCAAGTACAACGTGATAACGCGGCTGAGCGATTGCCAAGTCAATGTCGATATGCCGGATTCGCTTTACGCCAGCGAGGAAGTGCTGCGGGTCGATTCGCTGGCCGTGGCCCAGGACAGTTCCTTTGCCCGGCTGGCCGACAAGGTGCCCCTGTCGGCGCGGGAACAGACCGCTTATGCGACCATCGACAGCACCATGCAGTTCGAAAACGCCTTCCAGCCGACGGGGTTTCTCGCCCGTTTATTGGTAAAGGAGCAAACGGAAGAGACGGAGGAGCGGACGGAACAGAGAAAGAAAAAGACTGCGGAGCGAGTGGAATCGTCGCGCTGGGGAGCGGTCAATCTGAAGCCCACTTTGCGATACGACCGGGTCGGAGGAGCGCATCTGGGGCTGGAGGGGAGCCGGGGTCTGGGCGACGGGCTAGAAGCCGGTGTTACTACTGGATACAACGTCGGTCTGAAGCGCTGGTCTTACCTAGGCCGAGTCGGCTGGCAGCGGCCAGTGGGTAAGGTAGCTCTGGAGTACGGGAAAGGGCCGGTACCGCGCGTTCCTTCGGACAGCTATTTCCCGTTGTTCAACAGCGGCCAGTTCCTGTTGGGCCTAGACGACTATTTCGATTACTACTGGAACGAAAGGTTGCGAGCGCGGCTTCATCTTTCCCTGCCGAGTCAGGTCGGCTTGGCAGTGGGCTTTAACCACGAGGAGCATTCTTCGCTACAGGAGACGACCGCTTTCGGTCTGTTAAATCGGGACCGGAGGCCGCGGCCCAATCCGGCGATTGAGGAAGGTCGGCTGCGCTCAGTGGAGGCGGGCCTCGAATGGGGCGGGCCGTACCAGCCTTTCGGCTTGACGGCCAATCGGCGGGTCGCAGTGGGAGTGGAGTACAGCAGCGCCGGACTGGGCAGCGACTTTTCCTTCACTCGTTTGCGTCTAGCCTTGGACGGCCATTTCAAGACCTTCCTCAAGCGCCGCGTCACGCCCAACGCGCTCGATGTGCGGCTGGTGGCGGGATACTCGATCGGCGATGTGCCAGTGCAGCGCTTTGGATGCTTGGAGGCCAGCATGGGATTTTTCTCTCCGTTTGGCGCTTTCCGCACGGTGCGCGGCCATCCCTATGAAGGGGAGCACTACGCGGCCCTGTACTGGGAGCACAACTTCAAGACCACGCCCTTTGAGCTGTTGGGACTGTGGGATTGGGCCATGCGGGGTGCGGGGCTGGTGGTGCATGGGGCTTCGGGGCGGACGTGGATTGATCCGGAGCGGCGAGCCAAACTGGGGTACGATCCGCACTACGAGGCGAGTTTCCACCATGAGGTGGGAGTCTCGCTCATGCTGTATCATCTGCTGCGCCTCGATTTTACCCGGCGCTTGGACCGGCCCGGCTGGGGCGTGGGGGTGAGTTTGGTGCGCTTTGATTTTAGGGGTGGAGTTACTGTAAGGATGTAATCCTTGACGTTGACGGACAACATGTTGCTGCTGACGATGTTTCGGACGAGTTTCATCAGACGCTTGGACTAGCCGAGGCCCTTTACCACGAATGAGGAAGGAATCAGCCATGCGTTATCTCATGTTCGCCGTTTTTCTGTTCGTTCCATTGGCATATGCCGCGCCAGGTCTCCAAGAAGCCCCTGAGGGCAATTACGATTTGGTGGCCGTCGAACTCGTTCACATACCTGAAGAAGTGTGGGTCGGCGATGAAGTTGTGTTCGTTCAGCATCTGGCCAACCGAGGCACCGACGCCATTCCCGGCCGCACCTATCGGATCGATTTGTACGTTGACGACGAGCGCGTCAGCCACAATTACAGCACAAGACGTTTTAGGCCGGGTGGGACTAGTACCTACTCAAAGGCCGAAGGCCATTATCACTTCAAGCCGACTGAACCAGGGACGTACACCTACCGCTGGATACTGGACAAGGAAGACAATCTGCCCGAGACGGACGAGACCAATAACGTCATTGAGGGGACCATCGTCGTGGCCGAGCGCTCGGCCGAGCACGACAGGCTCC
>JAPPEF010000068.1 GCA_028875335.1 Gemmatimonadota bacterium
AATCGGTTGCGCCTGTTGTAAGTGAGTGTAGCCGGGCAGCACCACGTCGCTGTGCCGCTCGCCCGACGCCAGCAGTACGCCTTGCAGATGGCGAATCTGCGCCTGAAGCGACGCAATCGCGCCCCGCAGGTAGATCCGCTCATCCACGTTGACTTGATCGTTGCGGCTGCGCCCGGTGTGCAGCTTGCCTCCGACCGGACCAATCAACTCGATCAGCCGCTGCTCCACCGCCATGTGGATGTCTTCAAGCGCGTCGGGGAGCGCGCAGTCTGGGGCTGAAAATTCTTCCTGCACCTGCTTTAGCCCCGCTTCGATCTGCTCCAACTCCCCAGCACTGAGGACGCCGGCCCGCTGCAGGGCGCGGGCGTAGGCCACGCTGCCGGCAATATCGGCCGCCAACAGCTTGCGATCGAAGCCAATCGAGGCGTTGAAGCGCTCCATCAGCTCGGCCGGCGCGGACTGAAACCGCCCGCCCCAAGGCGTTTGTACCGCGGCCATCAGACACCTTGACGCAAGATCTCGTCGAATACATCTACTGCTTCGTCGATGCGATCTCGCTCGACGATCAGCGGCGGCAAGAAGCGCACCACATCGGCCCCGGCCGTGGCCACCAAGATGTCGCGCTGGCGGAAGGCGGCCAGATAGTCGGCAGCCGGCTGGCTGGTGACCGCGCCGGCGATCAGCCCTTTACCGCGGATTTCGGCAATGTGCTCAGGCCAGCGCTGTTGCAACTTTTGCAGGCGATCGATCAGGTGTTCGCCTTTTTCGCGCACCCCGTCGATAAAACCCGGCTCCAACAGCTTGTCCAAAACCGCGGTCGCCGCGGCGCAGGCCACGGGGTTGGCACCGAACGTCGCGGCGTGATCGCCAGCCTCAATGGCGTCGGCCACCTTCTGCCGCAAGAGCGCGACGCCGATTGGCAAGCCGCCGCCGAGGGCCTTGGCCAAGGTCATAATATCCGGCTCAACCTCGTACTGTTGATGGGCCCATAGCGAACCCAAGCGCCCGCACCCCACTTGGATCTCGTCGAAGACCAGCAGCATCTCCCGCTCGTCGCACAGGTGCCTCAGCCCGGTGAGAAACTCCGCAGTCGCGGCGTGGATTCCACCCTCGGCCTGCACCGGCTCAACCAAAATCGCACAAGTCTGATCCGTAACCAGCGACTCCACCGAGGCCAAATCGTTGAATTGGGCGAAGTCGATGCCCGGCAGCAACGGCTCAAACCCCTTGTGGTACTTGGGCTGGCCGGTCGTCGAGATGGAGCCATACGTCCGCCCGTGAAATGAATTTTCAAAGGCGATGAGGCGGTTTTTGGGCTGGTCGTGGGTGGTGTTGCCCCACTTGCGGCAGAACTTGAGCGAGGCCTCCCACGCCTCGGTGCCGCTGTTGCAGAAGAACACCCGGTCGGCAAACGAGTGCTCGACTAGCCGCTTTGCCACCTCGACCGAAGGGATTGTGTGGTAGAGATTGGACACGTGCATCAGCTTGGCGGCCTGTGCCTCAATGGCCTTGAGCACCTCGTAGTCGCCGTAGCCCAACGCGTTGACTGCCAAGCCACTGACAAAATCGAGGTAGCGGTTGCCGTCCATATCGAAGAGATAGACCCCATTGCCCCGCTCCAGTACGAACTCGGGCCGGCCGTAGGTCTGCAAAATGTATTGCGCCTCGCCCTTGATAATGTCTTCGGTTTTCATGGTTTTCTCCGTCGTCCTACTGGACAATTTGGGTGCCAATACCCTGCCGGGTGTAAAATTCAAGCAACATCGCATGCGGCACGCGCCCGTCAATGACGTGGGTTTTGCGCACGCCGGCTTTGACGGACTTGACACAGGCTTCGACCTTGGGAATCATTCCGCCGCAGATCACGTCTTGGTCAATCAACTCGCCCACCTCAGAGACATGCACGGTTGATAGCAGGGACGAATCATCTGCGAGATCGCGCATAATGCCCTGTACGTCCGTTAAAAAAACCAATTTCTCAGCGTGTAGAGCTGCGGCGATTTCCCCAGCCGCCGTATCGGCATTGACATTGAAGCTCTCGCCCTCCGGACCGCGACCAATCGGCGCAACCACCGGGATCATGCCCTTGTCTATCAAGTCCAACAAAGGCGCGGTATCCACATGCTCGACATCGCCGACATAGCCGATATCCATGACTCCACCGTCGGTTTGAACCCAGTGCTTGCGCACCTGCATGATCCCGGCATCCTTGGCCGAGACACCCAAGGCCCGCCCGTCTAGCACGCCAATCTCGCGGACGATCCGAGCGTTAACCTCGCCAAAGAGCACATCCTCAACCACCTTCATCGTCGCCGCATCTGTCACCCGCAGCCCATTTACGCGCTGACTCTCAATGCCCAACTCTTGCAGGCGGCGGTTGATGGCTGGGCCGCCGCCGTGGACCACGACCGGACGGATGCCGACCGTCTGCATAAAGACGATGTCCTTGTACACAGTATCCCCGCTGCCCATAGTGCTACCGCCGTATTTGACGACCATCACTTTGCCGCGGAATTCCTGTAAATAAGGCAGAGCCTCTAGCAGGGTCTCGGCTTTGCCGATCTGGACCTGCAAATCCTGCAAGACTTCGGTGTCCATCAGTTCTCCTCGCCGCACACCGCGTTGATCTTATCGACTAACTTCGCCGCATCTTGCTCGGAACGAGTGACGATAAAGATCGTGTTTTCACCGGCAAGCGTGCCCGCGACCTCAGCCCAACCAATTCGATCAATGGCCTCGCAGACGCTTTGGGCATGCCCCGACGCAGTGCGCACCAGCACCATGTTGATCACCTGTTCGGTCTGGACCAAAAAGTCCTGCAACTCTCTCTCTAGGAGGTGCAGGTCGCGCAACGTGGAACCAGCTTCGGGCAGCGTATAGCGAAATCCCCCATCGGCTTGGGGCACCCGGACTACGCCTATTTCGCGCAAGTCTTTCGACAAGGTCGACTGGCTGACCTCAATGCCTTGTTGCTGGAGGACCTCGGCTAATTTTTCGTGCGTATCAATGGTCCTTCTGTAGAGCAGCTCCCGTATGCGGGTCTGCCGCATCTGTTTATTTCTCATAATTTTTATTATTTAATTGAAATAAAAATTTCAAATTAGAGTACTGCCGGGACTGTGTCAAGCAAAGTGCAACCGCGCCGCGCTCGGCCCTAGGCCATCTGCTCTTGCAGACGCAGCTTGAGTTGCCGACGGTCCAACCCCCGCCAAAAAACTCCGCCAATGGCCAGCGAAATGGTGCTGTTCTCCTCGGAGACGACGATAACTACCGCGTCCGATTCCTGCGATAGGCCCAATGCCGCCCGATGGCGGGTTCCCAACCGCTGGTCTTCAACCTCTTCGGGCAAAGGCAAGGTACAGCGGGCCGCTACCAAGCGCTCGCCCTGGATGACGACAGCTCGGTCGTGCAGCGGGGTTCGCGGGCTGAAGATTGTGGCCAGCAAATCATCCGACACCTCCGAGTTCAAAGGCACGCCGGTATCAATGATCTGCCTGATCTGGACTTGGCGCACCAGCACGATCAGCGCCCCGTACCCCAAGTCGGCCAAGCGCCCCACTCCGCTGACAACCTCGTCAATGACCCGTGCCGTCTCGGCTTTGTAAAACCAGCGGAACGCCGGGGTCTGTCCCAAGACTTGGAGGAGCCGTCGCAACTCGGGCTGGAAGAGGATGACCAGCAGAATCAACAAGATAGAACGCGCCTGCTCCAAAAGCCAAGACAGGGCGCTCATCTTGAGCCAAGGCGCAGCCAAGGCCACGATCACCATTAGCAGCAGCCCGGCGACCATGTGCGCGGCTCGGGTTTCCTTGATCAGGGAGAGCAAGCGAAAAAAGATAAAGGCCACCAGCAGGATATCCACTACCGAGGTCAGCGAGACGGGCAGAAAGCCGAAGAGGTGGAACAGAACCGGGTCTTTTAGCACGGTGCTTGGCTCCGCACGGCTTCGACTAAGCGGACGGTCCGTAGCGTCGCGGCCACGTCGTGGACTCGCAGCACGTGGACGCCGGCCCGAGCCGCTAGAGCCGCCGCCGCCAAGCTGCCCTCCAAGCTCTCGGCGGCCGAGAGCCCGAGCGTCTTCCAGATAAAGGACTTGCGCGAAGCACCCGCTACTAACGGACACCCTAAGTCTAAGAAGCGCTCTAGCATCCTCAACAAGGCGAGATTTCCCTCCCGCGACTTGCCGAATCCCAAGCCCGGATCCACAGCCACGCGCTCAACGCCTTGGGCGTGGGCAACGCATACGCGCTCTTCTAGAAAGGAGTACACCGTCCCGAGCAAGTCGTCGTAGTGGGTATTCTGCTGCATGGTAGCCGCCATGCCCCGGCGGTGCATCAGTACCACGGGGACGTTAGCCCGTGCGGCGACCTCGGCCATGGCCGGATCGTGCCGCAGGGCGCTAATGTCGTTGATGATATCGGCCCCCACCTCAAGGGCCCGGCGCGCCACTTCGGCCTTGACCGTGTCAACCGAGATGGGCACATCGCTCTGGCGGCGGAGACCCTCGACGACCGGAAGAACACGGGCGCACTCCTCGGCGACCGAGACCTCCTCGGCGACCCCGTACATCGGCGGTCGCGACGATTCACCACCAATATCTACGATTGCCGCCCCTTCCTCCACCATCTCCAAGCCGCGCTTCACCGCAGCCTGCGGCTCGCAGTAGCGACCCCCGTCGTAAAACGAATCGGGCGTCGCATTAAGGACGCCCATGATCTGTACCTGGTCGACAAAGTGGAGGGTACGACTTCCCAACTCCCAGATCACGCCTCATCCTCGTCGCTCAAGGCGCGCACCGGTTCGCGAGCGAGAGGCTCTCCAGCCAAGACTTGGTCGATCTCCGCGTCGTCGAGGACCTCGTATGAGAGGAGCGCGCGGGCCAAGGAGTGCAGCTTGTCCTCCTTTTCCCCGAGGATGCGCAGCGCGGTTTCCTCGGCCGCCACCACTAGCTTGCGGATCTCGCGATCGACGGCTTGGGCTGTCTCCTCGCTCAGGTGGCGGCTGCGGGTGAATTCCTTGCCGAGGAAGACCTCGTCGTCGCCGCCGCCCAACGAGAGGGGGCCAAGCTCTTCGTTCATACCCCACTCGCAGACCATCGAACGAGCCAAGCGCGTCACTTGCTGGTAGTCGCCTTGGGCTCCAGTCGAGCGCTCGGCAAAGATCAATTTCTCGGCTGCGCAACCGCCCAGCGCCGTGGCCAAATGAGCCTTTAGCCGCGTCTCGGTAAGCGAACGCCGTTCATCGGCTAGAAAGGAAACCATTCCCATGGCCTGCCCGCGCGGGATAATGGTGGCCTTGCCGATGGCCGGGCCGCCTTTGATGCTCTTGGCAACCAAGGCGTGGCCCGCTTCGTGGTAGGCCGAAAGCCGCTGATCCTCCTCGGTCAGGACCATGCTGCGGCGCTCGGCCCCGAGCATCACCTTGTCTTTGGCCGCCTCAAAGTCGCCCATGTCAACGGTCTTGCGATCGCGCCGCGAGGCCAGTAAGGCCGCTTCGTTGACCAAGTTCTCCAAGTCGGCTCCGGAAAGCCCCGGCGTGCCCTGCGCCACCTTTTGCAAATCGACGTCTGGGTCCAGCGGCACTTTGCGCACATGGACTTTGAGTACGCCCTCCCGCCCTCTGACGTCGGGCAGGTCAACCACCACCCGGCGGTCGAAACGACCGGGCCGCAACAGCGCTGGATCGAGTACGTCTGGGCGATTGGTCGCGGCGATGAGAATGACGCCGTCATTGGACTCAAAGCCGTCCATTTCCACTAGAAGCTGATTGAGGGTTTGCTCGCGCTCGTCGTGACCACCGCCAATCCCCGCGCCTCGGTGGCGGCCCACCGCGTCGATCTCATCAACGAAGATTAGGCACGGGGCATTGGTCTTGCCCTGTTCAAAGAGGTCGCGCACGCGCGAAGCTCCGACGCCGACAAACATCTCGACGAAATCCGAGCCGCTAATCGAAAAGAAGGGCACGCCTGCTTCGCCAGCCACTGCGCGCGCCAAGTGCGTCTTGCCCGTGCCCGGCGGCCCGATCATCAAGACGCCCTTGGGAATCCGCCCGCCGAGGCGCTGAAATCGGTGGGGATCCTTGAGAAATTCAATGATCTCCTCCAACTCCTTCTTGGCCTCGTCGGCCCCGGCCACGTCGGCAAAGGTCGTCTTGCGCTTGTCTTCCATTAGGAGCTTGGCCCGGCTCTTGCCAAAGGAAAACAGCCCGCGCGCGCCGCCCTGCATCTGCCGCAACATGAATATCCAGAAGGCGATAAACAGCAGCCACGGCAAAAAGCTGAAGAGGAAATTGTACCAGCGAAAGGGTTCTTCCTCAAAGCGAAAATCGACCCCTTGTTCCCCCCACTCGCGCTTGGTCTCCGAGTCTATTGGACCCAAGTTGACCATAAAACGGGTCCCATCGTGTAAGACTCCCTTGAACTCGCGCTCGCCGACGATGACGGCCTCGGCGATGCGGCCATCCTCCAAGTATTGGCGGTATTCCTTGTAGGAGACGAGCTGAGGATCGGGGGGTTTGCTGCCAAGGAACTTGACGGTGAAGATCATCACCAACACGAAGAACAGCCAAAACGCTTGGGTCCGCGAGGGGCGGCGCCAGCGGCGTGGCCTGTCTTCGCCGTCGCCCTGCTGGCTGTCCAGCCCGCGATCGTCCCTAAGGCGCGTGGGTCGCTCTTCTTGGTCCTGCTTTTTTGGTCCCTCCATGACAGCTACTCTAGGTCAATCGCCGTCCCAATGCCTCAGCGTACACAAGGCGATGCGGCGCGTAGTAGATTTTATTCTGAAGGCATTACTAGAACGCAGGGGCGCGACCCAAGCTATTTCCTCTCCCCGGGTCAGCACCAACACTTCGTCGCGTGAGATTTTCGGCCACTTGGCGTCGATGAGAAAGTCACTCAGTTTTTTGTGCCCTTCCATGCCCAGCGGCTGGAAGCGATCACCCGGCCGCAGGCTGCGCACTTGCACCCGCACGCCGAGGCGATCCGCGTCTAAAGCAACCTGCGCGCCCCCTAACTGGGCCTTGTCGAAGTGCTCCGGGGAAACTACTTGGACGCGGATTTTCACGCCGTGCTCTCTCAACACGAGCACGCCGGGTATGTCGAAGCTGCGCGCGACCGGCGGCCGCTGACCGCGACGCAGGATATAGCGCGTGCCGCAACCCTGCCCCTTCAGTCCAGCACCCAACACCCGCAGGCGCTTGTCGCCGGCCCCAATCCAGCCCCGCACTTGCTCGACGCGGACAAAATCAAAAGGGCCATCTACGGCGAGGCCCTGGAGCGCAGCGCGCAGCACGCGCCTTTGTATGGCTATATGATAAGCGAGAAGCCTAGTACTATCAAGGACCACCTTGTCGTTGCAACGCTCACAAACCACTGTATCTAAAGCCTCTTGGGTTAACTCCGCAAGCAAGTCGTCCTCGGCTTTGAGCAACGCGGCCGTGCGATTTAGAACCTCGGCGATGTTAGGATTATAGCTCTTGAGCAAGGGCATTAGTTCCCCGCGCACCCGATTGCGCAAAAAGCGCGGGTCGCGGTTGGATGGATCCTCTCGGTAGCGCAAGCCTCGCTGGCGCGCGTATTTCTCGATTTCAGCGCGCCGCACGCGCAGCAGCGGCCGCAAATAGCGGCCCTCGCGCGCAATCTCCATGCCCCCTAAACCGGTGGCACCGCTGCCGCGCAACAGGCGCAAGATCACGGTCTCGGCCTGATCATTGGCGTGGTGCCCCAAGGCGATGAACTCGGCCCCGACCCGGTCGGCAACTTGGTCGAGAAAGGCGTAGCGCTGCTGCCGACCTGCTTCCTCCAGCGACAAACCCTCGGTTCGGGCGTACCCCCCCACGTCGCGCCGCTCTATCGAGTAGGACAGCCCGCGCCGTTTCGCCTCGTCGCCGACAAAGCGGCTGTCGGCCGCCGAATCCGGCCGCAGTGCGTGGTCCAAGTGCGCCACGTGCAACCGGTGCCCTAGGCCATCCAAGACATTGAGCAGCACGGTCGAATCGACGCCGCCCGACGCAGCGACGACTAAGCTAGCATCGGCCTCCAAGCCCGCTTCCTCTAGCACTTGCCGCACACTGGCGACTATGGGTTCCATGGCCTTCGTTCCCATCGTGCAAAAACAGAAAATTCCCCTGAACAAGTAATGAGGAGGGCAAATTAGACGAAGAGGTGCCCCTTGACAAATGAACTAATGTGCAGTAAGTATATATAAGTTCAGGTTGCTGTTCATCTTTCCTCCCCAATGGAGGCACACTCATGCCCAAACCCCTAACCGAGCGCCAACAAGCAATTTACGACTTCATCGCCGATGCAATTCGCTCCGGGGGCCCCCCCACGATCCGCGAGATCATGGACGTCTTTGGCATCAACTCCACCAATGGCGTCCGCACCACCTTGGAGACCCTGGAGAAAAAAGGCTACATCCGCCGCCGAGCGCGCCGCTCCCGGGGCATAGAACTCGTCGATTTCGTCAGGCCCGCCTCCCTTTCCGCGGATCTGCGCGAAGTGCCCCTCGTTGGCCGAGTCGCCGCAGGCACCCCGATTCTCGCTACCCAAAACATAGAGAACACGCTCAACGTCGATGCATCGCTCGTCCCCGCTTCCGGCGATGTGTTCGCGCTGCGCATCCACGGCGAGAGCATGTGCAACGCCGGGATTCTCGATGGCGACATCGTCATCGCCCGCCAGCAAGACCGCGCCGAGCGCGGCGATATCGTCGTCGCGCTGCTCGGCGACGAGGCCACGGTCAAGCGCTATGCTCCCGACCCCGACGGCATCCGGCTCCTGCCCGAAAACGAGGCGTTCGACCCCATCGTCGTCCCGCCCGACGCCGACGAGTTCAGCATTGCCGGCAAGGTAGTGGGCCTCATGCGCCGCTTCTAGGGTGCGCTTAGGTGGATGCTGCTGTGCGGCGCGCCCACGCGCGCGCCATTTTTGACGCCGGGGTCGCGGCCGCCGATCCCGGCCGTTGTATCCGCCAAACCCTCGCAGTCACAGGCGATGAGTTGCGCTGCGGCCCGCTCCGCTTCCCCCTCGATACCATTTCCAGCCTGCGCCTAGTCGGTGCCGGTAAGGCCACTGTGGCCATGGCCGCGGCCGCCGAAGCAATTCTCGGCGACCGCATTGACTGCGGGGCCATCAACACTAAGTACGGCCACGCGCTGCCGTTGGCGCGGGTCGAGACCTTTGAAGCTGGGCATCCGGTCCCAGACGAAGCCGGTGTGGCTGGTGCCCGCCGTCAGCTTGCGCTGCTAGCAGGCTTGGACCCCGACGCTCTGGTCCTCGGCCTCTTCTCCGGCGGCGGCTCGGCCCTGCTACCCGCCCCAGCCGAGGGCCTGACCCTCGCAGAAAAGCAAGAAACCACCCGCCTCCTGCTCGCCTGCGGCGCGACCATCGACGAAATCAACGCCCTGCGCAAACACCTTTCAGCCATCAAAGGCGGGCTGCTCGCTCGGGTAGCAGTACCCGCCCGCGTCGTCGCCCTCATGCTCTCGGACGTCATCGGCGATCCCCTCGACACCATCGCCTCCGGCCCCACCCACCCAGATTCCACGACTTTTGGCGATTGCCTAGCGATCGTCGATCGCTACGACCTGCGCCACCAGCTCCCCGCCCCAGTCCGTCAGCACCTCGAAGCTGGCACCCGAGGCGAGCGGCCGGAAACTCCCAAACCCGGAGACCCTTGCTTTGCCCGCGCCGAGAGCTTGGTCATTGGCAATAGCCGCTTGGCCATCGACGCGGCCACAAACCAAGCCAGCGCGCTCGGCTACGAAGTGCTCGTCCTCACCAGCCGCTTACAGGGCGAGGCGCGCCACGCCGCGGCCGCGTTGGTCTCCATCGCCCAAGAAACCGCAGAGACCAACCGTCCCATCGCCCGGCCCGCCTGTCTCATCGCCGGCGGCGAGACAACTGTCACCCTGCGCGGCAACGGCAAGGGCGGGCGCAACCAAGAATTGGCCTTAGCCGCATCTCTCCAACTCGACGGTTGGCCCGCCATCACCCTGCTCTCCGGCGGCACCGACGGCACCGACGGCCCCACCGATGCCGCCGGTGCCCTAGCCGACAGCCAAACCTTGAGCCGCGCCCGCGCCCAAGGTCTCGACGCCCGTGCCTTTCTCGACCGCCACGACTCCTATTCCTTCTTCGCGGCGTTGGACGACCTCGTTATAACGGGTCCTACAGGCACCAACGTCATGGATCTGCAAATCGTCCTCATAGCCTGAAGATCGCCCATCCCAGCGGGAGATGATGCAGTGAGCCGATTTGACACTCGGCCACCCTTCCGCTAGCTTTTTACAACCCATGCCCAAGAGTCTTCTTCCGCTTGCATTAGCCCTGTTGCTGACCGGGGCTGTACACGCCGCCTCGCGCTACGCCGGTGAGTTTCTCGGCTTGGGCGCGGGTGCCCGCTCTGCGGCCTTGGGCAGTGCCTATGTGGCCCTCGCGGACGACGCCACCGCGGGCTATTGGAATGCAGCCGGTCTATCTGCCCTCAACAGTCGCCAAGTTCACCTGACGCATTCCGAACACTTCTCCGGCCTCATCCAGCGCGATTTTGTCGCCGTCGCCCGACCGGGTCGCCTCTTTCATGGCATGGCCCTGAGCTTGGTCCGCATGGGCATTGACGACATCCACTTTACCGAACTGCCGGATCCCCTCCAGCTCCCCAGCACGGACAACCGTCCCCTCATCGCTTCGACCGAACAAAGCGCGGATTACGCCCTATATCTGTCGGGCAGTCGCCGGCTCGGTGCGCGCTTATCCCTCGGGTTAAGCGCCAAGGCCATTTACCGCCAAGTCGCCTCCATCAACGCCTACGGCTTTGGCCTCGACCTAGGCGTGCGCTACCAATTGAGCCACCAGATCGCGCTGGCAGCTAACGTGCGCGACGCGACCACCACGCCCATCGTCTGGAATACGGACAGCACCGACCGCATCCAGCCCTCACTGCTCTTGGGCGTAGCGTACGCCATACCCATCGCCGAGGGCCAGACCACCGCCCTCCTAGCCACCCGCTCTGGCGGCGATGCATCTGCTGCGACCGATGACGTCCCGCTCAACGCCGGCCTAGAATACCGCCATCGCTACATCGCCTTGCGGGCCGGGCTAGAGGAAGGACGCCAAGCCTTTGGGCTAGGACTGACCCCCCACCGCAACCTCGACCTCGACCTCGCCTATTTGCAGCACGATGCGCTCGAAGCAACCTACCAGTTGTCCGCCAGCTTCCGCTTCTGAGCAACCCCGCGTCGGCTACGTAGCCCTAGCCGGTCGTCCCAACGCGGGTAAATCTACCCTCTTCAACGCCTTCTTGGGCCAGCGGCTCTCCATCGTCACCGCCAAACCGCAGACGACGCGCAGCCGCATCCTCGGCATCCTCACCCGTCCACATAGCCAGATAATTTTTTTGGACACGCCGGGCCTGTTAGAGTCCTCCTACAAGCTGCACGAGACCATGGCCCACCAAATCGACCAAGCCGCCCGCCAAGCCGACCTAGTCTTGCTGCTGTTTGACGCCTCCCGCCCCAAAGACCGCAGCACGCTGGTGAAGCACTTTCTAGCGCGTACGCGGGTACCAGTCTTAGCCGTACTCAACAAGATCGACCTAGTACAACCCACCCAGCTAGACGGCCTGCAAAAAAGTCTCGCGAACGAGTTTGGCATCGCCAGTCCGATCCCGGTCTCCGCCCTGCGCGGCGACGGCCTCGGCAAATTGCTATCGCGCCTAGAGGCCCAGCTACCCTGCGGCCCCAAGCTCTACCCGGACGATATGGTGGCCGAACAGCCCGAGCGGTTTTTTGCCGCCGAACGCATCCGCGAGGTAGCTTTTGAGCACCTTGAGGACGAGCTGCCCTACGCCATCAACATCCACATCGAGGAATTCCGCCAGCGCCCTGGTCACAAGACTTACATTCGCGCCATTATCTACGTCGGGCGCGAAAGCCAAAAGGGCATCGTCATCGGCAAAAAGGGAATGCGCCTGCGATCAATCGGACGCAAGGCTCGCGCTGCCTTAGAGGAACTACTCGACGAACCCGTCTATGTAGAACTGTGGGTAAAAGTCCGCCCAGACTGGCGCGACAAAGAGCGCGATTTGCGGGAATTTGGTTATCTCTGAACCCGAGAAAGGAACGCCCATGAACGTCCTAGTCGTCGGCAAAGGGGGGCGCGAACACGCCCTCGTGTGGAAACTGGCGCAGAGTCAGCGCATCGACAAACTCTACGTTGCCCCCGGCAATCCAGGCATGGCATCCCTCGCTGAATGCGTCGATATACGCGTCGATACCCCCGTGGCCGAACGCGAAAAACTAGTCGGCGAAATCGAGCGTCTAGTCGCCTTTGCCCATGAGAAGCAAATCGGGCTGACCGTCGTCGGCCCGGACGACGCCTTAGCTGGCGGCATTGTCGATCGCTTCCGCGCCAGCGGCCTGGCGATCTTCGGCCCCACGGAAGCCGCCGCCCGCATCGAAAGCAGCAAGGTCTTCGCCAAAGACCTGATGGAGCGCATCGGCGTCCCCACCGCCCGGCACCAGAGCTTCACCGACAGCCAAGCCGCCAGCGCCTATATCCGCGAGCAGGGTGCTCCGATCGTGGTCAAGGCCAGCGGCCTAGCCGCCGGCAAGGGTGCGGTCGTCTGTCAGAGCGTAGATCAAGCCCTCGCAGCAGCGCGCGAAATGCTCGACGAAGACACCTTAGGCGGGGCCGGCCACCACATCGTCGTCGAAGAATACATGACCGGCGAGGAAGCCTCGCTCTTTGCAATCTGCGACGGCGACCATTTTATCACCTTGACGCCCGCCCAAGACCATAAACCCATCTACGATGGCGACAAAGGCCCCAATACCGGCGGCATGGGGGCCTACGCTCCGGCACCGGTGATGACGCCGGCCCTAGTGCCCGAGGCCGAGGAGCGCATCATCCGACCTGTACTCTCCGAAATGCACAGACTGGGCACCCCGTACCAAGGTGTACTTTACTGCGGGCTGATGTGTACCGATGAGGGCATCAAAGTCGTAGAGTTCAATGCCCGCTTCGGCGATCCCGAATGCCAGATCCTCATGCCCCTGCTCAAAACCGATCTCGTCGATGTGCTCACCGCCGCCTGCGACGGTCGCCTAGACCAAATGCAAGTCGAATGCGCACCCGAGGCGGCCGTCTGCGTGGTCATGGCCTCGGACGGCTATCCGCAATTTTATGAGAAGGGCTTTGAGATTCGCGGCTTGGAGGCTTTTGCCAACCGCGACGACCTCGTCGTCTTTCACGCCGGCACAGCCCTGCGCGATGGTCGCGTCATTACGGATGGCGGCCGGGTGCTCTGCGTAACAGCCACAGACGCCAATCTCCAAGCCGCCGTCGCCAAAGCCTACTCGGCAGTAGATCAAATCGCCTTCGACAACGCCTATTGCCGCCGCGACATCGCCTATCGGGCATTGGGTCGCGCCTGAAGCTCTTGTCATGCCCAACGACGCACTCCGCCTGCGCAACATGCGCTTTTTTGCCTATCACGGGCTTTTCCCCGAAGAGACCGCACTCGGCCAGCACTACGAGGTCGATGTCGAACTCTACGGCGATTTTCGCCGAGCAGGGCGCAGCGACGACATAGACGCGGCGATCAACTATCCAGAGGTGTACGCGCTGGTGGCCGATGTCGTAACCGGCGAGCCTTGCAAATTGGTCGAAGCCCTCGCCGAGCGCATCGCCGAAAAGGTGGGTACCCACTGCGCTCCGGTCGAACTCGTCGTCCGCGTGCGCAAACCCAACCCCCCGGTCGCCGCACACTTTGACGGCATCGAAGTCGAAATACGCCGGTCCTATGCCTGAACGAGCTTATATAGCCATCGGCAGCAACCTCGGCGATCGCCGCGCGTACCTCAAAGCCGGACTCAAAGAAGTCGCCACACTCCCTAACACGCGCCTTGCGGAGGTCTCCCGCGCCTACGAAACCCAGCCGCTGGGGCCGATCGAGCAACCGGATTTCCTCAACGCCGTCTTTGCTATAGAAACCTCGCTCGCTCCCGAGCCGCTGTTAGCCGCCCTGCTCGCCGCCGAAAAAAAGCACCAGCGGCAACGCCGTATTCACTGGGGGCCGCGCACCCTCGACCTCGATCTACTGCTCTATGGCGAGCGCGTCGTCGAAAGCGCGGATCTGACTCTGCCGCACCCGCACATGCACGAGCGCAGCTTTGTACTAGTGCCTCTTTGCGAAATCGCCCCGCACCTTAGCCATCCAGTCACCGGCCGGCCATTTGCTGAGTATCTAGCCGCGCTCAACTGTCGCGAAGCTAAGGCCGCCGACCCTCTCACCCTTCCCACCATCCCATGAAACGCATACACACGGTCGCGGAAATGCAGGCCCAATCCGACGCTTGGCGCGGCAAGGGCCTATGCGTTGGACTAGTGCCGACGATGGGTTTTTTACACGAAGGACATCTCAGCTTGGTCGATCACAGCCTCGAAGCCGCGGACCGCACGGTAGTCAGCATTTTCGTCAATCCACTGCAATTCGGGCCGAAAGAAGACTACGCTATCTATCCGCGCGACATGGAGCGCGACCTCGACCTGCTGTCCCGCCGGGGAGTCGATGCAGTCTTCCATCCCCAAACAGTGGAATTCTATCCCCCCGACTTCTCGACCTCTGTCGAAGTAGAAGAGCTAACCAAAGGTCTATGCGGCCCCTTTCGCCCCGGTCACTTCCGCGGCGTCACCACCGTAGTGACCAAGCTGTTCACCGCCGTCAAACCGCACCTAGCCGTCTTCGGCCAAAAAGACTACCAGCAGGCGTCTGTCATTCGTCGCTTAGTGCGCGATTTGAACTTGGACTTGCGCGTCGAGGTTGCTCCCACTGTGCGCGAAGCAGACGGCTTGGCCATGAGCTCGCGCAACGTCCTTCTCAGCGCAGAAGAGCGACAGCGCGCATCGGCCCTCTACGAAGCGCTCACAATGGGCCGGGAAAAAATCGAACAGGGCGAACGCGCCGCCAGCCAAATCATCGCCGAGATGCGGGCGCACATCGAGCGCGCACTCGACGCGTCCATTGACTACATTTCTATCGCACACCCGGATACGCTTGAAGAAGTGGCCCATATCACCGGCCCGGTCGTCATCGCCCTCGCCGTGCGCCTGTCTAACGTCCGGCTGATTGACAACATCATCGCCGCGCCGCTCGACCGTTAGTACGCACTTTCTTGAATGGAGGACAAAACTCTATGGCTTCAAATATCGCCAAGGTGGACAAGCGATTCTTGTGCCCTGGACCGCAGCCAAACGGCATCCAAGCCGCCCCCGACGGCCTGTGGGTCATAGACCAAGTCGATCACAAAGTGTACAAGTTGGACTATGAAACCGGCGAAACCCTGTTCTCAGCCCAGACCGATACGGCCCACTCCAGCGGCATTACCGTGGGAGACGGGTATCTGTGGATCGCTTCTACCTATGAACTCAAAATCGCCAAACTAGAACTGGCAACGGGCCGCACCATCGCCAAATACGATTCGCCCGGTGCCGGCATCACAGCGCCCCGGGAGGGTATCGCAGACGCGCGCACCACCGGTTCTCACGGCCTAGAGTGGAAGGATGGCAAGCTATACGTGGCCACGCCGCCTTCCCAAATGGTCCACGTCATGGACCCCAACTCTTGGAAAGAAGAACACCAATTTCGCACCCCTGGTTTTCGCAACCACGGCATCGCTTGGGGACCCGACGGCCGGCTGTGGGTAGCCGACACCTCGGCTGGCACTGTCAGTCTGCTCGACACTAAGGACGGACGCGTCTATGACGTCATTCGAGTAGCCGCCCCGGATGAGGTCCACGGATTGACCGCGTACCAAGGCGTCTTGTGGTACTGCGACGCCCACACCCGCGACATTGGCACCCTCGCGTTGGAGAACTGAGGCCCCCAGATTCGCAGATCGTCAGGCGCTAGACATTCCTGGGTTAGTCCCACCTTCACCGGACCAACATCAAACGGCGCGTCCGCGTTTCCCCGCCGACCTTCAGCATAGCCCAATACGCCCCGCTGGCCGCGCGCTCACCACCCCAGCGCGCCAAGTGCTCCCCAGCCGCGAGCCGCTCCGCCACCAAAAGGGCCGCGCGCTGGCCCAAGGCATTGTATATCGCCAGTTCGACATCCGCTTCCCCTGCCAAGCGAAAGGGCAGATTCACCGCGCTGTTGGCCGGATTCGGATAAGCCGGTGCCAAGTCACTAGCCCCGGTCCGTTCCTCTGCCTGCATCGCTACGACCGTGGGCGTAAAATACCGGGCCGCGAGGACAAAATCACCACCCGTCGGTGAGGTTCTGCCGACGATAACCGCCGCGCTATCTACATCCGCGACCTGCACCTGCCCTGTATTGTCCGCGCTAAGTTCCATCGCTATCAGTTCGCCACGCTGGTCGCGCATGGCGTACACCCACGCGGCATAGTCCCCCTCGGCCTCGCCAGCGAAATCAACGGCTACATCCCCCTCCGAGCGAATAACCACATTCGCCGCGCCCCATTGGCTGCCGACCTCGCCGGCCAGTTCTGCGAAAGGCACATCAGGCGCTGCAACTGCGGCTGCGCGGCGGCCGCGCAGGGCCTCGTACCCACCCGCGTAGTTAGCCGCAATCCACAAACGCCAAGCACCCGCGTAGTCCTCGACCCAGTTTTGGTTCTTGAACGCGTCGTCAATGCCCAAAATGCCGTTGCGCGGCTCGGCGACGATTTGGCGGATCAGCCCCGCACCATAGCGCTCGGCCAAAAACGAGGCGAACAGGTAAGTCTTGCCGTAACTCGCCGAATCAAACACAAAGTGCGTTAGATTGATACTGGGATCCGCGAGAAAACTCGGCACCATGCTCGGGTCGGCCTCGGGAAAACCGACTAGCTCCTCGGCATACCCAGAAAGCCCTTCGTCGATCCATCTCTCTTCGTCTGAATCGCGGCCCCAATGAATTAGGTGCTGGAATTCGTGCGCTAAGGTCGCGTGGGCGAGATAGGCGCTAAAGGCCAGCTTGTTCGCGTCGAGATAGACCGTATCGCGTCGCAGTTCGGGCAGCAGTGTTTCATACACCTTATTGTCAAAATAGCCGACTATGTTGCCGGGAAGATCCAAAATCAGGATGAAGATGCGGGGGTCGCCGTCCTCATCGGCAGGCTCGCCAAAGGCATCAACCGCTATTTCAAATATCCCGCGCTCGGGATCAGCCGGAGTCGCCGCGTCAAAAAGCGCGCCTAGCTTATCCACATCCGGCTGGGCCGCGATAATGTCCCACTGACTTTCTTCGACGAAGATGTAGCAGTGCGTCCCCTTGTAGCGGCAAGTGGCCGACTTGAGTACGAATTCGGTCGGCACGTAAAAGGCGAGCTGAGTCCCCACTTCAATGGGGCCTAGCTCTTGACTTGCGCCGACTGCCTTGGCGGCTGGCGCGGGGAAAGACGCGCGGTGCTGCTCAAGCCAGCGCGTCCCGCATATCCGCTCTTCGGCTGCGACCGTCAGTGGCAGCGAAAGCATCCACGCGGCCAAGGCCACCCGCAGGAAAAAGCAGACCATCAGTAGAAATGCCGCACCAAGAAGAAAGCCGCTCCCCCAGGCCTCACCGCCACCTTGGGCGCAAAGCTAAGCTGAGCTTGATCTGCACGAGCAACCCGCGCCGCATGGATGGCAGCCACGATGTGATTGACGGCCACCAAGCCCGTCATATAGAGCGCCTGCCGGTACGCGTGCTGGCTCGCATTGCGCAACTCGCGGTAGCGCAGACGCGACTCGTCGCGATCCCACTCCCAGAAGAAATCCGCGTCCACAGGATAGAGCTCGGCGTCTGGGCCGTCCTCGTAGCGGGCGAACTGGTTGTGCTCTAGCCGGCTCGTGTAAAACCCCAAGTCGTCGAAGTAAACGCGGTCCTTGCCCTCGGGCCGCGCACCCGCGCGTTCCGCCGCATGCGCCCGGTACTGACCACGGCGCACTTGGCCCAACCACTCAAAACCCCAATAGCCGCCCCAGAGTGCCAGCTCAGCGGCCAAGAAACCACCGCCGCCACCACGGGCGTATTTCTGCCCCCAACCGGGGACCAGCAAAGAGCGCCAAAACGCCCCTTGAGACGTCCCGGCCTCAGCCACGCCGGGCAACAACAAAATCAACGCGATCCACCACCACATAGGTTCAATCCAACGGTTTGTACGCCACGAGCATGGGCACGTGCGACCGCACCCAAGGCTGCATGACCAACGCGAAGCGCGTCCGCCGCTGCAGAGCCGCTTCGTCCGCGCCCGCAGCGCGGGCGCGCGCCACCCGTGCCGCGTCAAGGGCACTGAGAACGTGGTTTATCAGAATGACCCCGCTTATAGTGGAGGCTCGCTTGAGAAAGCGATTGCTCTCGTCGCGTTGGTCTTCGTAGCGGAGCCGTCGCTCGGAATGAAAATTTTCGACCGAATCGACTTCAGTCGGCGCGGCGGCATTGCCGATACTGCCATCGCGCCTTACGCGTTTCAGATCATCCCAACCAGCTACATATTGATCGTATTTGCCAATCAACTCGTAGTATTGCTGAATTTCACTAGGCGCACATCCGCCAAAATCCGCACTCCCCGACTGCTGTATCGCCGGAATGTACACATCGACGACCTCGCTACTACAAGGCAACGAGTGTGTGATCGACGATTCTTTCGATTTCTCCGAGCCGCGCCAAGCCAAGTAACTGCGCGGATCCCAGTGCTCGTCGGCCACGGCCCGGAACTCTTGCTCTAGGTCGTTGCCCTTGCCCTTCCAAGCCACCCACATGCCCACCAGCGCAGCCTCGGCTCCCAAGAATACCAGCCCCCGCTTCTTCGATCCCGCATACCACTGGCCCAACCCCGGCACCAGCGCGGACAACAAAAACGACCGCTTCGACGACTTGCCCTTGCGCACCTGCGTGCGCGGTGTCGGCTCAGGATCAGTATCGCCTTCCACTGCCCGCAATCCCACCAAGAACGCCTGTCCCTCCTCGCTCAAAATACTCGGCAATCCCTCGGCCCGAACGCCGGCAGCGACCAGCACGGCAACCACCAGTGCGATTCCTGTCCTCGTCATACGTGCTCCTTTCTATTGCTTCAGCACCCAACAGCGCGACCAGTAACTCATTATCTCTACCGCCTCTGCATCACGACAATGCGGTTTGAATTGGTTCCGCGCTTGTTGTTGTCAATGCCCCACATATTCGAAGTCTTGGTAAACGTCTGTTCGTTGATTACGAAGCAATGTGCACCCCTGACAATCTGCATCCCTACAAATACCCAAACAACACCGTAAAATAAGACTTCCACCGCCCCTTATCTTGCACCTCGTCAATCCCATACGCCACATCCAGCTGCACTCGCGTCGGCACGCTGTAATAAGAAATCAAGTCAAAGCGCAACTGCCCCCCCACATCCCGCAGCGGGCCATCGCGTCCATACCGTTCATTCCACTCGCCTATGCTCCGGTCCCAAGCCTTGCCCATGCTGCCGTACACCGCGCCATAGACTTTGTCAAAATATAGCTGTGCAACGCGCTTGCCCATATCCGGCAGCAGGGGGAAGCGCAGCATCGCCGTGCCCATCAGGGCCTTGCGCCCCTCAATGCTGTAAAACGTATAGCCCTTCATAAAATTGAGGCCGCCGAGGCGATAGTCGAAGAAACCGCCGACCTGCGACGTGTCAGTGACCGCGTCGCTGTCGATCCAGCCGCCGTATAGCCGCAGGCCCAAGCGAGTATTGCCGGGCATGCTAACGTACTCTTTCCAATCGACGGTAAACTGATTGTAGAACAGCTTGATGTAATTCTCGTCGATAAAGGACGACTGCTCGTTAAAGCCATCGATGAAATAGTTGAACATCCGGTCGTAGCGCGCGTAGAGCTGGCGGCCCAAAGGATTTATATCGCGGTCCCGCCGCCGCGAAATCAGCTCCATCCGATAGGTCAACCCCAGCCCAAAACCATTGAGATAGGTATAGCCAAAGGGCTTTTGCCGCTGGCGCTCAAAACCGAGGCCGCCATCGCGGCGCGGGACAAAAGCATCCCATTGGACGCTGGCATCGTAGCGGTCATACGTAGCCGAGGCCGTCAGCTCCCCGTGGCGACCCAATTTGCCGCGCATCCCCACACTGAGCTGACTCAAGCTGAAGTTGACGGCATTGACAATGCCCGCCCGCGCTTCCGAGCTATCGCCGCGGGCTGAGCGCCGACGCTGGTTAAATACCTCTAAAAAGAAGGTGGGGCGAAATCCCTTGAACTCGTATATAGCGAACAGATCGCGGTCTGCGTTATCCGGCGCAATGGCACCCCCGGCTAATACGCTCTGGCGATTGAGCACGTCGCCAGAAGTGAGGTACGCGCCCGCCTTGAAATGCCCCTCGTCCATAAACAGCCTCGGCAGGATCCCGGTCTTGAGGAAATCGATGCCATACGCTTGGGGCGCACTCGGCAATGCGGGCACTGGCGTACCGCGCCAATCTGGCGGCACATCTTGGGAAAACCACGCCTCCTCAGCCGCAACCGGCGTCCCTTCGTCCTGCAACCGGCGGATCTCAAAGCCAGCCGCCGTATAAGCCGTAAAGACGACCTCGCCGTCCGAGCCGACCGATGGGCTAAACGCGCCGCCAACAGTATTAGTTATCTGCCGCAGCGCACTCGTCTCTACGTTTAGAGCATAGATATTGAAAATGCCGCTGAAATCCGACGCAAAGACGAGTTGGGTGCCGTCCGCGCTCCACGCTGGATCGCGATCCGTACCCGGCGTGGCAATGGCGAGGTCGAATGTTCCTTCAGCGAGTAGGGGTGTTGCACAAGCGGCGTCCGCGTCCAATTCCACTACGGCGAGGTCGCGCTGTCCCTCGTGCGAGATCGCAAACGCCAGCTTGCGTCCGTCGGGCGAAAAGCGCGGCGTGTAGAGCTGGGTGCCATCCGCGAAATGGGTTAGATAGCGCAGGCCCGTGCCGTCGGCCCGCATCATCGCCAAGTTGTTGTTAGTGCCCTTGTTCTGCACGAAGACGATCCACTCACCATCGGGCGAATAGGTCGGGTACAGCGCGCGCATCCCGCGCGTCAGCCGCTTGACGCGCGGCGTCTCCGGTGCTGTGCCGCTGACCATGGCCGGCACGAACCACAGCATATTGCGCCAAAAGCTAGGGCCGGTAGCAACAGAATCCCACTCGTAGATATCCGCCTGCCGCGAACCGTATTTGTCCGCCCGGTCAATGCGTGAAAAGAGCAGCTTGCTCCCGTCCGGCGACCAATCCACAGTCGAAGCCGCCGCCGGAAAGGCTGCGACTTCTTCCTCGCCCGTAGCGAGGTCGCGCACGATCAAGCCGTGCGGACCGTGGTGCCGTTTGCGCGTTGATAGATACGCCAATTTTTCGCCGTTGGGCGCCAGCCGCGGCCGCAGATTGGAAAAGCCGACATCCACGACCTGCTCGCCCTCGCGCAGCGGCCCCAACGCCGCTACCTGCGCCCGGTAGCTCTGACGCAGAGATTCGATCCATTCGTCGTATAGCTCGTTCTCGCTCTTGCCCAAAACCTTTTTGCACGCCCCGTCAATGGCGAGGGTGTGCCACCCCGATGCGGCCCGGTACAGTTCGGCGATCTTTTCTTCGCCGTACGTCTCGGCGATATAGCGCACCAAGCCAAAGCCGTGATCGTACACGTATTCGTTGCCAAATCCCTGCTTGCCAAACACGCCCATCTGCTCAAAGGATAGCTGCTCGTCTGCAAGCACCAAGGAGCGGAGCACCATGTCGCGATTGGCATCCCATCGGTCGTGAGCCGTAGTCGCAGTCCCGTACTGGGCCGCGCCCTCGGCCAGCCACATCGGCATCACCGTGCCCATCACCGGATAGGAAGCGATGACATCTGGGTAGCCAATGAGAATGTCCGGCCGGTTTTTCTCCCGCTGGTAGCCAAAGTACTGCAAGTAGAGCGCAGGGACGCGCTGCACGCCCTTGCGCGCAACGCCTAGCGAAATGATGTGGGCGAATTCGTGGGTTATTACGTTGCGCAGCCAGTCTGAACTGCCGCGCAAGTCGAAGTCGTGGTCCAGCGATGTGGCCCAGATTTCAATGGTGTCTTGATAGAAAAAAGCCGCGCCATTGGCGTAATCGTCGTGGTCTTTGAGCACGATCCGCACGCGGCCATCGGGCGCGTACCCATACAGCTCGGTAAGGGGTGCGTACGCCGCTTCGGCAATGCGCGCCGCCCGCGCTGCCGCTCCCTCCAGCCCCTCGTGGTAGAAGATGCGGAAGTGCTCGGTCTCCACCACCTGCCACGCCAGTTCCGGGTGGTTTTGGGCGCGGGATGCGCTCGCCCAGCCGAGCAACAGACAAAACGCGCAACGACCGGCCATCAGCAAGGTCGCCTGTTTCCTCATCGAAGAGTCCTCCTCAGCTCACAATACAATGATGCCTCCAGTACTAAGGCGATCTCACTGCTGCAAAGGCACTCCTCTCGCAATGCTCACTTGGCGACCTGCAAGACGCCGCCCCCTCACTGACTCACCGCCATTTTGACCACAGTTTCTCCCCGCCGTCCGTCGTCGCCGTGCGCGATTAATCGGCATAGATACAGGCCACTGGCATAGTCTTTCACGGACCAAGTGATTTCGCGCTCACCGGCTTCCAAGCCGTTGCTGCGGTGTTGCTCAACGCGACCACCCAACGCATCGAACACCTCCAATTCGATGCGCCCGGCCGCGCTCAGCGCAAAGCGCAAATGCGCCGCTTCACCAGGGCCAACTGGATTGGGATAGCAATAAACCCGGCCTAGCAAGGCCGCCTCGGGCTTTACAACAGGGCGACCAGCCACCAGCGCGGTCCGCGATCCGGCCGCATCGGCACCCGCCTGTGGCCAATGGGCCGGCCCTCCGGCGTACTGCACCGCCACCCTCTGCAGATCCCACGCATATACGGCCGCGCCATCCAAGGCGGCTAAAGCCAAGCGGCCATCGCCGTCTAAGTCCAATACCACCGGCGACCCCGTTGGGGGAGCGGCCATCAGCAGGGGGAAGCCCGGCAACAATCTTCCATCATCATCCACACCGAAAATTCCGCTGTGGCCAGCGACAAATATCTCCTGCTTGCCGTCGGCATCCACGTCGCAAAGCACCGGCTCGAATACGAGATCGCCGACCTCGGCAAAGCTCGGCAGAGCAGCGGGAAAGTCGGCTTGGCGCAATTCGTCGGCCCGCACGGCGTGTATCGCTCCACCGCGCGCGAGCAAAACCACTTCCAACGAGCCATCGCCGTCCAAATCGCCTAGGACCGGGGGCGCGGCGAGCGAATCGCCCAACTCGACGGCCTGCGACCCGATCTCGACCTGTCCGTCGGCCGTGGCGAAGATCCACTCGACTTGACCGTCGCCGTCCAAATCGCCCACAGCCGAAGGCATTATCGGCTGCCTTTGCTCTTTTAACTCGCCGCTTACGGCATCTACCACATAGGTCTGTTCCGCTCCGACGAGTAACAGCTCGGCCTCCGCACCCGCGCTGAAACGCGCGTCCAACGGCACCTCGTCTAGCGCGAGTTGCCACAGCGGTTGATCAGCTCCGGCGTCCCACGCGCTGACCTCTGCGTCACGCCGCAAAAAAATCGCCGGCCGTCCGTCGCCGTCCCCAGCCGCCAAGAGCCGCGCCCCTGGTACTCGCCACGCCGCCACGCCGTCGTCGGTCGCATACCCGACCCCACCCCCGGCCTCAAAGAGCAACTCTTCTATTCCGTCGCCGTCCAAATCCGCAGCTTGCAGCCGACCGTCGCCTGGCAAATCCCGCGGCCACCCCGGTCGGGCGCGCCCGAAGCGTATGGCTACCTGCATGGTATCGCCGGGTGCGGAAAGCACTTCGACCTCAATGCCGGTCTCCCACTCCC
>JAPPEF010000352.1 GCA_028875335.1 Gemmatimonadota bacterium
TAGAGAAAATAGGCGAAGCGCTCCGAGTAGCTCAGGTGGATTTCGGATTTGATCTCGGTCGCCTCTAATTCGCCGATCTCGCGGTAGATGGCTTCTAGCTTTTCCTCGCTAGTCGCCCGGTAGTACTGGCCGCCGGTGCGCACGGCCACCTCCTGTAAGGTCTCCTCGTCGATCTCCACCTGAATGGTCTGATAGCGGGTGCCGAAGACCCCGCCGCGCACGGGCCGGCGGATCTCCCCGTCGCTGCCCACGCCAATCGTATAGACCCGAATGCCCACGGCTGCGGCCACTTCAGCCGCGGTCAACGGCTCGACCTCGCCGGCGTTGTTCACGCCATCGGTCAGCAGGATAATTACCTTGCTCTCGGCATCCGAGTCGCGCAGGCGGTTGCAGGCGTTGATCAGCGCCATGCCAATGGCCGTGCCATCCCATTCCTCACTGGCAATCTCCACGCCCTCGAGAAACTCCAACAGCACTCGATAGTCGAGAGTCAGCGGGCACTGAGTGAAGCTCTCACCGGCAAAGACGACCATGCCGATGCGGTCGCTGTGACGACCAGCTATAAAGTCGGCTACCACTTCCTTGGCCACCTGCAAGCGACTCTTTTGACCTTCGTCTAGGTCGTTCAACTCCATACTCGACGAGATGTCTAAGGTCAGCATGATGTCGATGCCCTCGCCCGATATTTCCCGCACCTCGCGCCCGGCTTGCGGGCGGGCCATAGCTACGATGAGGCAACTCAAGCCAAGTAGCTTCAAGACTAGGAGGCCGTGCCGGAGCTTGGGCCACAGCGACGCTGTGGCGCGGCGCAACACGCCGAGGTCGGAAAACTGCACGCTGCTCCGGCGGCCCCGGTGCGCGCGCACATAGCTGTAGAGCAAGACGGGCAACAGCAGCAGCAGCAACAGCCACTCGGGATTTTCAAACCGGATGTTCTGCATGGGCCTCAACAGCACGGCTTGCGACCGCCTCCTCAATAGCGCGCAATATAGCTAGGCCAGCATCCGGAGCGCGCCGGGCCGCGTCTAGCGCCGGATGAAAACGGGCGAATTTCACCAAGTCAGCCACAGCCAAGTAGTCGATGATCTGCTGCCTAATCGCGCCTTCGACTTCAGCCCCCTGCAGCGCGTCCGCCAGTTCAGACGTGGTCTGCTCCATGGCTTCAATTGCCAAGCTCTCCTCCAAGAAGCGGCGCAGGTTCTCCGACAGCAGCGAGTAGTATGTTTTGAACTCGCCGCGCTCCAACAGGCCGCTCGCGGCGATGCGCGCGAATTCAGCCGCGTAGTCTATCGGCTCAGGCGGGGGCGGCGGCTCTGGGGTGCGGGTGCGGCGACGCCAGAGCCAAACGCCGCCGAGCACGCAAAGCGCCAACGCCAGCAGTCCTATTGCGACGACCACCCATAACGGTACTCCCCCGCTGATGAGCACGGGTGGCTTGATGTCGCGCAGTTGGTCCTCCCCTTCGCTCCGGGCGCTGATGACCTCTATGGCTAAAGGTTGAGTCTCGCGTAGGAGCGTGTCGCCCGCAGCGGTGACAAAGGACACGGCCATGGCCGGCACCTTGTGCAGCCCCAACTCGTAGAGACGCAGTTCGCATTCTTGTGCTAGTTCAACACCAGTCGCGACCTCGCGTTGGTGCCAACCAGCGCAGCGGGGGGAAAAATCCCGGAGAATCTGGGGCAGGTCCGGGGCCTCGGGACGCGCGGTGGCGTCGTGGTAGAGCGTCAACGTCAGGCGGATGGGATCGCCAACCCGAGCAGCCGCAGTGTCCAAGGCCGCCTCGGCCCGAGGAGCTTGGGCGTGCAGCCCCTCAGCGAGAACGACGAGCGCGGCGAGCAGACCGCCGAGATACATTACGGACTGTCAGCGCCGCCGTCGTCGGGATCTTCGCTGCTGGCGGCGGGTACAGCCGGCTTTTTGGGCGCTTGCGCCACGTCGTCTATATCCAGATCCAACTCGGCGAAATCATCGCCACTTACGACGTACACCGCGTCGTCGCCTTCCTGTTGTAAGTACGAGGTTCCAGCGGCTGCGCTGAAGCGAGTGGTCAGCAAGGCTTGCCCTTCGCCTAGCAGTTCAATGCTGAAGGCAGGTGCGGCCTCAGTAGGAAATTCCTCGGCAAAATCCTCGACTTCGAGTTGCTCCAAGTCGCTCAGGAGACTGTTGAGCTTCCACGATTTGGCATCGCGTCCCATAGGCTCGGACAAGTGCCACACACCGCTCGTGTCCTTATCAGCCGCAAATGCGGTCGCAGTCCCTCGAGTCAGGACGATGCGCTGGACCTGCTCGCGCTCGAAGCGCAAGGGCTTTTTGTCGCGCAGGTCGGAGATGTCCTTGGTAAACTCTTGCACCAGCGTCGAATCGACCAAGAAGACCTGCGGCCGGCTGGCGTCGCGTGCGTACCAACGGCCCTGTTCGTCCGCGCCGCCAATGGCCAAGCGCTTCTC
>JAPPEF010000374.1 GCA_028875335.1 Gemmatimonadota bacterium
GGATCTGGCCGCCGCAGGTGTTGTTCTCGGCGCAATCGACGATCAGCGTGCGGTTGCGCGGCACTTGCCGCAAGCCGTCTGGCGCTTGTTCGCTGGTACAGGCTATCAAGGCTATACCGCAGAGAAGTGCCAAGCGCCAAGCGCGCGTCGCCCAAATTGCCTTAAACTGTTTTCCCATATTCGCCGTACTTTCCTCCGTGCGCGACGTAACATAACGCACGAAGTTCTCCATTGTCCATATCCGCTTTCTGCACCCTCTCTTGAGCGAGTGGGCCGCGTGCGCTAATATGGAAGGTGTGCCTGCCCATCCTCACTCCCCGAGGTAACGCCATGAACCCCTTATTCCCCTTAGCCTTATTGGCGCTCGTCGCCTGCTCCGACCCCTGCGCCGAATCCATTGACCAAGCCTTCCTCGACCGGGAAGCCGCTAAGGAAGGAGCCGTGCGCACCGAATCCGGCCTCATCTATCAGGAGCTAAAGGGAGGCTACGGCCCCCAGCCAGGGGCCAAAGACCGCGTCACAGTCCACTACAAGGGCATGTTTGTCGACGGCGAAGTCTTCGACAGCTCGTACGAACGGGGCCGCCCCAGCACGCTTTCGCTCAAAAGGGTCATCCCTGGCTGGACCGAGGGCTTGCAGATGATGAAGGGCGGCGGCAAGGCGCGGCTGGTGATCCCACCGGGACTGGCCTATGGAAAAAAGGGCAAGCCTGGCAGCATCCCTTCGTGCGCGACCTTAGTTTTTGAAATTGAGTTATACGAGATAAAAGGGAGTTAAATCTATGAGTAACCTGCCGCGCCGCAACATGGGGCGCACTGGTATGCAGCCCCGAGCGCTCGGCATGGGCGCAGCCTTTGTCGGCGCATCCGGCGAGGCCGAGACCATCGCCACCATCGAACGCGCGCTCGATCTGGGCATTGATTACTTCGACAGCTATGCTGGCCGCAACGAAGACCACTGGGGCAAGGCGCTAACCGGCGTTGAGCGGTCGAGCTATTACATGCAGGCCAAAGTCGGCCCGCACCCGGAGCGCCCCAAGGACTTTTCGGCGGAGGCTACGCGCTGGAGTGTCGAACAGAGCCTGCAATCGATTCGCGTCGATTACCTCGACGCTGTGCTGGTCCACGACCCACCCGATATTGCCGATCCGTTAGGCCCCGGTCGCGCCTTCGACGAGTTGCAGAAGATGAAGGAAGAGGGCTTGGTGCGCCACATTGGTTTGGGGGTCCGCGATCACGACTTCCATCGCGCTGCCATCGAGGCTGGCCACGCCGAGATTGTCCTCACGTTTCTCGACTACACACTCCTCGATCAATCCGTCGCCCGCACCACCATGCGCTTGGCCAAAAAGCACGGCACGGGCCTGATCTTGGCCAGCGTCTTCGGCATGGGGCGCTTGACCGGCATTGAGCCGGATCGGCCCGCTGAGCCGCGTGCTCACGCCATGTGGGAGTGGTGCCAAGAGCAAGACGTGGATATCAAGCACTTGGCCATGCAGTTCTGCCTCGACGCGCCCATCGACGGCATCGTCATGAGCGGCCCCGCCGACCGCCACCAGCTTCAGGACGCGTACGACGCGGCGACGCAGGAAGTGCCCACCGAAATTTGGGTGGCGTTTGAGGAGAAGTTCGGCGTCGGGATCTAGGCAGTGGTTTAGATCCGACATCTGGAACCAGAATTAATCCCGTCAATGGAGTAGAAATGAATTCATCTTTACCTGAATGGCGCAGTTACTTCGCAACGACCGCGGATTCGTATGATCGGCTCCAGCCCGTCTTAAGTCCACCTTACAGTAGGGGCTTGGACATGCTTGTGGACCTGATTCCCTTTGATGCCGATGATGCGTTCGAGTTTGTGGATCTCGGCTGCGGCACGGCGGAGCCGACTGTGCGCGTGTTGGAACACTTCCGCCGCGCCACCGGTACCTGTATCGACAGCGAACCGGAGATGCTTGAGCTCGCCAAGCGGAAACTGGTGTCGTATTCGGATCGGATCGAAGTGCGGGAAGCGGACATAACTAGTTGTGAGATCCAGCCGTGTGACTTGGTGTTCTCAGCCAAGACGATTCATCACGTTCCGCCGGTCGGTCTACCCGAACTTTTTGCCCGGATCGTGGGTACACTTCGGCCGGGTGGTTGCTTCGTCCTGTACGATGCGATGTCAGTCGGGCCTCGCTGGGAAGCAAGTGTTCGGCAGCAGGCGTCGCGCTTCCGCCAGCGCCATCTCCAAGACGCCGTTGCTTCAGGGGTAGCTACTCAGCAAGAGATTGATGCTAGAGTGGAGTACAAGCGAGCCATGAAGGCCGCTGGGAAGGATGTCGAGTACGAGCACAGCGCAGAGAACATGATCGACGCCATGATTGACGCTGGGTTTGCTGAAGTGGCTGTTGTCTGGCGCATGTTTGCCGACGCGATTCTGCTGGCTTTTACACCTGCCGAGGATACATGAATGACAGGTATAGGGGGTTCCTCGATTATACAACTGGAGAGTCTGAATGAGTACGTGGCGTGAATTGACATTTCCGGCCAACTCCTTAAAGGACGCGGTGCTTGTTATCGAAGATGATCGTGCGGAAGTATTAGCCAATCCACTTCGTTGGCGCATTCTCGAAATTCTTGGGGAAGGGAAGTCGGTTACAGAGATTTCGCAGACGTTGGACGTTACCGATGCCCGGGTGCTGTACCACTTGCAACGGCTGGCGCAAATAGGTGTCGTACATTTGGAGGAAAAGGGAGCAGACCCCCAAGAATGGCGTTGTTTGCCAGCAGCAGGTGCTATTCGCGTTCGAGAGAGCCATTCGGCGAAGGAGCAAATTGCGGAGGCCATGCCAATGGATGTTGTCAGCCAGTTCAATCAAGCATCTCGCGAAGCTGCCGAAGGCTTATACGGTTCGACGTTCCAGATGTCAGTCAATCACAATCGCGCGCGACTATCTGAAGAACAGGCAGCCGAATTTGGCCGTCGATTATTGGCGCTTATAGAAGAGTATTTTCCTCCAGGGAAAGGGGATCGTTCGGGTATCAAATACGGTTTCTACGGGATTCTCACGCCGATTGATCTGCATCCGCTTGGGGACTCTGAAACTGAGGAATGAGGATAGGAGCTCAGATATAGACTTGGCATCCCTTGATTATACAACTGTTGGATTATGCGCGTGAATTGGCCGATTTTGAAGTAGCGGCTTAATGGCGGCCATTTTCTTTGCGGACCATTGCGTGCCGACGGTGATTGTAAGTGATCTACGACAAGCAGACTACGAGGTGCTTGTGTTAAAGGATCATCTTCCGACTGCATCGCCCGATGAGGTTGTCATTGATGAAGCCGGGAGAATAGTCGATGAATACGGAGGCGAAGTTAGATAAAATACTGGTGGCCGGGTCATTTTTTCTTTGCTTTCACCTTTAGTTGTTAGTATCATGTTCTGCGCGGTAGTGGGGAGGGGAAAGAGCTATGCTATGGCAACCCTCGTTTTTGAAACCATTATCCATCGTGCTGATGGGGAGACTGAGACATATTATGAGCACGGCAACACGCCTCAGTCATTAGAAGTTCTCCAAGAGAAGTTTGAACGCTATCCTAACGGGCGGCAGGAGCTATTTCAGCACGGAGATGGATACCTTCGGGACGTGCCCCCGGACCGGCTTTAATTCTTTGGTATCGCAGTGTCGTTATAAGCAAATCCTCGGCTAATACCACATCGACCATATAGGTATCCGCAAGAAATATCAAAAACTCTTTCCCTTCCGCACTTATCTCCAAGTCATCCGCCGCCAGTATCGAAGCGGCCAAGAAAGCATAGAACTCCCATGTATTAAAGATGTGCCCGTCGATATTGTACTCGGCACCTTCTGGATGATGGAGATCTATCATATCCCCCTTCTCAGTAAACGTACCTTTGCCATAGAGCACCTATTAAACGCCCTCATATTCTCATTTTTACTTGAACTAAGCCCGAACAAAAAAAGACTCATTATCAACAAGCTAAAACAAGAATTGGCTTCTATGAAAAAGGTCAAACCCTCCGATTAGAAGCTGCAAAAGATTCCAACGACGACAAAACATACAACTCTCAGAAGGTTATTTGGGCATTACGGAACACTATGCCAAGCTCATCGACGAGTGGGAAAATCAGCTTCTAAAAGATCAGAAGTTCGAGGATAAACACTAAAGCAGACTATTGTGCCATCCTCTTTTTCTTCTAACCAAGCACAAGGCAACTCACCCTCTTGTGCTTCTCGGCGTTCAGTTCTAAAAATTTGTTCCTCAGTTATCATTTTAATCTCCAATCGAATTAGTGTGGAGCCGAGCACCTAATCGTTCAGCGTCAACGGGATCGTCCCGTTTAGAGGTGCTTGGCCCCGTTTTTTTGCCCTGTTCTCGTTTTTGTTCTACGTTCTTCCATGTGGGGGAGATTCAACTCCTTCCGGCGTTTCTGCAATCGTGATTCCAACTCCGAATCCGAGGGCCAACGAGCGTTCAATTCAGATTGTTGTTCTTCGGAACTGGCAGCTTTATTCTTTTGCTCGCCAGATACTATCGAATCTTTCTGAGTAGTCATTTTGTTTAATCTTTCGGTTAGGTGGTAGCATGTCGCAGGCAATGGATGATTTGAGGGGCAGCTTGGTCGCCTTGGTGACGCCGATGACGGCATCGGGGGCCATCGACTGGGCGGCGCTGGACGGCTTGGTGGATTGGCACTTGGAGTCCGGGACGCACGGCATTGTGCCGGTGGGCACTACCGGCGAATCGGCCACGCTGACTCACGCCGAACAAAAACAGGTGATCGAAACCGTGGTGCGTCGAGTGAATGGCCGCGTGCCAGTGGTTGCAGGTACCGGTGCCAACGCGACGGCCGAGGCAATCGAATTCACTCGGGCGGCGCAGGGCGATGGTGCCGATTACTGCCTGTCGGTGACGCCGTACTACAACAAGCCGACTCAGGAGGGTCTTTACCGGCACTATTGCGCCATTGCCGAGGCTGTGGATCTGCCGATGGTTCTCTACAATGTGCCGCCGCGCACGGCGTGCGACATGCAGGCTGCGACCGTAGCTCGGTTGTCTGCTGTCGATTCGATTGTCGGCATCAAGGAGGCGTGTGGTGATCCCAGCCGCGTCGCCGAGATCAAGGCGCTGGTGCCCGACGATTTCGTCTTGCTGTCCGGCGAGGACGCGCAGACGCTCACTATGGCAGGTTACGGTGCCGTCGGGGCGATTTCTGTGACCGCCAACGTCTTGCCGGCGGCCATGGCTGAGTTCTGCCAAGCGTTCATCGACGGCAACGACGACAAGGCTCGCGCGTTGGATGCCAAGCTGCAGCCGATTCACGAGGCCCTGTTCATGGAGACGAGCCCCATCCCGACGAAGTGGGCGCTCAATGCTATGGGCAAGATAGACGTTGATATTCGCCTGCCGCTAGTGGAATTAACGGAACCCGTGCAGGTCGAATTACGCAAACGACTGGAAATCTTGGGCGCGCTTTAACACAGCCACGGCGACTGTTGGCCGCGAATCGGCGAATTCGCGTCTATGGCGACGGCTATCTAAACTCTGATCACAGAAGCATAGGGACTTAATGTTACAAGCAGTACTCTTCGATCTCGACGGGACACTGTTGGATCGGCTTAGCTGCCTTAGAGTATATCTGTACGGTCAGGTCGAACGGTTGGCCAATGACCTTTACGCTCTTCCATTTGGCGAATACATGGAGAGAGTAATTGAGTTGGACGCACACGGCCACGCCGATAAGGGTGAACTGTTTAGGAGTATTGAACGCGACTTTGCCCTCTCATTTGGTACTTGGCAGAGGTTGCTGGATGATTTCCTGACGTACTTTCCCCATGTATGCGTTCCGTTTCCGAAGACACATCAGACGCTCACCATACTCAGACAACAAGGCTTAAAGATGGGGCTGATCACGAACGGGGCAGTTGATTCACAGCAGCCGAAGATTGATGGTTTGGGGATCGCTCGTTATTTCGACACCATGTTGATCTCGGAAGCCGAAGGGGTCGCCAAACCAGATGCGGAAATCTTCCGTCGGGCGACCGACAACTTGGGCGTCTCGCCAGATCAGGCTGTCATGATTGGCGACAATCCAGAGGCCGACATTCGGGGTGCCAAGTCCTGCGGGATGAAAGCGATTTGGAAGCGCGATGCGTATTGGGAGGCACCTGAGATTGTGGATGCGGTGATTGACGATCTCGACGAGTTGCCGAGCACAATACGAAGCCTCGCGTGAGTTCATACTTTGGCGAACACTTTCGCGTCTGGTTTAGGCTATGTGGTTCGCCGTCTAATGTTTTTTCGGTTCAAGGCAAGGTACTCAATTAGGGCATGGACAGCTTCCTCCAACAACGCGTTTGTCTGTAAGAGTTCAATAACGAAATGACACAGGACATAAGAATTTGTTTTATCGGCGATTCATTGGTTAATGGTACCGGTGACGAGGCGGCTCTCGGATGGGCCGGACGTCTATGTGCTATGGCCAATGCGAGCGATATGCCTATTACCTATTACAACCTTGGTATTCGGCGAAACACGAGTAAAGATATTCTGCTGCGTTGGGAGAGCGAATGCACTCTTCGGCTGCCCGATTCCTGCGATGGTCGCATAGTCCTCTCATGTGGCGTTAATGATACAGCCGTCGAGAATGGAAAAGTTCGCGTTAGTTCTGCGGAATCTTGCGCGAACGTCCGAGCGATTCTGCGCGGAGCTGAGCGATATACCGTGCTTATGGTTGGTCCGCCGCCGGTTGTTCTTGGAGACGAACTGAATAAAAGAATCGAAAGTCTCTCGCTTGCGTTTGCTCACGAGGCAAAAGCGCTCGGCGTTCCGTACATCGATCTTTTTTCTTCGCTCTGCGCGGATGAGACCTATAAACGAGAAGTGGAGAGGAACGACGGCGCTCATCCGAGAAGTGAGGGATATTCCAAGATGGCGCGTATTATAGGTTCGTCGCCTAATTGGTGGTTTCATACTTTGGGGGAGTCGTAGCCGTCTTTAAGAAAAAATTCGCCGCCTAATCAATCCCCAGCGCCTGATCAATCTCGGCTTGATAGCCTTCCAAGTCACCGCGCTCGATCTCGGCCAAGCTTACCGGCCGGTTAAACCACTCTGACTCAAAGATCGCCATGCAGATCGCCTGCGAGCGATAGCCGGCTAGGCCATCGACTTCGGGCGTACCCTGTCCCCGCACCGCATCGGCGAAATCTTTCAACTCGGTTGAGATGGGATTTTCCACTCCACCGGGGAAGAGCCGCTCGCGCTCGTCCTCTGTGAGGCTGTTGTGATACGCCTCGATCAATGCCTCGTTAGATGTGTTCTCGCCGGTGCGCGTCCACAGCCCGCTTTCCCAGTCGATGCAGCCCTCGCTGCCGTAGAGGACGCGCTTGCCGAAATCCTGTCCCGGTGCGGAACCTTGCCAAGTCCACTGCACCACAGCGCCGCCGTCGAAGTCGATCAGCGCCATGGCGCAGTCCTCTACATCTACCGGCCAAGCCCCCTCGCGCCCGACCGGCTCGTCGTAGCGATACGGCTCAAAGCTGTGCGCCCGTGCCACTACCTGTCGCGCCTCAGTGCCCAAGTGATAGCGGAATAGATCGGCAAAATGCACGCCCCCGTCGAGTATCCAGCCGGCCCCGGCGTCGCGCTTGAAGTTGCGCCAGCCCCACTTGCCCAACCGCAAGCCCGCTTCCAGCCAATAGAAGGTGCGCGGCTGGCCGATCCGTCCGCTGGCTACCGCCCAAGATCTGGCCCGCTCCTGTGGCGAGCGGCGATAGTTTTCCGCTACGGCGAGTTGACAGCGGTTATCTACGGCCGCATTAAGAATCTTGCGGCCGGCGCGCAGGGTTATCGCCAGCGGCTTTTCGATGATCACGTGCTTGCCCGCCTCCAGGCAGGTCACGGCGAGGATGTGGTGTTGTGAGTGCAGGGCGCAGATGTCCACTGCGTCTAGGTCCTCCACGTGCGAGAGCATCCTCTCCACGTCGGTGTAGATCTCCGGCTCGTGCTCTTGGAACTCGGCGATCTCGTCGGCCCGCTGTTGTGCCTGCGCCTCCACCAAGTCGCAACAGGCCACCACCTGTATATCGTCAATCCCGGCCTGCGCTAGCTCCTCCAAGCCGCGCACGTGCGCCCCGGCCATACCTCCACAGCCCACGAGGGCCAACTGCAACTGCTCCATTATGAGTTTCTCCTAGTTGGAATAATTGGCAACACCACGTGTGACGCCTGTGTCGCATTGTGGTGAATTCTGTTGTCTGCTCCCTGGCGTCGTCGTTCCTGGCCGATGGGGTCACCGGTGTTGGGATTGACGTCAAAGCGGGGGAAGTTCGAGCTGGAAATGTCGAGGCGGATCTGATGCCCGGCGGCAAACACATTGCTCGTCGGATAGAGGGTAATCGTCAGTTCGGCGACCTCGCCCGGCGTTAGCAGCTCGCCCTTTTCGCGCCCGTTGCGGTAGCGCAGGCGCGCGATGCTGTCGGTCAGGTTGAGGGCGTAGCCATGCGGATACCAGCGACTCGGGGGATACCAGTCGATCAGTTTGGCGGTAAAATCCGTATCCGGTGCTGACGACGAGACCCACAATTTCGCCTCAATCGGCCCGGTCACCTCCACGTCCTCGGCCAACGGCTCAGTGGTAAAGACCAACACATCCGGCCGCGAGCCCAGCGGTAGATAGGGCGGCTCACAGCCGTAAAACTCCGGTCCCTCCACCTGATCGAACCCACCCGGCTCCATCAATTGCTCCACTCGCGCCCGCCACGGCGCATTGGTGGAAGTGCCCACGCCCGGCGGCAGCGGGCCGATCTCGGAAAGCGAGGAGACATTGCCGCCGATGGAGGGCACCGGGTTCGCTGGATCGAAGCGATAGACTGTATTGCCACCGTCGGCGGCTGGCTCTTTCGGCGACAAGGTGCCGTCGCCGTGCAGGTAGTACTTGGTGTAGTTCGTCCGGGCCAGTGGCCACTCGGCTTCGTCGCGCCAATGTCCGCCGTGGAAAAGTCGGCCACTGCTGGCGCGATAGCCGCCACCCCCACCCATAGCGAAGATCCGCACTGGCGGTGCGTTCGCCTCGCCATTATCAAGGCCCTTGAGTGCCCAGTCGAAGTAGCGCAGATGCAGGTCGCGGAAGTCGTCCAGCGCCGCGTCCTCGCCGAACTCCACGTCGCCGGCAAAGTTCTGCTCTAGGGTTTGCGTCCCGTGCGTCCACGGCCCCATGAGCATCCGCACCGGCCCCTGTTTGCGCGCCGCCAATCCCGCGTAGTTTTTGCACGTCGAGCGCGTGTACGAATCGTACCAGCCCCCGAGGATCAGAGTCGGCACATCTGGGAAGTCGTCCCAAAAGAGCGCTGGCGCATAGCTGGGGTGCTGCCAGTACTCGTCGTAGTCGGCCTTGGTCAGTAGGTCCAGCGCCCACTGCTGGTAGGGCGGCACTAATTTGAGTTGGGTCTGGCCTTTGCGGAGCGGCATTCGCGCGAGCCAGTCGGCAAAGGCTGGCGCGCCCAAGTTTAGTGCTGCATCAACGGATGGGTCGGCTTTTAGCGCGCGCTGGGTGTTGGCCGCCGAATGCCAAAACGCCCACGCCAAAAACCGCAGCTCCAGCGCACCTCCGTGCCGCACGGAAGACTCATGCGCGTCGGCACCGCTCATGTTGACCACCATAGCCTTGAGGTTAGTCGGCCCCAACGCCGCCATGGCCGTCTGCGTCCAGCCCGACCACGAGGTCCCCCACGACCCCACCTTGCCGTTGCTCCACGGCTGCTGGTCGATCCACTGCAAGGTGTCGTATCCGTCCTCGGCCTCGGGCAGGAGAAAGTTCACATCCCCCTCGGACTGGAACGTCCCCCGGCAGTCCTGATAGACGGCCACGTACCCGCGCTGGGCGAAAAATTGGCCGTAGTTGCTGTTGCGCTCCACGTCGCTTTTGTCGTAGGGCGTGCGGTGAAAGACTGCGGGGAACTTGCCGGGCACCGGCTGGCCATCGCGGGCAGGAAAATACAGGTCGGTCGCCAGCCGCACTCCATCGCGCGTCTCCACCATTACATCGCGTTCTATCACTAGATCATAGAGGCCATCGGCCATAGCGTTGTTCCTTGTTTTACTCTGGGGCACCAGTCGCAAAAGGTCGCCAGATCCCTTTGTGATTCCTCGACAATTTGGGTATCATAGTAGCCCGTAAAAAAATGACGCGCAACTAACACCGGATGTCTTCGTGCCCTGCGCAACTTGCTACGGCGAGCACTCCGCCGAGGAAGCATGTCTCCGAGCATGGGGGATTGAGAACAAAGTGAAAAACACCGTTGACGATCTGCAGCATCAGATCCAACTCATGCTGGCCATTTTTGACAGCATTAGCGACGGTGTGATCGTCGCCGATGAGAAGGGCAACCTCACTTTTAATCAGAGTGCGGAACGCATTATTGGCGGTAGGGTGGATACGGTCCTCGAACAACGGACGGAGGAGTACAGCATTTTCTACCCCGATAAAGTCACGCCCATTCCAACCGAGGAACTACCGCTCGTGCGCGCCCTGCGCGGGGAGGCGACCGATGAGATGGAGATGTTTATCCGCACGACGGCCAAGCCGGAGGGGGTCTATATCAGCGCCAATGGCAGGCCCTTTGCGTCGCCCGGCACTACGGCTCACGGCGGGGTCGTCGTTTTTCGCGATGTGACGGAGAGAGTGCGGGCCGAAGAAGCCCTAGCCCAGGCCTTTGCGCAAGGTCGCCTCGAGGTCATGGATACGATACTGCACAACATCGGCAATGCCATTACCAGCGCGGCCATCGGCATTGGAACCCTGAAAGAAGAGTTGGCGAACAATCCGCTGGTCGAACGCTTAGCGGCCTTGTCGGAGACCGTCGAGGCGCATGCGGAGGATTGGGGCGACTACGTCCGGCACAACCCGCAAGGCCAACAGGTGCGGCCGTTTTTGCTGGCTCTCGCCGCTGATTTCGTTGAGCAGAATCGGGAATTGATCCGCACGGTTGAACGCGTCAACAGTCAAACGAGCCACATCGTGGACATTGTCCGTGCGCAACGGGGCTTTGACAGCAAAGCCATGACCAGCAAAGACGTCAACCTGCGTCAGGCCATCTTGGGTGCCCTGAAAATCGTGCAAGACTCGTTTGCCAGCAGAGGCATCCAGACGCAGGTGAACTGCGATGACGCGCCCGCAGAGATTCGCATTCAGGAAACCCAGTTTAATCAGATGCTGGTCAATCTGCTCAAGAATGCGATGGAAGCTATTGATGAGTTGAAGAAATCAGGCGGGCTCAAGGGACAGCCGCGCATTGAGATCAGAGCCTGTATCCAGCAAGAGTTTCTCGTCCTTGAGGTACAGGACAACGGCATTGGCATTGAGCAGAAAAACCTCAAGGCGATCTTTGGGGCAGGTTACACGACGAAGCGAGAAGGGAGCGGGCTGGGTCTTCATTCGGCGGCCAATTTTGTCACGGGCTCTGGGGGAAAAATTCAGCCCTTGAGCGACGGCTATGGCACAGGCACCACCATGCGCGTCTCGCTGCGGCTCAATTATGAGGAAGCCACGTCGGAACCCTCTGTCTGACGTCGTCTGTGCGTTCTATTGCTGCGGACCTCCAACCATCCATTTCGAACTTTTCCCTCGCAATCGAGCAACTATAAAGGCAGCTTTATGAGATCAAATGACTCTTGGAACTACCGCGTGCTGATCGTTGATGACCAAGAGGAAATTCACAACGACTTTGAAGAGATGCTAGTCTCCGGCTCCACCAAGAGGGCAACAGATGAGCTGGCGGCAGCGTTTGTCGCGCAGAGCGATAAGCCCGTTCTGCCGCAGTTTGAACTCTCCCATGCGGCAAGCGGAGAAGAAGCCTGCGCAATGGTCAAAGCAGCCCAAGAGTCGAACCGTCCCTTTGCACTGGCCTACATTGACGTCAGAATGCCCCCGGGTACCGATGGCGTTGAAACCGTGCGCCAGATTCGGCAATTCGAGCAGGATATCGAAATCGTCATCATGACCGCGTACTCGGATAAGACGCTACCCGAGATTGTCAACGACATGGAATTGCTGCACAAATTGCTCTATATCCGCAAGCCGTTTTCGCGCGAGGAGATTCAGCAGATCACGCTTTCGCTTACCGAGAAGTGGAACGTCGAACAGGAGTTGGCAAAGCACCAGCGGGAACTTGAAGATAGTAATCGGCAATTTGAAGCTAGCAATCAAAGACTGCAAGCAGTGCTTGACGCGACAGGAGATGCCATCGGCATGTTCAACGCCGAGGGACACCTGCAGGTGGCGAATCAGGGGTATGAGAAGCTGCTTGACGCCACGGAAAGCGAATTGAAGCAGATGTCGCCAAGTGATCTCAGGGCACGCATCGGGGAGCGCCTCCGGCCTCCCGTTCTGACTGAATTGGGGCGCGGGCTGTTGTTGGACCGCACGGGCGACTTGGAGGAAGAAGCCAGTGAATCCGACGATTCAAATCCCCGGCTTTTTTATCGCTCGACAGCGCCCGTACACGACAGTCAACACAATCCCATGGGCCATGTTGTCATTTACCGGGACGTGTCCAAAGAGGTTGAGAGCGAGCAGATGAAAGCTGAGGTCTTGCGCTTGCGCACTGAACTCGGAACGACGTACGCCTTTGACGGCATGGTGGGCAGAAGCAAAAACATGCAGGACGTGTACGCGCTGATGCAGCGGGCGGCTGAAAGCGACATTACGGTGCTGATTCAAGGAGAAAGCGGCACCGGTAAAGAACTCGTCGCCAGGTTGATTCACTACAACAGCCCGAGAAAGACAGGTCCCTTTGTCGCCGTCAATTGCGCTGCCATTCCCGAGACGCTGATCGAAAGCGAGCTTTTCGGACACGAACGCGGAGCTTTTACCGGGGCGTCAACACGGCGCATCGGGCAGTTTGAGCACGCCCAAGGCGGCGCTGTTTTGCTCGACGAAATTGGCGACATGCCCATTGCGCTGCAAGCCAAGTTGTTGCGCGTCCTAGAAGAGCGAGAAATCCAGCGAGTGGGTGGAACAGCCACGATTCCCATTGACATCCGCGTGATTGCGGCGACTAATAGAGACCTAGAAAGTGCGGTAAAAGATGGCGGGTTCCGCGCGGATCTATTTTATCGCTTGGCTGCTTTTCCCCTCGTCATTCCACCCCTCAGAGAACACCGCGAGGATATTCCCTTGTTGGTGGCACATTTTCTGCAAGATCACGCCGAACGCGCCGACGAAACCATGCGTGGGATTTCCCCGGCGGCGCTGCAAACATTGCTCGCGTATGACTGGCCAGGCAACGTGCGCGAGCTCAGAAACGCCATTGAACGCGCCCTGTTGCTGGAGACCACGGACAGCCTGCAAGTCAGCAACTTTCCTCCCCAACTTTCCGCCATGGCTCCATCTCCAACGGACCCCGGAGGTCCTGCCCAACCCCTTTCGCTGCAGGAAGCCGAGCGGCAAGCTGTTGTCCACGCCCTTGAAGCTTCGGATTGGAATATCACCAAGGCCGCGCAAATGCTGAATATCAATCGCGTGACCCTGTACCGGAAGTTGAGAAAATACAATCTGTTGGCGGAGAAGTGAATAACCGGCTAGGCAACTACTAGGCTGACAATATCTCTCCGTTCCGAATAGACTGTTGCAACTGTTGCAATATTAAACAATTGCCGCCGTAGGTTTCGCCAACCACGTCATAAATAACGCGTTTTCAGATAGTTAGACGCCTTTACTTTTCATTCTGCGTCTTGCAAATTGTTTAGTTCTGCATCATTTCGGCAACCTCCCATCCGCCCTCAGCAGTTCTCCTAACTTCCTTTATACAAAAGACTTAATCCATCCGCTAAAAGCTTGGCACGGTTTGTGCATAAGCATTGGCAGAGAGGGAATTTTTCCTCCTCGCTGGCAATGTAAGAGAAGGAGGCCGGTCATGGTAACTGTGCTGATTGACGACCTTGACAAGCGGGTGGTGGCAGATGCTGGGGCAGGAGACTCACAACGGCGGGCGACAAGCCGTCGCGGCCTCAGGGGGTTGGATATCGGGCACCGGGTTCGACTATGGCAACGGCAAGACCATGTATCCGCCAAACCCCAGGATGGCTGGCACCGGACTGGAGCGGTGCTTTTGGCCATGGCTACTGCCCTTGTCATCGCTGTGACTGCACGCGCTGAATACGATCCGCCGATTACCACACTCGTGACGAATACGCTGCAATCTTCAGGATCATACAGGATTGTAACTCTGTGTGAGAGTCAGGACGGACTGTATCAGGGGTTTAGAACCGGCCCGAAGTAAGGCGGGTATGAACTGACGGATACTTCTCTATATGTGCGAGATGCGAAATGGGTCTGCGGCGAGGCGACGGAGGTCCAGTTCGGATCACAGTCGCTGATGATACACGACCTAATGACAGGAAGCGCGTTTATCCATGAGTAGTGAGGCAGTCGGTGGCCTTGGCTCCCTCTGGGCCGTGGGCCGTGAGGTTCGATGGGGGAGGCAACGGCCCGTCGCTCAATGGCGGAGTGATGATGGGATGTTGGGTGATGATTACGCCATTGGGTGCTGGGGCTGCCACTGTCTCACAGTCTCATGAGGCATGTACTCGTGTTCGGTGGGGTCTTTGTCGGTGGGGGAAGACCTCACCGCGGGATCGGAACCTGCGGAAGATTCCATCCAATCTACCTGTCAACTATCTTCAGAGCACTAGCTTAACTCTTGCCTGCGCTCAGCGTCTTGATAAGGAACCCCCAAACAAGTCTTTATTATGACTTTGTAGCATGAATATATAAGTCTTTTTTTTACAGTAAGTTAGCATTTTTATATCAAGTTTTGTAAGCTATTATTTGCTAACGAGTTACCGTTTTTTGTGCAACAAAGCCCTCTATTATTATACTTTCACCATACTTTTATATTTATTTACCAGAAAGCCATCAGGAAGCCAAGTCGGTTGAGGCAGACAGCTACGGATGCGGTATCGTGGCGACCTAGGCCATTAAGCAAAAGAGATGAGTGTAAATTTTTTGGAACAAAAGGGATAATTAAGTCGTTAGACGGTGACATGGATGTCTTGTAGTAAGGAAAAAGATGGCGCGGAGACCGCGCAAAGACCGATTCATAACGACGCCTAGTCGAATGGAGGTGAATGTTCGGGCAATTCCGCTTCTTCCACCGAATGGATGGAGGCTTTATACGCTGGAAGAGTTGCCCCTTGTCGGTGCAGTCCCGAAGAATTATTTGGCCTACGGCGATCCGCGTTCACCAGAAACTCTTGGTTACATAGCGAAAAAGGGGCGAATGAAGGCTGATGCGCGAGAATGTGTGACCGAAGAGATTATTTCGAAAATCGGTGCTATGTTAACGTGAGTTCGGGATAAGCGGAGGGGCAAAAGCTCGACAGGCTAGTTTTCTCGGTTCAAATTGAGCACGCGCTTTGATGTCCAGTTATCATCAAGCTCAAAATCAACATTTTTTGATTGATAGAGGTAATGTTATACGTTGCAAACGTATCCATTACAACTTTAGCTAGTAAGGCCGTTTAACCCGAACTTTAGGAGGTATGGCATGCGACGGCTTGTACTGATTGGCTTTATATTGCTCTTGGTGCCTGTGGGCGCTTGGGCACTGGAGCTGGGCGCGGTCTTTCGCGCCGCCCAAGGGTCTTTTGTCTACAAGAGGTTGTCGGGTGACGACCACTATATTTCTGCGGGCACCCCTGACACCTATGCGATGTATCTGTCGGGATTCCCGCACAACAGGTTTTCTTTGGGCGGCTATGCGTATTTGGGCTATAGCTGGTGGAGCAGCGGCAACAACCCCAATCCCTGGTATCGTCTGGTCGGCTTAAACAGCAGTTTTTACCTCAACGGACAAAGCCGGTCGGGTCTGTTTTTGTCGGGTGGGGCGGGGCTTTTGGCGCTGTCGGACATCAAGGAGACCACCGCGTCTGTCGGCTTGGGCTATCAGGCGGTGCGCGATTGGCCCTTTGTCTACAAGGTCGAGCTCCAGTATTCTCGATGGATCGATGAGGATTTTAACCGAGTCAGCCTCAACCTTGTTTTGGGCCGCCGTTTTTTTGAAAAGGGGGCCGATTGAGCAAGCCCGGCTGGGTCACACCTTTGAGCGCGATACCCAAAACTTCTTCGCTATCGCGGTAGTTAGGTGCTGTATCCACGTAATTCACGCCGAGTTCAAGGGCGTGGTGGACGGCGCGGCATGCCTCATCTAGTCCACGGTCACCCGCGCTGGAGACGTACAGGCCGCCTATGCCCAGCACACTGACCTCAAGGCCCGTGCGGCCGAGCGTTCGTTTTTCCATCTTGGTTCCTAATCTCACCTTGTCTTACTCTGCGGGCACCAGCCGCAAAATCCGCCCTGGGTCTTCCACTGCAAGATAAATTGCGCCGTCCGGCCCGGTCTGCACGTCGCGCATCCGCGACTCGCCTTGGTACACGATCTCATCGCGTACCACTTCCGTGCCCGCCAAGCGCAGCCGGTGCAGCCGGTTGAAGCGCAGCGAGGTTACCAGTAGGTCGTTTTGCCAGTTGCCGAAGCGCTCGCCAGTGTAAAAGTCAATGCCGCAGACTGCTATCGACGGCACCCAATAGGTCTGCGGCTGCTCCATGCCATCGGCATGGGTTTGGTCGGTAATGGGCGTGCCATCGTAGTTGATGCCGTAGGTGATGGCTGGCCAGCCATAGTTTAGGCCGCGCTGCACGAGGTTGAGTTCGTCGCCGCCCTTGGGGCCGTGCTCGGCTGCCCACAGTTGGTCGGTCTCTGGGTGCATGGCCATGCCTTGGGGATTGCGATGACCGTAGGACCAGATCGACGCAATGGCTCCGTTACCGCCGACGAAGGGGTTGTCGGACGGGATGCCGCCGTTGTCGTGCAAGCGGTGGATTTTACCGTTGGGCAGTTTCACGTTCTGGGCGAGGGGCCGCTGGCCGCGGTCGCCTATCGCATGGTACAGATAGCCCTCGCGGTCGAAGACGATGCGCGAGCCGTAGTGGTGGGAGTGGCGAGTGTAGAATTGATCCGGGACGCGATGAATCACTTCCACATCGACCAGCTCTTCGTCTTGCAGCCGTGCGCGGCTGATGGCCGTATAGCTCAGCATGCCGCCCAATGGCCCAGGCAGCGGATCGGAGTAACTGAGGTAAATCCAGCCGGTCTCTGCGTACCGAGGGTGCAAGGTTACATCCATCAGCCCGCCCTGTCCCTTGGCGAGCACTTTGGGCACGCCGTTGATGGGCGGCGAGACCGTGCCGTCGGTGCCGACGATGCGCAGCCGTCCCTCGCGCTCGGTGACCAGCAAGCGTCCATCGGGCAGAAAAGCAAGACCCCACGGCACGCCCAAGCCGGTGGCGAAGGTCTCGACGCGAAAGGTGTGTTCTTCGGATTGGACGATTTGTTGGGCCGCGCTGTCTCCTGCAATGGCGAGGATGCAAACTAGATAGATGCTGTATCGCATGTGTTTTTTAAACCTTTGGTCAGATAGCTATTCAGCCCCATAGGGTGCCTGTATTGGCAGCGGTAGCAAGGTCTGTGAGAATGGATGGGGTTAAGGAGATTGTGTGCGCTCGGCTTCCCGCATCAGGCGCACCAACTCGTCGATTTGGGCTGCGCCCATCACGGCGCGAAATCCGGGCATGCCGTCCTCGGGAATCCCCACGGCAATGCTTGCGAAGATGGCCGCGTCGCTTGCGCCGTAATCCCAGCGGCCGTCAATCAGGCTGCTGGCCATGCCCCCGTCCATGGCGGGACCGTGGCAGTCGGCACAGTAGTAGGCGTAATGGGCCGTTGCCGTTGCCGTGGTTGGCGATTCTGCTGGCGGAGGCTGTCGGCCCCAACTGCCGCAGCAAACCATGCTCAGGGACAGGCTGCAAAAGAATGCGCGCCGCCATGCGCTAGCGGTCATGTGGGACGTTACAGCACTTGCACCATCTCGCGCACCCCCTGAACCAGCGCGTCGATGTGGTGAGTCTCGGTCGCCAGTGATATGTTGCCGCCCGTTCGCGTGTATAGCCCCTTGTTGAGCAGAGCGAAGAACAGCCAACGGTGCATCTGCGCATCGTCCTGCGCTGCTTCGCGGAAGTTGCGCGGCGGCTGTTCGAGGAAATACAGCCGGAATATGGACCCGGCCACGACCACCTGCACGGCGACACCAGCCTCGCCAAACGCAGCCTCCAACCCTTCAGCCGCCCGCCGCGCCAGCCCTTCCATTTGCTCGTACGCTTCGGGGGTCAGTGCTTGGAGGGTCTGCAAGCCGGCGGTTAGGGCGATGGGATTGGCGTTGAAGGTCCCGGATTGTTGGATCTGCGGCCCCTCGGCTGGATCGTATAGGTCCATGGCGTCGGCGCGGCCGCCGAAAGCTGCGCCGGGCGTTCCACCGGCTATTACCTTGCCCAAACAGACCAGATCGGGCCGCACTTGATAAGCCGTGTGCGTTCCGCCCGGGCCGAAGCGGAAGCTGACGATTTCGTCGAAGATCAGCAGGGCACCAGCGCGGGTGGTCGCGTCGCGCAGGCTCGGCAAAAAACCGGCCTCTGGCAGCGCTAGCCCAGCGGCCGTGGAGAGCGGATCTACGATCACGGCGGCTAGGTCTTGGGCGTTATCGCCGATGATCTCAGCGCAGGCCGCCGCGTCGTTGAACGGCAGCACGACCACTTCGTCGAGGGTGTGGGCCATCAGCCCGGCCGAAGAGGCCACGCCGTGCGGCTTGTTAGCTGGTCCCAACTCTGGCCCCAGCGGCGGCAAGTAACTCACTAGCGCGCTGTCGTCGATGCCGTGATAGGCTCCCTCGAATTTGGCGATCTTGGTGCGCCCGGTATGGGCCCGCGCTACGCGTAGGGAGTTGAGTACGGCTTCGGTGCCAGAGGAGCAAAAGCGCATTTTTTCCAGTGCGGGCATGCGCGCGCGGAGCATCTCGGCCATCTCCACTTCGAGGGCGAGGGGCCGCGAAAACCCAGTGCCGCGGGCGATTTGTTCCTGTAGGGCAGTGACGATGGCGGGATGGGCGTGGCCCAAGGGCAGGGCCGTGTTGTTGTTGACGAAGTCGATCAGGCGATGGCCGTCGATGTCGTAGAGATAGGCTCCCTCGCCGCGGTCGGCGTACAAGGGAAAAGGGTCAATGTGGATGCCAGTGCGGGTGTTGCCACCCGGCAGCGATTGCTTGGCCTGTGCAAACATTGCTTGGGAGCGAGGATTGCGCGCTGCGTACGCGGCGATTTCCTCGTCGAGCAAAGCCTTGATTTCTCGTGCCATGATTCATCCTTGCCGTGAAAGAAGTGCGAATTTCGCTGTGCGAAGAGAAAGGTGCTGGAGGGAAAATGGTGGTCGGGGTGGTCGGATTCGAACCGACGACATCCTGCTCCCAAAGCAGGTGCGCTGACCGGACTGCGCCACACCCCGACTCGTTGCAAAAAAATAGGGATAGCTATGCGCGATGGCAATAATGGCTCAAGGGCGGTGGGCGTTGATGGCGTCGCGCAGGGTTAGGGTCGCCTGCCGCGCCGCAGCCGCAAAATCGCTGTCTTGAGAGGCGTAGAGGATGCCGCGCGAGGAATTGATGAGGATGCCCGCGCCGCGAGCGTCGCAGCCGTTTTTGACCGCTAGCTCTATAGAGCCGCCTTGCGCGCCGACACCGGGGATCAGCAAGGGTGTGTCCGGCGCTAGGGAGCGGAAGTGAGCCAAGTACTCGGGTTGAGTCGCGCCGAAGACTAGGCCGATGTTGTTGGCCGCGTTCCACTCGTGGGCTTTGGCAATGACGCGCTCGTATAGGGGCTGGTTGCCCATGAGCTGTTTTTCAAAGTCGTCGGCACCGGGGTTGGACGTCAGGCAGACGAGAAAGGTGGTGCGGTCTTGGTATGCGGTGAAAGGTGCGACGCAGTCGTGACCCATATAGGGATTCACCGTTAGCGCGTCACAGCCGAGGACCTCGTAAAAGGCACGGGCATATTGCGCGGCTACATTGCCCATGTCGCCGACCTTGGCGTCGATGAGCACCGGGATGTCCTCGGGAATGTAGTCGAGGGTGCGTTTGAGCGTGGCAAAGCCGCTCGCGCCGAGGGCGTTGTAGAAAGCGAAGTTGGGCTTGTAGCAGCAGACGAGATCGCAGGTGGCGTCGATGATTTGCTGGTTGAAGTAGAGGACGGGATCGGCTTTGGCGCGGACGCTGGCGGGTAGCTGCGCGGGATCGGTATCTAGCCCGACGCAGACCAGCGAGTTATTCTTGGAGATCGCTTGGTTCCATTTCTCCGTAAAACTCAAACTCATTTTTTATTCCTTCTAAGATGAAAGTGTCCGTATAGGTAGAATCGAAATAGGCGTCGTCGAAGGCTGCTGGCGCGGAGCCGAGGAGAAAGGTCACCCGGCCTTGGCGCAAGAAGTCGCCGGCCTCGTCGGCTTGCAGCACCTGCACGGCATCGAAGTTGTCGAGGATGGCGTCGCCTGAGTAGCGACCGGCCGTGCCCGTGGCCCTGACGACGAAGGGGTTGGCCTCCTCGCCGCCGAGCCGTTCACTTGTGTAGGCGCGGTCGATGTCGTCGTCATAGCCTGCGACTCCGTAGTCCGTGGTGAGGCTGCGGTCCACGGTAGCCGCGCCGTGAATCACGTGTCCCTCTGCGCTGAGCACTCGCGGCGCTATGCTCGGTTGTAGCCCGAGGCCGCGGACGTCGATGAGCAGACCGGTGTAGGGTGCTTCAGGCACGAAAAATACGAGTTCATCTGCTGCAAGTGAATCGGCGGTGGCTGGTGTTGTTAGTGAATCGACGGTATCTGGCACGGCGAGTGAATCGGCGACGATTGGCATTTCAAGCGAATCGGTGGTTGCCGGTGTTGTTAGCGAATCGGCGGTGGCTGGCACGGCGAGTGAATCGGTGGTTGCCGGTGTTGTTAGCGAATCGGTAGTAGCGGGCACTGTGGGAAAATCGTCGAAATGGCTCAGGTCGTGTAATCTTGGGTCTATGGGCTCGACCTCGGGCAGCACTGCAGCCGCGAAATCGCCTAGCAGAAGCATTCGCACGGCGATGCGATAGAGTCCTTGATCCTCGCTTTGCGAACCAATGGCCACGCGGGCGAGTTCTCGAAAATCGCGATCAAGGCCAGCATCTTGCAGTTGGGTATCGGCGTTGAGGCGCACTTGGCCGATTAGTTGGCGCATGTTGTGGAAGGCCGCGTCTCGGGCATTGCGCAACCCGTGCAGCCGCTGCTGCACGGGGTCGGTGACAGCCGTGGGCGAGGTGCCGTCGCCATAGGCAAAGAGCGCGTGTTGCGTCCAGTCGATATAGCCTTCGGCTAGCTGCGAGACCAAAGGCTCGATCACATAGCGCTCGGGCTGTTGGGCGGGAAGCCGCGCGGCAATCAACACTAACGCGGCGATGAGCGGGAACATATAGCTCTCCAAAAACAGAAAAATCACCCGGAGCCGCCGGGCCCCGGGTGTGGGAGGAGTAAGTCTATAAGCCGAGTTCTGTCCACGCACCTGAAGTGCGCTGTGCGGGCATTCATCTGGGGCGGCGGTTGCCCGGCCGCCTCGGTGCAGCTTACCCGGGAATATAGCGAGGCGGACCACCTCTTTTCCCCTACTTAGCCTTGCTCCGGATGAGGTTTACCCTGCCACCTGCGTCGCCGCAGGTGCGGTGAGCTCTTACCTCGCCTTTTCAACCTTACCCAGCAAGCTGGGCGGTGTGTTTTCTGTGGCACTATCTGTGGGGTCGCCCCCCCTGGGCGTTACCCAGCATCCTGTCCTGTGGAGCTCGGACTTTCCTCACCAGCGGCCGCTAGGAACCGCTAGCGCGCCCGCCCAACTTACTCCTCCCAAAGTCAAACCGACTGCTCGTCCCAAACCATAATGGTGCCGCAACTTTCGCAGTAGATGACGCGGTTGCCGACGCGAACCTCATTGCGAACTTGGGCGGGCATCTGGTGGAAACAAGCGCCGCAAGCTTCCTTGCGCACGGCTGCGACGCGAATCCCGCGCCGCCCCTTCCTGCGCTCGTACATCGGCAGTAATTGGGCATCGATGTCCTCGATGCTCTTGGCGACCACCTGCCGACTTGCTACGACGTCGTCGATTTGTTCCTGCATGGTGCCGAGCTGGCCTTCGAGTTCGTCAATGCGCTCTTGCTCGGCCTCGCGGACCTCCTCAAAAGCGCTTTGCTCTTCGTCGATCTGTTCTTGAATTCGCTCTAGGCCTTCAATGGCTTTGATCGACTGCGTCTCGTGTTCGGCAATGGTCTGTTTGCAAATCTCGATCTCGAGTTGGAGGGAATCGTATTCCTTGTTGGTGGTCACTACGGCAAAGCGCTCCTCGCGCTCGCGCAGGGTGGCCTTGCTACTTTCGATCTCGCGCTCGCAGTGCCGCTGTTGCTTTTCGAACTCCGCGCTTTGGGCCTCTAGATCGCTCAAGACGGACCGCGCTTTTGCTATCCTGCCGCGACGCAGGTCGATTTCAGCGGGATATTTTTCTTTGGCCTCTTCCAGTTCGAAAAGCTTTTTATCAACTTCTTGGAGCTTCAACAGTTGCAGCAAACCCTCTTTCATGCGGCCTCTCGTTTCGCGTGGCACCGACCAAAGAAAAAGAGTGCATCTGAGATGATGCACTCTAATGAATCGTATGAGCTTCTGCTGACGAACAAACACTCTGTGTGGCAGGTAAACCCAGTATGTCGCGTCATCAGCAGCTTGTGGTTATCGGTTGCAGTAAATGAGTCTCACTTAATTACGGGCATTTGGATACGGCGGTCAAGAGAGCAGCGCCCGCGCTGTCTGCGCGACGTGCTCGGGGGTCAGACCGTATTTTTGCAGTAGATCCTCGTTAGGTGCGGATTCGCCGAATACGTCGCGGATGCCAACGCGCCGCATGGGTGTGGGGTGCTGCTCCCCTAGCACTTCGGCGACAGCGCCGCCCAAGCCGCCGATGATCGTGTGGTCTTCGGCCGTCACTACGCGGCCCGTCTGCGCGGCCGCGGCGACAATGGCGTCTGCGTCGAGTGGTTTGAGGGTCGGCACGTGCAGGACGAGTGCCGAGATTCCCTCGCGCGCCAATTCGTCGGCCGCGGCAAGGCAGCGCGGGGTTTGGGCCCCCGTGGATATAAGGGCGATGTCCGTGCCCTCGCGCACGATAAAGGCGCGGCCTAGCTCAAACTCGTAGTCGGTCGGAAAGATAACCGGCTCTGGGTCGCGCGTCATGCGTACGTACACGGGGCCGGGCAGGTCATTGGCCACCAGCATACAAGCGCGGACCTCTACGGCGTCGGCCGGGGCCAAGACGGTCATATTCGGCATGGCCCGCATGACGGAGATGTCGGCGACTTCTTGATGGGTTTTGCCGGTTTTGCCAGTCAATAGGCCCGAGTAGGCGCCGCAGAGTTTGACCGGCAGGTTGGGTTGGGCGACGACGACGCGGAGTTGGTCGAGGTCGCGGTTGACGATAAAACAGGCGAAGCTGCTCAGCCACGGTACGAGGCCGCAGGTGGCCATGCCAGCGGCGACGCCCATCATGTTTTGCTCGGCAA
>JAPPEF010000283.1 GCA_028875335.1 Gemmatimonadota bacterium
GCTCACTGGAACTCATGCGACTCTGTCCGGTGGGGATGAGATAATCTCAAGCTACGACCGCCTCTGCAGTATATGAAGTATTCCAAGTTCCTGGAGGAAATATATCAAAAAGTAGATGTGCGCTTATTAGATTTGAAGCTGTCTCTTGTGGTATATAATCGGAATCTTGGCCTTTTCGTGATGCAGCTACTTCCTCGATTACGGTTATTGAGGTTCGGTGATCTTTATGAGGTATCGGTTTATATTCGATTACCCTTACACTTAAAGGTAATTTAGCATTGTGTTGAGGAAGTATTGCGAAGTGGGGGCCATCGCCAAGAAGGCTACGGAGTTGATCTGACCGCTCAAGAAGCTCTACTACTGACTGATCTTGAAGGCTGTACCCGATAAATACCAATGAAGACTCGACGACTATCTTAGAAAGGATATCGGAGATACGAGAATTGCACCAAAAATCATCGTAATCAGACTTAGTAAAAACTACTGATTCAATGTCTGAAACACTACCATGAAGCTTAAGAAGATATGATTTATCTGAAGCATTAAGATCTAAAATTTGCTCAATATCACCTCGTTGTACTGTCTGTACGCCTTCCAAGCCTTTTTCCAGCATCTCGTCAACATTTGTGGTAATAAGACGGATGGGTTGAATAGAAGAGATAGCTGATAAAAATCTACTATAAACAGGTGTAGGTTTCCTTATTGTAAATTGATTCTTGATTAGTTGATTGTATCTCTGAGGAGAAACAGATTTTATTTTTTCAAAGAAAGTTGGATAATTACCAGTCTGGAGAAGCTCCAATCCATATTGGGCATCGTAACCCGATTCATAACGTGAGAAAGTCCTATGGGCTATATCAGATAGATCATTCCAAAGCGGATAACCTGCCCATGCACTTGCTCCTGCGCCAACCCAATAGACAAGTCTTCTGTCAGAACGGGCTACTTCCTCAAGCAGTTCGTGAACCGCTCGTACTGTATTGACTTGATTCGTATTGATCATAGGTATTTCAAAACAGCGACATCGAGGCGCTAGTCCCGTGGCTGGATTGGGCGTGAGCAGAGAGACTAACGTCAGCCTAACAAATCAGCGGCGGCCAATGCGAGTTGGGGGATCGTCGGCGAGGTGAGAGTAGCGTCGGCTGTGACTTCGACGCGCTGTTGGTACGCGTCGCCTTGGGGCCGGGCGTACATCTCAATGTGACCTGCTTGCAGGTCAATTAGCCACACTTCGGGAATACCGGCCTGAGCATACAGCGGCAGCTTGACCTCGCGGTCGTAGTCGGCCGACGTATCGGCAACTTCGATGGCGAGTAGCACATCGGCTGCCGATGGATGGGCGGCCGCGTAGAAATCGGCGCGGGGACGGAGCAGTACGAGATCGGGTTCAGGGGCCGAGTACGCGTCGAGCTGGATGGGGTCTTGGACGCCGATCAGCAGGGAATCCTGGACCATTTTTCCCATCAACAAGTTGAGGCGTTTTACGCAAGCGGCGTGGCGGCTACCAATGGGACTCATGGCGACGATCTGCCCGGCGATAAGCTCAACGCGGTCCTCCTCGGTAAGGATGTCTGCCTCGGCCATGCTATAGTATTCGCCGACCGTGAAGGCGCGGTTTTGCGGCTGGGTGGTCATAGTCATCCCCCCAATACGTCGGCGACTGCCAGTTCTAGGCCGGTTACTGTCGGCGAGGTGAGAGTAGCGTCGGCTGTGACTTCGACGCGCTGTTGGTACGCGCCGCCTTGGGGCCGGGCGTACACTTCGATGCGGCTTTCTTGCAGGTCAATCAACCACACTTCGGGAAGGCCGGCTTGAGCGTAGAGGGGCAGCTTGACCTCGCGGTCGTAGTCGACCGACGTATCGGCAACTTCGACGGCGAGTAACACGTCGGACGCTGCGGGGTGGGCATCGGCGTAGAAATCGGTGCGGGGACGCAGCAGCACGAGATCGGGTTCCGGTTCAGAGTACGCGTCGAGGGCGATGGGGCTTTGCACTCGTACGATGAAGGCCTGTTCTGACTGGCGATGCAATAAGCCGTTGAGTCGATCGACGCAAGCGGCGTGGCGGCTGCCAATGGGACTCATGGCGACAATCTGCCCGGCGATAAGCTCAACGCGGTCCTCCTCGGTGAGGATGGCTGCCTCGGCCATGCGGTAGTATTCGCCGACCGTAAAGGGACGTCTTCGAGCGGCGATAAGCTCAACGCGGTCCTCCTCGGTGAGAATGTCGGCTGCGACCATGCGATCGCACTTGCCGACCGTAAAGGCGCGGCTTTGTGGCTGTGTGGTCATAGTGTATTTCCCTCTATAAGTTGCGCCCACTCCTAGACAATATGGGAACGGGCGCAACCTGCACAAGAACGCATGGCACTGCTACTATTTCTTTTTATTACCCGCCTGCAATTTATCTGCCGCCCCCACCGAA
>JAPPEF010000311.1 GCA_028875335.1 Gemmatimonadota bacterium
CTTGGCACAACTCGATGATCCTGCGCTACGACTTTGCCACCGACTATATCGAGCCGATCTGCGGCACGGGCGAGCGCACCTACAGCGGCGACGGAGGGCCCGCGGCCCTAGCAACAATCAACCTGCCAAGCGCTACCGCCTTCGACCCACTCGGACGCATGTACATCTCCGACCAGGAAAATCAGCGCATCCGCATGGTCGATACAGACGGCACGATCCACACGGTCGTAGGCACCGGCGATCCGGGTTTTTTCGGCGACGGAGGGCCCGCCGACCAAGCCCGGATCTACGCTCCAATAGGCCAGGCGGCTCCACCTACCAGCCGCATCGCCACCGACGAATTCGGCAACCTCTACCTCGCCGACACCTTCAACAACCGCATCCGCAAGGTTGACTACGCGACTGGCATTATTACCACTATCGCCGGTAATGGAGTCCTCTCGTTCATGACTAGTGCCGAACGCGACGAGGGGGCCGCGGCGCTCGACGTTTCGCTCAACTGGCCCTGCGACGTGGCCATAGACTCCGAGGGCCGCGTCTTTATCGCCGACACCTTCAACCACTGTGTGATCTACATCGACCTCGACGGCGCGCTCTATACCGCAGCCGGTCAGTGCGGCAAATCCGGCGATATGGGCGACGGCGGTCCTCCACAAGCCGCCCTGCTCAACCGCCCCTATGGCATCGAACTCGACCCAGACGACAACCTCTACATCGCCGATACCCGCAACCACCGCATCCGCCTAGTGCGAAAGTGAAGGGTTGCTAATCGTCCAGATTGCCCTGGACTATCACCGCCCCCGCAAATCCCTCAGCTACCATCCGCTCGGCAAAGGCCCGCACCTCGGATTGAGGCAGCAGCGCGTTGTTGCTGATGATCAAATCCGCCCCCACGTGGCTGATGCCGCGCAACCCGTTTAGGCTTGGCAGCGCGCCATTGCCGCTGACTTCCAAAAAGTCCCGCACTCTAGCCAAGTAGTGCAGACCCTCTAGGCTTTGCAGCGCGTCGTTGTACCAGATGTCCACGCTGCCTTCGATCTCCACGAGATGCGGCATGTTCGTCAGGGACGCAAGCGATTCATTGCGGACCAGTGCCAAGCCCCCGCTAACAGAAGCCAAGTTCTCTAGCCCTTTGAGCGAGCGCAGAGCCTTGTTTTCAAAGATCAATAGGCCTTCCACCACATGAGCGGCTTTGCCGACCGCGGGAATAGGTAAGGGCGGTGATGCATCCGCCGGACCTAGCCCAGCTCCCACGCTTTCAAGCCCTTCCAGCCCCGCTAGGCTTTCCAAGCGGTCGTTAAACCAAATCTCAACGCTCCCCTCGACGCGCCTCAGCCCTTCCAAACCCGTCAGCGCAACTAAGCTACTCCCGACGATCTGCAAGTCGCCGTCGATGATGTAAACATCTCCCCCCCTTTCCCTAAGGGCCGCGATATCTGCCGATGACGCAATGACAACGCCCTCTTCCAAGACGACCGGCGCTACCGGATCTTTACCACAGCCCGCCAGCGCGACGAGCAATAGCCAGATCGACCTAACACCCAACTCAAAAATCCCGCGCACACCGAATCCCAATATCTATATCGGTCAATCGTGGATCATAGGCTTCCCGATTCGCCGCGGGCAGGGACTCCTTTTCAAACCACCACGACCCACCCCGCAGCACTCCAAATTCCCCGCGCAACGGCCCCTGCGGATTATCCCGTGGACTTTCTGCATAGTACGTGTCCCCGTACCAATCGGACACCCACTCCCACACATTGCCCGCCATGTCGTGTGCCCCGTACGGCGACACCCCAGCGGGACGGCTACCCACCGGCTCGGTCGCTCCGGCGATAAAGCGAAAGTTGGCTTCGCCTCCTTCCAACTCGTACCCCCAAGGATACGTGCGTCCATCGGTTCCGCGCGCAGCCTTCTCCCACTCAGCCTCGGTCGGCAGCCGCAGGCCAGCCCACGCGCAATAATCGAACGCGCTTTGGCGGTTGACGCAGTTGATGGGATGAGTGTCTTCTATCTCTTTGTCCCAATTGCAGTTAGGGGCATAGGCCGGCTCTTCACAGACATCGTCCTCTACGCACTGCCGGTATCGTCCTATGGTGACCTCAAACTGGTCGATGTAGTACGCGGAAAGAAAGACTTGGTGCGGCGGCCGCTCGTCTGGGTCACCCGCTTCCCAGCCCATCACAAAGAGGCCCTCGGGCACGAAAACCATGGCGTGATCGGCTTTGTTGACCTCGGTCACTTCGCGGGTCTCTTCGGTAGCAGGAGCCTCGCCGGGCGGAGTGGGCGCAACCACGCGATCTTCGCTCACCTGCCCCGGATTCTTTTGGCCGCAACCAAGCGCCAACAGGGCCATGCACACCAGTGCGCGACTCACCGTGTGACCCCTCAGAACACGACCTGCGACACGGCCTTGGAAATCAGCGCTATGGCAATGGACGTCATGCCAATCAGCCCCACGCCGCACGAGTACCCGGCCAGCACGATGGGCGCGTACGCGTACCAGCGCTCGGGACCAAAGCGCTTTTGCAAGTAGAAACGGCCCAACAAGGCACCGACGAAGTTGAGGATGGCAAAGTGCGGCCAGCCGCCGAGGCCGGCGACAAAACCATAGAAGATCCCCAGCGGCGCGCTGAGTGCGCTCAGCAACGCGTACAATGCACCGCTAAATACCAGCCCTATCCCGATGTAATCCCAGCGAATAATTTGCGTCACCAAACTCTGACCCGCGCCCGGCAGCGTTGACTTGGCCCAGAACGCCTGCATGGTGGCGTGGAAGGGCCACATCTTTTGCACGAATGGGTACGCCGAGGAGGGAATCGGCCCTAACTTCCATATCAGCGACCAGAACAGGAAGCTACACACGAACATCACAGCCAAGGTCAGGGCCGTCATCTTGACGATGCTGCCAAAGCGAGTGCGTGTCAGCTCTAGCTGCTTGAACACTTGCGCCTCATAGCCCCACTGGAAGATCGGCACCGGCGCGAACCAGATCCCGGCTCCTTGGTAGCCGGACAAATAAAAGCTGGCCTCGCGCAGATAGGGAAACGTCACCCCCTGCGGCGATCCCGTCAGGCCGATCATCCGCGTGCCGATGTACGAGTAGATCGGCGTCCACACAAAGCCGAAGAGCGCGGTGATCCACCAGGGAAAATCGGGCACTAAATAGTACACCATCAGCACGAAGCCCAGCGTGCTCACCGCCCAGATCCCCAAGGCCATGACAATGCGGATATCGCCGCGCTCGGAACTAGGTGCCCGATCCGCTTCTCGAGCCGGAGCGCGTTCCTTGCCGACGGCGAGTAAGACCTTGCCCGCCGTATAGAAACCCACAGCCGCGACTACTATGGCTCCGCCCAGCGAAAAGCTCAGCCAGAAGTCAAAGGTATTGGCAATCTGTGTGGGGATTGACGACATGCCCGGCTCCCAAGTGTGCAGTATGCCGTAGGCATAGAGGATGGGATTGGCGACCAAGTTGACCAAGATAGACGAGGCAAACACCCCTACTACGACCCAGAACGGCAACACGAGACCGAACAGCACGTGGATCAAATCCGTGGCCAAGCCGATGACCGCGGCGGGCAAAACCGCCTTTAGCGGCACGGTGAAGTCGATGAAGGGAATCGGCAAAATCGACACGGTCTCGGTTAGAAAAACCGACGACAGCGTCGGCACCACCACGTAGAATACGCCCCACACTGCCCCGATAAAGGCCCCCGTGCTGAACACGTGCCAACGCCAGCCCTCCTGCTTGGCCGAGGTCTCGGCGAGGGCCGTCGCACCGCCGGCCTGCACATAGGCCATGGGAAAGGGCAGGCGCTCGATGTCGTGAGTGATGCGGAAGAGTACGTAGCCCAACGACAGGGCGTTGACGCGCTGCAATGCAACGGCGCAGAGGAGGATGACGATGGGCTTAAGCCACGCGCTATCCAGGAAGCTGCGCTCTAAGAGAGCCTCCGAGCCACGCGGGGGCACGACCCAAGTTGGGATGTGTTCGGCCAGTCCGTCGGCCTGGGGTGATTGGATCAGATATTGATCCCATATCAATACGCCGAATGGGCCGCCGAACAGGTCGGCCCCAGTGCCCAACTTGCCGCCCATCATCACCAAGCCACCGGCGACCCAGTAGAGGATGATGATCTCCTGAGTCCGCAAGTACACGAAGGTGCGCTTGGCCATTTCGATAAAGAGAATGAGCGTTACCCACTCGGCACCTCCGGCCATGCTCATCCCGGTCACCAGCCCGAGGTAAATCGCGCCGGGCAGCATTACGAAGCCGACGAAGAGCGCCGCCCACAGGGTCTTTGCATTGAAGCCCGGTTCAAAGGGGGCGTCGGCGGGCATCACCGCAAAGCGCTCTTGAGCGTTGGCCTGTGACAAAATCACTCCCCTCGTTTACTCAGTTTTGCACCAACTCGTCGTCCAAATACCGCAGGTGCTCTTCGTACACGTCAATCTGCTCGGCGTATTTTTGGCGCAAATCGCGCAGATAGCTGTTGAAGAATTCCCGCTCGATGCGCTCTCGCACGTCCCGCTCCACTGCATTCCGCACCCGCTCTAGATCTAGGCCGTAGTAAATCTCTGGGTATCTTTCGATAACTCTGAAGATCGAATACCCCCCCCTCGTTTGGATCGGCCCTTGGAGCTGTTGTAACTCTGCGTTCATCACCGCGTTCATCCAAGGCTCTCCCAAAAAGGGAGCCTGTGATTGGGAGACGTACAGGAGACCATCTTTGGCGTTGCGGCGCCGGCTGTGGGCGCGGGCCAGCTCCGACCACTCGGCACCCGCCTCAATCTGAGCCGCGATCTGGCGCGCTTCGCTTGGGGTCTCGAGCAAAATTTCCTCTAATTGCGCGTGAGGGGGACTGCGGAAACGGTGCTTGTGCTCCTCGTAGAAGGCCAGCAGTTCTTCCTCCGTCGGCGCAGGAGCCTCGGCCAATATCTGCTCGCGCAGTTTCATCAGCATCAGGTTGCCCAACGCTAGTTCATGCGACCGCGCGAAAGCCTCGGTTTTATCGAGGCCCTTGCGCCGGGCGTCGTGGGCCATGAGGCGGGTGGGAAAATGACTCTCAGATAGTTTTTCGTTGACGGAGGCGACGCTAGCTTCCGGCCACAATCGGCCCGATGGCCGCACGGCCTCTAAGACCTCTGCCACATCCATCTGCAAGCCTTCGAAAGCATAGACCGGGTGCTGGCGCTGGATCTCGTCCAAATCCGCGTAGCGGATCGCGCCCCGTAAGACGCCGACCACCACATCCATACCCTCGGCGTCAAAAACCGTGTCCAAATCCCACTTGAGGTGCCGCAGATACGATTCGCGCAGTTGCTTTTGCTGCTCGTCACCGAGTGCCTCGCGGATGCCGTCCTCGACCTCGACCAATTCAGCGCGGCGACGCTCTGCCACTTTGGCGATAATGAATCCTCCGTGCAAGGGGAGCGGCTCGGTCACGCCGTCTTCGGGCAGGGCGAAGACCGCTTGTACTAACGAGGGGGGACTGTCGAAGGGCGAATAGGCCAGCCGCCGAATCTCGCCGGTATTCATGCCGTAATAAGGGTCGGCGGCGAATTGACGGCCTACTTCCGCAAAGTCCTCGCCCTGCGCCAAAAGCACCTGCACCTGACGTGCCTGTTCCTGGTTGGGCACAAAAATCTCCATGGTGGTGACCTTTTCTCCCCATCCTGGTCGTGCGTAGGCTTTTTCGATGTCGTCCTCAGTTACTGAGACTTTGGCCGTGACGTTGCGCCGCAACATCGCGTCGGCAAGGGCCTTGGTTTCGCGCTTGGCGAGTTTGGCTAAAACCTCTTCGTCGCGCTGCAAACCCCGCTCGTTGGCCTCCAAAAGCAACACCTCGCGGTCAATTAGCGTCTGCAAGTTGTCCCGGTGCTGCGCGCGCATGGCGGCCGTTTTGAGATTGGCCTCAAGGGTGCGCAGATCGGCCGCGGTAATCTCGACCTCGCCGACCTTGGCCAGCAAATGGGCATTGTCCGGCCGCTCGTCGCCACAGCTAATGCAGGCCCCGACTAGCAGCCCGGCCAACAGCGGTTTGTGCATAAAAAGAGGAGCTAGACGGAAGGTCCAGCTCCTCGCAATGAGATGTCCTGCCATACGTGCTATCCAGATGCAGAGCAGCGCCGGAGACTCAACCCGCCCCCTCCGCTCTGGCCTCTTCCCTCGTTCCTTGGTCCACCGCAAAGCGAAACTCGACGTCGATGGTCTCTTCCGGATTGCCACTGGCGTCAAACGAAAGCACGAATTCGTGGAATGTGAGCAGCAACTCGTCGTTTTCCGGTAGCAACGGATCGAAGACCAACATGCCTTTTTGGCTACTATCGCGGAAAATCGGCCGATGGCGGTGAAAGACCGTCTTGTAGATAATGCCCATGCGCTCTAGGTTGATTTCGCGTTCGTTGCCCGAAGTGCCTAGCTCCATTTTGTAGTACTTGGTGAAGCTGTTACCCCCCAACACGACGGCCCCCTCGCGCCCGGGATCGTAGTAGCGATGGGTCTCACCGCCCGATTCCATGGTCGCCTTGGCCGGATCGAATTCAATCTTCGCATAGGTCTTGTTTATGACCTCGACTTCAAAAACGGTAAACCGGGGTGGAGTATAGCCCTTTTCGGGATCGATGTCGTCCCGGGTGTAGGGATTGACGTGGCGACCGTCGTACAGGGGCGGGAAGCGCTCGTTGAGCTCGGGGTCGCTCAGGTGCCGAACCCGGATCAAAAGCCCCTCTTTGCTAAAGACCATCGAACTGTCGTCTGGGTCGATGGTGTAATCGCCACGGCCCTCGGGCAGGACGGGCATCACGTGCAGGTCGTACTCGAGTTGGGGCGGCACCAGCCCCCCGCAGCTCCAGACTAGCCCGAGCACCACTACTCCGAGGAACGCTACATACCTCGCTCTCATAAAATTGCAACTCCCTTTTTGCTAGCTACTATCAATTGCTTGGTTCCTCGGTCTCAATGTCGATCTGTGCTACACCTGCCATGGTGGCCGATTCCATTGCGTCGATGATATAGCCGTGCGCAGCATCGGCGTCCGCAGTGATAATCAGCGTCGATGAGCCGGTGCGGACCTTTTCGCGCTCTAGCCAGCTCGTTAGCTGCCCCATGGCCACTAGCTGCCCGTTGATTTCGAGCTGGCCTTCGCTCGAGATGCGCAGATTTAGCTTCTTCTCGGCCTTTAACTGGTCGTAGTGGACCGAGTCGGGCAGTTCGATTTTGAGTTGAGTAGCCTTAACGAAAACCGTGGTAGTCATAAAGAAGATCAGTAGCAGGAACACCGCGTCTATCATCGGCGTTAGGTTCAGTTCAAATTCGCCGGCTTTTTCGGCCAGCGACTGTCTCCGTTTAGCCATGCCGCTATCCTTCTCCGCTCTTGGCGAAGGCGATAGCCTCAATGCCCTCGCCGCGGGCGATGTCCATCACCTGCACTACATAAGAGTGAGGTATTGAACGCGCGGACTCCAAGATCACGTTCTTGGTGTTGTCGGCCTCGATGACTTGACGGATTTTTTCTGCCAATCTCGCCTTATCCGTGACCTCGCCGTTGACTTGGATCGTCTGATCTGGGTCAATCACGATGTTCATGTCCTTGGTCGCTCGCGACTCGCCTTCGCCACCCGGCAGATCTACGCTCAGGCCCTTGGGGTTGACGAAAGTGGTCGCCACCATGAAGAAAACCAACAGCAAGAACATGCAGTTGATAAGCGGGGTCAGATCCGGGTTTTCCGAGGTCTTGAAGACGCTTTTGCCGAATCCACTCTTTCGTCTCTGCCGCATCGCAGGGTCTCTTTCTGCCTAGCTGGCCTCCCGCTGGCTAGCTTGGAAGCGCACCAGCAGGGTATTGGCAAAGGCGTGGCAGTACAGCTCCACGCTCTTGAAGACCTTTTCCGCGCGACCGGAGAGGTAGCGGTGGAAGATGATGGTCGGGATGGCGACTATGAGGCCACTGGCCGTAGTAATCAGGGCCTCGGAGATGCCGCTGGCCACAGCCGCTGGATCGCCGGCCCCGGCGCGGGCAATCGCGTCAAAGGCGTTAATCATACCCATGATCGTGCCCAACAACCCCATCAACGGGGAGAGAACGCCAATGGTTCCCAGCGCGTTGAGCAGGCGACCGAGATACATCTCGCCGGCCTCGTCGGTGGCCAAGATCAACTCTTGACGCATGTCCTCTAGGTCCGTGCGATTTTCCAGCACTAAGGTGTCGTAGCGCTTCACCAAGGCAGCGAAAATGAAGTTGAGCACGCCACTGCCTTGCCGAAACAGCTCAATAGCCCCGCTTTCGCCTTGGCTGCTGAGCACTTCCTCGGCCTCGTTGAGCTGCTGTTCGGCCTCCTCTTCGCCCGGGACCGTCAGCAGACGCCACAGCCGTTCTATGATGATGGCTAGGGCGATCAGCAAGCAGAGCAACAAGGGCCACATGATAGGCCCGCCTTTGAAAAACTGGTCAACTAAAAAATTCTGCTCCATTACAACCTCCCGGTATTGTGTCCTGCTTTGCGTTGCATTGAAAGCTCGCTAGAGTCGGTTTTCCACGATCCATTCTCGGTGTAGCTTGGCAAAACTGACTACGTCGGCGTTTTCCGGCTTGTCCCCACCCTTTTCCTCTACTACCTGATAGTTTTCCACGGCCTGCGACCATTGGCGTGTAATTTCATAGACCAGCCCCAAGTTGCAGTACGCGGCCAATTCGGTATAGGTGCCAGGGTAATCGCGGATAATATTCTGTAGGGCTGGCACGGCTCGGTCGTAGTCTTTGGCTTCAAAGAGCTTCATGGCCTCGTTGTAGCTAAAGCTGGCCTGGATCTCGCTTAGCTCTTCCACTAGGGCTGTGGCCCTCGACGCTTCCTCGGAGTTGGAATATAGCTTGAGTACTTGCTGGTAGGCCGCCATGGCCTCGCCATACGACTGGATATTGTAGTAGTAGTCGCCGATGGTAAACTGCGCTTTGGGGGCGAATTCGCTCTCGGGGTAATTGGCAACTAGGTTTTGCATCGCGCCTACAGCTTGCTCCATCTCTTCTTGTTCGACGAAAGACCAAGCCAACGCGTACTGCGCCGACCCGCCGTATCGGCCTTGGGGATATTTTGCCAACAGCGCCTGGTATGCAGCCGCGGCCTCGGCAAAGGCCTGCTCGTTGTAATAGTTTTCGCCAATGAGGAAAAGCGCTTCTTCCTCGTATTGGGACTGGAGATAGCGCTCGACAAGCTCGGCAAAAGCGGCGGCGGCCTCCCTGAACTGGGTCAGGGCCTGGAGACTGTGGGCCAGATAGTACTGGCCGTGAATGCGGTTGGCATTGCGCGGATATTTTTTGACAAAGGACTTGAAGCTCTTGGCAGCGGTGGCGTAGTCGCCATAGCTGATTTCGGCAAAGCCCTTGGAGAAGGCCAAGTTGCCGCTCTCGCCCGAATTCGGATAGCGCTTGAGACCTTGGGCAAAGATGCGGGCGGCTTCCTCGTATTTCTTTTGCTGCAACAGCGCATTGCCGATGATGGAATAGGCGCGTTCCTTGCGGTAGTAACCAGCTTGATTGTCGTCTTCAAACTGCATGTCGAGAAGCTGGCGAGCGAAGTTCTCGGCTTGAATGAAGTCCTGCTGGTCGTAATAAAGCTCGGTCAGCAGCATACTAAAGGTCGCCTGCTCTTGCGGGTCGTCCGACGCAGTAATGAGTTCTTGGTAGTAGCTAGCCGCTTCTTCTTGCCGCCCCAAGCGGATCATGCCCGCCCCCAGCGTGCGGAAGGCACTGTCCTTTATCTGGGGCGCGGGATCGCTTTCGAGCAGGGCTTTCATATCATCCAGCGACGCCTCATAGCTTACGCGGGCCGTGGCCGTGTCGCCGACGGCGTCTTGCTGTTTAGCGACTTCGTAGTACGCACCGCCGCGGGCCAGCAGCGAATTTTGCAGGATGTGCGTGGGTGGATTCAGCGCAATGGCTTGCCCCCAAGAGTTAATCGCACCGGCGAAATTGTCCTCGGCAAAATGCACCCGAGCCAAGGTGTAGTGCATCTGGCCTTTTAGGGTGTCGTCGCCGGCTTGATCCAGGGCGCGAGCTAGGGCCTTGCGCGCCTTTTCGTACTCTTGTTTGCCCATGTATAGCTCGGCCAACTCGACCTGCACAGTAGGCCACTTGTCCCAACCCTCTTCCACCGTCTCATAGGCGGCGATGGCGCTATCTGTATCTTGGAGGTGCTTGTAGGTAAGGCCCAACTCCATCCGCGTCGTATTGCGCAGTTCCGAATCCGGGAAGCGGTCGAGGAAGGACCTATATATCTCCTCGGCCCGTTTGAGTTCGGACGCAGCATAGGCTATGCGGGCCAACTGCAAAAGGCCGTTAGGAGCCGCCGGATGGTCCGGATACTCGTCGACTAACCGCTGGTATAGCGGCTGCGCTGCCTCGTCTTTCTTTAGAAGTTGGTTGGCAAATCCGGCGTTAAAAAGCACGTCCGGTATCAGGACATTGTCCTCGCGCTGGCTCAAAAGCTCATCGTAGCCCTTGAGCGCTTTGGAGATCTCCGCGTCCGCTCTAGCTGAGTCTTCGCCGCGGATCTGCCGCCCGTATTCTTGGTGGCACTGGGCGATGCGAAAGAGAACCTTGTAGTGGTCAAAGCCGATGCGCCGGGCCACATCGCCATAGGCATTGAGGTATATCTCGTATTCTTGTCCCGACTTGAGGTACTCCTCCTGGTCGAAAAGCATCAGGGCGACCGTTAGCTGTGTGCGGGCTTGAAAGAGCTTGTCCTCGACCTTTTCGATGGCGTCCTTGTACGCGGCGATGGCTGCTGTCGTGCCCTGTTCCTTCTGCACCAACTCGGCGGTGCGGATATAGCTATTTTGCACCAAGACCGGCTCAGCCGCGTACTCGACCGGGAGCACGGCATAAGAGGCGAGGGCCTTTTCGACCTCGCCGTTGCGCGCGTAGATATCGCCCTTTTTCAGGTGGGCCTTGGCGACTAACTCACGCGCCGTCTCCTTGACCAAGCCCTTGAGCTTGAGGGTGGTCATCTCGATGATTTCTTCCTCGGTCATCTGCGCGAAGTCGTAGCGGGCGATGAGGCGGTCGAGGAACTCCAGTGCATCCTCGTATTGCCCCAGCTTGTCGTAGCTCTCGGCGATCTGGAAGAGCGAGCGATCGGCGTTAGAACCTCTGGGGGCCAAGATTAACACCTGTTTGAAGCTGGCGATGGCTTCCTCGTAGCGCTCCAATTCATAATAAGACCACGCTCGATCGTAGTGAACGGATGACTCGTAGAGGCTGTGAGGAAAGCTGCGCAGCAGCGCGGCCCCTTGCTCAATGACCTGCTCGTACTCCTTGAGTTGGTAACTCGTCTGGATCATCTGGTACTGCGCCATCACTCGGGTGCGGTCATCGACGCGCTCGTCTGCAGCTAGCGTGCGGAAGTGGTCGCGGCTCTTGTTGAGATCTTGCAGCGCCTCCTCGTAGCGAGCGTCAGCCTCGGCTTCTTTTTTCTCTGAGCGCAAAAACTGCGAGCGCTGCAATTTTTCGAGACCTAGCTTGTTGTAGGTATTGCCTAGCTGGTAGGTGGCACCCACGCGCACCGGCAGAATGAACTCGTCAACCGCTACGGTTACATCCTCCACGTTGATCATGGCGTTGCTCTCCGTGGAGAGAATGACCTCATAGCGCTCAATGGCTCTGTCGTAGTCCCCCAGCGCATAGAGCTTCTGACCTTCTTCAAAGCGATCTTGCAACTCCACCGGCGAGAAGAAACGCGTGCTCAGGCTGGCAGCCACACCGACCGCTGCGATCAGCAGTAGATTTACCAGAATCATGGTGTCAATCTCCTAGCCTAGAACCCGGCCACAATATCAAAGAACAGGCGCGAGTTGTCGAAGCTATCGGAAGCGCGAGTGGCATCGTCGTACTCCCGGCTAGTTCTAATGAAGCCGAATTGGGAGGCGAGGGCATAGCCGTAGTGATCCGAGCGGTTGCTCATCATCAGCACCACCGTCCACTCCTTAAAATCCTTGCTATCATCCACCCGGTCCAAGCTAGTGTGTCGCCAGAAAGGAAAGCCCTGAAATCCGAGTTGCAGATTGGACTTGGCCGTCAAGTCGAAGCGGGTCCTGATGATCGGCGCGTAAATCGAGAACGAGCGAATACGGCCTTCGCCAGTAGCGTCTTCGAGTATGCTATCATGCTCGCGCAAAAACAGGTGCTTGAACATCGGGCGGATGTTCAGGTTACCGGCGTTAATCGTATAATCGAGCCGGTTGACCATCGTAAAGGTCGAGAGCACACCCACTTCCTGCTGGGTGCCGTCGTCGAACTCGTCCTCGGCTTTGCTGTTGCGAATCCACTGGACGCTGTTGATGACGTTGAGGTTGGAAAACTGCCTAAAGGTCGAGCTGAGGAACAAGGTGTTGACCAAGCTATTGCGCATGTTCAGCGGATCGACATCCGGCGGGAAAACCTGGGAATTGAGATCCCGCGCCTCAATCATCGGGCCTTTCAAGTGCGGGACGGGGCTAGGTATCCGCTGGGTAAAACCCACGTCTTCCCAGACGTACACGTCGTCGCGGATATCGTCTTGGACCTGCTTAATATCCTCGTTGATGCGAATTTTCCCCAGATAGGGCGAGGTGAAGTTGTGCTCGTAGCGGGCGTAGATAGCCTTGGCCTTGCTTCCGCCAGCCGGCTCCTTCATGGTGTAATAGCCGACAGAAGCCCATTTGCCCCAACGCCCCAAGCCTTTCTTCGTGGCCACCAAGTGAGCCCCTCGGCGGTCCCGTGGGTAGGGATAGTCGGGCAATGCGTCGTTTTCGCGGTAATCGACTACGCCGTTGTTGTTGAAGTCGATGCCGTAGATGAAATCCGGCGGATCGGCGTCGTAAAAGAGGATCGGCTCGGTCCAGTCGGGGATACCGTTGAAATTCTGGTCGCTGTCCGGAATTAGGTCGTTGTTTTCGTCCAAACCGGGGAAAATGCCCGAATCCGACTTCTCCGCACTGGGTAGTTCGTTGATCATCTCGTCTGGCCACTGATCGTTGTCGTCATTATCGGTCATGACAAACATTTCCTGCATCTGTGGACACACAAAGCAATCGTCGCTAAAGAAGGGTACGCCGCCGCGGATGCTGTCGTAGTTTCCGCTGTAGTCCGGATCTAGGTTGAAAATTTCGCCGCCTATCTCGATCGGGCCTACTTCCTTTTGGGCCGTGAGGAAATAGCCGAGGGATCGCTTGTCAAAACGCTTGCCGGCATTGCTGCCCACTGGGAACAGGAAGTACTGGGGATTGGCGACCAACTCGCCCTTTACTTTTAGTCCTTTGAGACTTAAGTCCCAGTCCAATCCATAGAGCGCCTGACCGGTGGGGATGCCGTAGTCGAACTCGACCACCTTGCGGCCCGAGTCGCTGCCGTCGGAGCGCATGACCGTATAGCCTACTCGGGTCGGATCGAGCAGATCCCACTTGTATTGCAAAAACGGCTGCGCCTGAGTAAATGTCGGATCCGGCACCACTGGCCAGTGCTGGAAGGCGTCGGGATTTTCTACTAGCACATCTTCGAGCGGTTTGGTTGCGTCGTCGCCTTTTAGCCCGGTAAAAGGGTTGACGTAGCTCCTGCCGCCCGGAGCGTATCTGTCGTCCCCCTCAGCCACTTTGTCCACGTTCTTTTGGTGGGCCCGCTGGTCAAAGAACAAGTGCTGTTGGCGCACCAAAATGCGATAGTCGCCTTCTACATCGGCCAAGAAGCGCACGGACTTCATCGTCAGACCCGGCGCAAAGTCGTCGGGATCTGCGGAGTACTCCGCGGCATCCGGCAGGTTGAATTGCGGCATTTGGAAGCGGAAGACCACTTGGTCGCCGCCAGCTACGATCAGCCCACCCTCGGCCCCGCCAACCGGATCTATCATCTTCAGGCTCGAGTCGTACTCGGGATCGCCTTCAATGCTGGTCAGGCGCACTCGCTGCCCCTGCGACTCGCCGATGACCACCACATCTACGTCATAGACGGTGGCCGTCCGGCCTACATCGTCGGGCGAATCGTCTTCTATAATGACTTCGACAAAAGAAGGCGGCAGCATGCTGTAGGGGGTATCGCCCTTGAGGAAGGAGCCGTTCTCATCGGCGGTATTGGCCATGTGCTGATTGAAGTACGTGGCACCCATGCGCAGCACATTGCCCAGCTTGGTCTCCCAGTGGCCACCAAAGATCAACACCGGCGAGGTCTCCCTAGTCGCTTTGAAGGTCGAAAACTTGGCGGCACCCAACATGTCGCCACCTTGGCTCAGCATCAGGGTGAATCTGTTGTCCGAGGAAGCGCCGTCGAGCAAGATGCCATAGAAGCGCGGGTCGCTAAAGGTCAGATCTGAAAACTTAGCGCGGATGTCCTCGCCCAAGGTCACTCGGTAGTTCCAACCCTTGTACGAGTCGTTGAGCATCACCAAGTTGGCAAACCATCCTAAGTAGTTGGCCGTACGAGTGTTGATATTACTTTCCCCAGGGCGGGAAAATTCCCAAGAGAAGACATTGAAACCGCGCGACAGGTAGTTGCCTAAGCGGTCGTAGCGATTGCGTGCGTTGATCACCGAAGGATAGGGATCGTACTCCTTGCGCCCGTAGTTCAAATACGGTTCGGGATGGCCGAGGTTGAGGAAATCCCGGTTGCGCAGAAAGGTTTGCGCCTCGGCTTCGGCACCCAGCATTCCCAACCCAACAAACGCTAGTAGCGCGGTCCTCACCAGGCTTTTTATCGCATTACTCATGGCAGCTATCCTCATTCAGTAATAGAAATTCTGCTTCAGTCGCATTCCAACTCAGTGCTGGCGATAACCAACGCTGAACCGATGCACGCCTCCATAGCCGGAGAGGTGTAGGGGGTATGAATAAGCATAATCGAAATGCCATTGCTTATAGTTGTGACCAAGCCCCACATTGAGCTCTCTCTCGTCAAAACCCGAACCAACCGCGGTCCCACCCATGCGGAACCGAGCGCCGTTGAGACTCACCGTCCGCGTCTCGTACCCCATCCTGAATTCAGTTCGCTCATCGCGGCGCACAATGTCGAGCAGGACTTCTCGCCCCGCTAGGTTGAGTAAGGCCGCCGCAACTACGGCCAGCTTTTCTTTACCTGCAGCTTGGCCGCCCGCGGCGATATTTGCGCCGTTTAAGCCTTTGGCGACCAACGCCAAGCGCAGGTACGCCCACGGGTGTATGAAACCCACTTCCCAAGTTGCACCTACATCGAGGTGCCAAGCCCGGTGCGACAGATCGCCAGCTTTCCAAGCGCTAGTGCGCAAGCCGCCGCCCAAGGCGAATCGCTCGTGCAACGGCCGTCCGTAGCCCAAGGCAATCACTTCTTCGCGCCAGCCGTCAGCACCGAGAAACGAAAGGCCCAGTTGGAAGCCCCCACCCCGCAAGGGCCCGGTTACCGACAAGCCGTTTAGGGCTGGGCTTTGGTCCAACCCAGGATAGAGCAACGCGTGCGTCGTGCCAGCCTGCCATTTTTGCTGCTGGGCATTGCCAGCCGGATTGTACCAAACGGCCTCAGCCGTCTGAATACTGGCAGCGAAAGCTCCGCCCAGTGCCGTACTCTGGGCACCCCGTCCCGCAAATTCAAAAGCTGCGCTGACCGGGGAGACTAAGGCCAGCAATAGGACGCTAGTACGCCACCACAAAAGTACCTCGGCGCGCCTTATCGCTTCCTTCTATCCCAACCTCATACAGATAGAGTCCCGGCTCGACAACCCGACTGCTCCCATCGCGACCGTCCCACTCGAACTGATAGGTCCGGGCGCTTCCAGTCTGCGCCAACTGGCGAATCGGCCGACCGGTCAAGTTGTAAATTTTTAGCACGACTTCCCGGCCCTCTTCGATATTGCCAACGACGAAGGCAAAGCGCGCATACTCGTCTGCAAACGGCGAAAACGGGCGCGGCTGCACCTGCACTTCGCCCAAGAGCTGCAACGGCGTTCCCGCAGCCAGTACCGTCCAAGTGGCACCCGGCATTTCTTGCCCCTGCTGCCAGTTCACGTAGCCGTCTCTGTCGCCTTGGGCCTTGTTGCCAGCCTCAAAGCGCATGGCGGTCTTGTCCCGCACAAAGAGCGCCTGCCCCTCAATTTCGACGGTCGCCATTGCGTTGATCTGCTCGCCAGGTGCAAGCTCTATTAGCATCCCCTCCCGATCCGGCGTCGGGCCCCAAGTGTAGCCCTCTGTGGGCACGAGTTCCCGACCATCGACGCGCACGGCTGTTACGCGGAGTAAGGGGCCTTGTACGCGCAAGAGATCGACTCCATAATCATCCACACCAGTCACAATCTCCACCCGGTAGATCAGCGTCTCTTCCTCGCCCTTGCGCAGCGAATCGGATACGGCCACCTCTGCCAAGAGCTGTTGGGCGACCAAGACTTGATCGTAGTCAATGGCAATGCGCTCGAGCGCCGGACTGACATAGGGGGCTGAATTTGTCAGGCGGGCCCGATACGCCAACCGCGCGACCGGCTCGTCTCCGCTGTAGAAAAACTCCCCGTCTGTGTGCGCCGCAACGCTTCCCCAAGGCTCTTCGGCACTCCCTTCGGTAGTTCCGCGCACCTGCAACTCAATACCCGTGCGCTCCGGACGCTCTACTTGCCAGCGAATCTGCCCTACGTTGACCGGCGTAGGCGGAACGAAGCTATCCTCTATGAAGCCTTCGCTAACGTAGCCCACGCCGAACACCTCAATTTCTCCAATGGCGACCCAGTTGCTGCGGTCTTGGCGGATCAGTGTCAGCCGCACAAAGCGCCCCTCGCGCGGTATCGCCTCACCGCGCTCGTCAATCGCGGCCCAAGTAGAATCTGCGCTCGTATCTACATTGAGGACGAAATTGTCCGGCTGTTCGGCCAAAAGACGCCAAACTTGCGGTGCAACTTGGGTGGCTGTTTCGAGCCTGTACCCACGCATGAAATACTCGGGCTGGTTCAACGCCGTCTCGCCAGCTAGCACACGCACCCGCTTGATCGCCCGGTCCAGCCCGAGATCGACAGTAAACTGCTTGTCGAACACGTGATTGGTGCCCGAGATCCACTCGCTCCGCACGAGGTCAATCGCGCCGTCGGTTAGAGGCACAGGCTTGTCGAAATCGTCTATCACCGATTGTCCTAAGGCCACGTTTACATCCTCGTCCAACTGCGCCAGAATGACGAGGCTATCTGGATGCACTTGTACGCCTTGGGTCGTTCCCAAGGCGAATGTATCGACCGCATCCACCACCCAAGTTTTTAATTCAGCACGGCACGGACTGAATTCGAGCAATAGCAAAAGTGCGCCCAGCCTCAGCACTTCAGAATAGCAGTTTCTGCGTCAGGCTGGTCACCACGGCGACGGCAAGGGCCTCCTCCAACTCCCTAGAGTTGAAGGTCATGACAATGCCGGCATCCACTGGGCTTTTCGTGCTCACTTTGCCGGTTTTGAGATCCTTGACTGAGACCTCGACCTGTACTCTTTGCGTTTGCGGGGAGAATACTTTGCGCACCCGCTGACTGGTAATCCGAGCCGTGCCGCTAATTTCCAAGTCGGCCTCGTCTGAGTCCTCTGACACTAGCGTGAAGGGATTGTTCACTTGCCGCACGCTGTCTTTGTCTAGCACTTCGACCCGATCCGTCTGCGTGAAGATCCGCACCTTGTCCTTGCGGAGTTCGCGCAACAAAGCCCCAGATAAATCCTCGATTCGCGAAGGCCGAGTGATCTGCACTAGGCGACTTCCTTGACTGGCGAGAGCATTAGTAATGTACTGGGTGTTCTGGCTACCGGACGAATTGGCGGTCCGCGGATCGACTACGTTGGCCTTGCTCTCGACTGGGAATTCCTTGACGTATATTTTGACCGGCACCGACGGCGGGTTGGGCAAACTGGTACCCTTGAGTGTCTCGTATTTCAAAGTACAGGCCGTCGAGCCGACGAGCAGCGCGACTCCGAGGTACTTCACCATCTCTTTCATTTACTTATTCTCCACCCAACGCACTCCGTGATCGACATTGAAGTGGAATTTCAGGTCGGTAAATTCCACTGGATTGCCGTATCCTACTTGAAAGCGATCAAAGGCCAAAATGAAGTCGTTTACTTCGAGGGTGAACGACTTGGTTTCTGCAGGCAGCGGTGGGAAGGTCAACTTGCCGACGTATCTGGATCCTTTGCGCACGGGCTTTTCTCGGTGGTACGCGCTCTTGTTCCAGATTGGGCCGCGATCCAAGTTGGCGTGATAGCGCACATTGCCTTCTTGTCCCCCCCACTTCAGGTAGGAATAGTCGTAGAACTCATCCTTGTCGTACCAATTCCCCGCCCCTTGGCCACAGAGCAAGCGGCGGCCATCGTCCAAGCGCAGAATGGTCTGCGTGGGATCTAGCTCCACCCGCTCCCGGGTGCGGTTGATCACCGTCACTTCAAAAACGGTCCACAAAGGCGGCGTATAGTCCAAGCCGGGGATTTCGACTCCAGTGAGCGTATAGGGCGTGAAGCGGACATCGTATTCGGCGTCGAGCATGGCATCGTCGTAGAACTTGACCTTGACTTGCACCCCCTGCTCACTCCACACGACCGAGCTGTCGATCGGATCGATGTAATAGGTCTCCCCATCGGGTAGGACCGGCTCCAACTCGATAAAGTACTCCTGTTGCGAATGCAATTCGAGGGATCTGAGGGTAGCGCACCCCCCGGCGGCCAGCGCCAAGCACAGGAGGGCGTGAATGTGTTTTGCGATAGGTCTCATGTGCATTTGCATCTTAGAAGGGTGACATCACCTCTACGAAGAGGATGCCCTGCTTGGCGTCGGGCCGCCCTGCATGGCTAAAGTCCCGCCGCGTGCGCTGGTAGCCGAAGAATATCGAATTGTCGCGGATGCCAAAGTAATCTGCGGTAATGCGCAGCATGGCCAGATAATCGGTCTGACTGTACGTCCCGTCCTCAAAGGCGCGATCCCAGTGCTTAAACGGCAGCAAGGGTAGCCCTTGTATGCCTAGCTGGAAGATGGTCTTAGGCGTGAGCTTGTACTGCCCCATTACGATGGGGATGAAGTCGCTGTACGATTTCCTCGGCGCATCTTCGCTGTCAACCTGTTCAAAGATCGTCCGATGCTTCAACTTAGGCGTAACGCTGAAGGCACCCCAGCTATGGGTATAGTCGATCTTGTTGACAATGGAAAAACGCGAGCGCACGTCTTGGGGCTGCAACAGCCCGCTGCCGTCTTCGAGCTCAATTTCGGCTTGGCTGTTGCGCTGCCACAGGAAGCCGTTTTCAATGTTGAAGCCGCGGTAGCCCTGATAGGTGCTGTCGAAAAAGAGGAGATGCACAAAGCTGTCGCGCATCAACAGCTCGTCAGGCGTCGCCGGCCGCCACAAGCCCGCGCGCTCAGGTGGACCGTCCGGCTCGTTTAACCAGTTGATGATCTCGACATCGTCAATGGGCACTTGATACACGTAGGTGTGATCCGGGATGTCGTCTTTGACCTGCTTGGCGTCGAAGTTAATCTTCAGTGCGCCGACACCACGTTTTTCCACCGCATAGGCATAGCGGAAGTACAGCGCCTCAGACTTACCGGAGCCAGCGATCTGACTGTTGTCGTAGCGGCCTAGGGTAATGAACTTGCCCAAGCGCCCCAAGCGGTCGTAGCGGAGGAAGATGTGCTGGCCCTTTTGGTCACGCGGGTAGGGGTAGTCCGGCTTATCGTCGTTCTCGCGGAAGTCGGGCACATTGTTGTTGTTAAAGTCGATGCCATAGACAAATTCGGGCGGCTCCGCATCGTAGGTCAGAAAAGCCTCTTCCCAGTCCACAATGAAGTTTTCGTTGCGATCCGTATCTGGGATGTTATCGACGTTCTCGTCGAGACCGGGGTACACTTGGGCACTGGGATTGCCTGGATACAGCGCACGCGGCTCGGCAATAGCTGTATCGTCGCCGTGGCTGTCGGGGAAAGTATCGTGATCGTCGTTGTCTTCGTGGATAGGGTACTCCTCGGTGACCGTAGAGACTCTCTGGCCGGGAGCAGACTGCCCATCGTAGTGGAAAGCCATGCCGCCTCGGTAGCTGTCGTACCCGCCGCCGTAGTCGGGATCCATGCGGTACATCTCGCCGCCCAACGCCAAGCCGCCGGCTAGATCCTTGACGCCCTTGACCCACCATGCCAAGGCGCGCTCACTGCTGCGCTCGCCCTCGTTATTGCCGATTGGGAATATGAAATTTTGTAAATTGTGCGCCACTTCGCCGCTGATATCTAGCCCTATCAAATCGACCTGATAGTTGACCGAGGCCAAACTTTGCCCAGTGGGAATGCCGTAGTCAAAGGAGACCATCCGCCGGTTGGCACCAGTGCCGTCGCTGCCATCAGCGCGGACCATAGTGTAATAGATCTCCTCGTCTTCGTCCGTGTACCACTTGAACGGACGTCGGATGGCCCGCTCGTTAGCTCTAGTGATGGGAGCTGGCCACGCCGACTCGGTGAGAGCCGCGCTGCCTTGGCGATCAATACTGAAGAAGTCGTGGGTTTGGCTGACGCCGACCCGGTAATCACCAGCCACATCGGCAACAAAACGCGCAGAGCGCACCGTCACGTCCGCCGGAAGGACGAAGGTGTAAACCACCGGCACTTTGCCCTCGGCCTCAAGCCCGCCGCCGGCGAGGACGGCACCGCCTTCGGGTGGCCCGGCTTCTAGCATTGGGTCATAGTCTGGATCATCGTCGAGGCTAGTCAGGCGCACCGGCTCTGTGTTGCGCTCGCCCTCAAGGACGATGTCCACACCATAGACAATGGCATTGGCCCGTTCGTTGTCGGGCGAGTCGTCGGCCACGAAGACGCGGATGGTCTTGGGGCTGAGCATCTCATAGGGCAAGTCGCCGCGCCAAGTACTAGAGCGCGACAGTGCTGGCGAAGCCATGATCTGATTGATTAGCGTTCCGCCAATACTGGCGAAGCTACTTACCTCGTGCTGGTAGTGGCCGCCGAAGAGTATTACCGGTGAGTTGTCCCAAGCGTCGTCGCCTTCTTGGCCGAACGCCCATTTGGAGAATAGCTGGGCACCGGAGTGATTCCCACCGCGCGAGTAGAGCAGAGTCGCTCGGTCGCGCTCCTTGTAGTTGAGGTCCATGCGCAGCGCATCCAGCTTGCTGTTGACCAGGGTAAGCGGCGTGAAGATCGTGCGCACATCCGTACCACCGCCAGGTGAGCCCACGTTGCCCAACGTGGCGGTCCAGTGCAAATCCTTGTGAGTGTAGTGGCCGACCCGGAACGACCGATACTTGTGGTCGATATAGCTATACCCACTAAAGTCGCTGCCACTGCGCGACTCTTCTATCGTCAGGAACCGATGATAGCCGCCGCCCATGTAGTTGCCCAGCCGGTCCCAACCCACGTTGCGGGTTCGCGGCGAGCGGCCCGATGGGGTGGCCCAAGCAACCGTCTCGCGGTAGTACGCAATGTACTTTTCGTCGGCGTAATTGAGATAGGGGACGCTGACTGCAGTGTTGAGAAAGGCTCTCCCCAACCCTCGTTCATAACGGTCTTGGGGACCGCGCAGAAAGGGGGGGCGCTTTTTCCACGGAGGATCTTGCGGCGTGCCAGGAGTGGGGTTGAAATAGGGCAGCGGACCTCCGGATTCGGGGTGGCGCTGCGCTTCCGCTGGTGCGGACAGGCCAGTGCAAACCAGCGCGGACAAGAGCACCCAACGTTTAACAACACGGCATTTTAGAAAACACAGCATGAAAACCCCTCGCGGGTCATTGAGCGACCTATAGCGACCTATAGTTAACGGGCGAAAACATACGCTTGCCAAAGCTCGGCGGTCAAGAAAAAAAAACGGGAAGCAGGCGTCAAGCCCGCTTCCCGTTTTTAGAACCCTATCCAGAAGCCGTTGACTACTGGACGAAGGTCTCCTTTACACGGCCCCAAGAATCTTCCTCAACCGCGGTCCCCGTCGGACCAGCCGGCGTATCTACAAAGGTCCAGTTGGCGAACTCGGACTGGTTGCCACCGGCCCAAGCCACGCACTGAAGCTGGCCGCCAAAACCATCTTCGCCGTCGGGATCGGGCGGCAGCCAAGTAAAGCCCATCTCAGATCCAACCGTGGGAACTTCATAGAGATTTCCGTTGCGTATGAAGGTATCCCACGGCAACTTGCCTTCAATCACGTAGTCCGCATCCCCCTCGTCGCCGAACTCGTCGCCGGCATCGCGGAAGGCGTACTCAAATCCCTCAAGTGCGTCGGGATCGTGGACATTTATGCGCTCTTGATCCACGGTGGTAACCAAGCACACAGATATCTCGTTCGAGCCAAAAGGCACGGCCATGAAGTTGACTATGTTCAGGTTGACGAACTCGCCAGTCGGGTCGCCACCTGGGTGATCTTCGTTGTTCAGGTCGAGGTAGAGGGACATACTGTCGCGCTCCCACCAAGCCCAGGCCCGCTCCCCACCCTCGGTGTCGCGGACGTTATCGCTGACCTCGGTGATGTAGTACAGAGCCTCGTCGTCCCACGCCTGCCAAATCACCGACGAGTAATCGGCATCCGTGCGCCCCTCGCCCGCTACTTCGGTCTCGCCGTTTTCATTGAGTTGGTTGGTGCTTACTTCACTTTGCCCGTTCGCCTGATCGCGCCAACCATACTCTTGACCATCGAGCTGAATCTGGCTCGGCGAGCAGGGGAATTCCAGCGCGCCAGCCCACTCGTCTGCCACCGTCATGCGGTCGCCGTCGAGCGTGGGGGGCTGGGTGAACTTGGGCAAGTCGAACCAGCGGTCTGGTGGCTGGGCGCTGGCCAGCGTATTAACGCAAAGGGCCGCGATAGCGGCCAAAAGGGTCAACTTTTTCATTACTGCATCTCCTTAGCTGTGGGAAGTGGACGAAAAAGTTTGAATGAAGGATTCATAATAAATCCCCTTCAAAAAGCTGTCAAGAAAAAATTGCGCTACGAAACTATCTAAATTATATCATTAAGCAGATACAATACACAGATTTTCCACGCGATCGCGCATGATTTAATCCCGTGAAATATCTCTTCCTCATTGGATTGGCCTCCCTCGTACTCGGCGGCCAGCCAGCTAACGCCCAGCCGCACATCTACACTATCGGCTTGGTCTTTACCGATCTCGTCAATCAAGAGATCCTGCCCGTCCACCTCGCCGAGCAACATCCCCGCCTGATGCGAGAAATCGAGCGGGCGATCAGAGACATCTTTGCCGATTTGGGCCGCTTTCGCGCCGTGCGCCTGCAGAGCATCCGCGAGGGCCGCGGACAAGAATCCATTGATTACATCGCCCACTTCATTCTCAACAAAGCCCATAAAACATACCACAACCAAGTTATTCATTACTACGAGAATTTGGGCTTATTAGACGATGGAGGACCAAGCGAAGACCAGTCTTACACGGTGATTTCACTGCC
>JAPPEF010000123.1 GCA_028875335.1 Gemmatimonadota bacterium
AAGTCTGGCCGAACAGTCTTGTGACCAGAATTGACGAGGACGGCGTTGAAGTGGGTGCGAAGCGAATCTACTCTTCAACCATACTCTGGGCAGCCGGAGTACGCGGAGTTGAATTCGCCCGGCGCAATGGTTTGGAGATAGACGAGCAGGGCCGCGCAGTCGTCGACAAAGATCTGAGCATTGACGGATACCCAAACGCGTTTGTCGCCGGCGACCAGGCAAGCTTCACCCACCAGACCGGCAAGCCGCTTCCGGGCACAGCACCAGTGGCAATGCAACAGGGTCGTTTCGTGGCTAGGACGATCCTCCGCGACCTTACAGGCAAACCGCGCGAAGCCTTTCGCTTTGTCGACAGGGGCCAGATGGCGACAATCGGCCGCAGCCGCGCCATTGTCGAAATCGGCAAGCTGCGATTCTCCGGTTGGTTTGCGTGGCTCACCTGGTTGGTGGTGCACATCTACTTTCTCGTCGGCTTCAAAAACCGGCTATTCGTCGTGCTGAATTGGGCTTGGTCCTATGTGACGTTTCGACGCGGTGCTCGATTGATCGTCGAGCGCGAGTGGAGATTCAGTAAGATCGACGCCAACGACCAGACGCCATCAAAAAAATAAAAAGGCGCTATTTTCAGGAGGCCGTGGCCTTGGCTTGGGAACGGTCAGTACATCACTGGAATTTCATTGCCCACTGTGCCGGTAAACGCGTCGATGACCAGCCACAGACCTCCAGTGGCGAATTGACCGGCGATCAGGCCGAGGAAAAAGGGGCGGATTTTGTGGTATAGACCAACGCCGCCGTAGCGCAGGATGACGAGTTTGATCAGCCAGGCTAAAAAGACGGAGAACCAGATGTAGCGCATGGTCCACCCGGCGCTGACGGCAAAGCCCAGCGGGTGGAAGGGCCACCACATCAGGCGCTGGCGGGCGATCATGAGGAGGGCCATGACCAGGCCGCCGCTCAAGGTCCAGAGCCAGCCGTCGACGCTGACTTCGGAAGGCTCGCTCAATTTGCGCAGGGCGAATCTGGAGGGATAGCTCGGGAAGCTCTGGCCGAAGAACTGGTTGTGGAGATTGACCCCGCCGTAGTCATAGGCCAAGTGGAGGGTGTAGTAGATGGAGACGGCCAAGGTGATGAACATGGCCCCGACAATGCCCCACAGGAGCCGGCGCCGGTTGCCCGTGGTCTCGCTGGTCAGGCGCAGGCTGTTGGACAGGGGTGCCATCATAAAGACCAGCAATTCGCCGACCCAGATGAGGGAGTAGGCCGCGGCCACCATGCCCTTGGCCCCCAAGGCCGGGACGCCCACCCCGGAAACCACGAAACCGAGGGGCACCATGGCCGGGCTCAATGTGGGGATGCCGGCCTCGACAATGGCGCGCGTCAGGCCGATGAAGATGACGAGGGCCGAAAAGACGAACAGCGGCGCGATCCAGGCGGGAATGCCGGTTTGCCACAGCCAGAGGGTCATGCCCGCGGTGCCGATGAGAAGCCCCAACAGGGCGCTGCGGTAGGACATGATCTCATCGGCATCGTCGACCGAGGCCTTCTTGGACACGGCTTGGCGCCACACCTCGGCCAAGTGGTGCCGTCCCACCCACAGGCCCGCCCCTACCATTACAATCAGGGCTCCTATCATCTGGTGGCCGGTCACTGGAGTGCTCCAGGGGCCGAGGGTGGCCTGCAGAGTGTCGATGCCCAACAGGCCGAGGACGTGTTGTTGCAGCGTGTAGACCAGAAGAAAGAACCACAGGCTGAGCGAGAGGGTGGAATTGATGAGGAAGGAGAAGCCCAGCATGAGGAAATTGAGGTTGACCGGTAGATTGGTGCCGAAGAAGGACACGCTGGTCTTCAGACTGATCTGGGCCACGGAGGGAAAATAGTGGTGCAGGGCATTGAGGCTGCCGACCAAGAAGGGGATGGCAAAGCCGATCCACATGAGCCTGTTTTTAAAAAAGGGCTTGAGCAGGGAGGATCGGCCCTCGTCCTCGATCATGGCTAGGGCCACCTGGGCTAGGGGATAGGCTAGGCGCTCGTGTTCGACCCACTGGCGGCGCAGGATCACGGCAATGGAGATGAGGGTGAGGTACAAGGCGGCGTAGAACAGCAGCCAGTAGCCGAGGGGGGGCAACCAGTTGGCCCAGGGGATGGCTGTGGCGCCGATACTGCCTTCGTAGAAACCGCGCACGGCCTCGGGGTCGCCCATCAGCATCCACTCGGTGAGATGGGGATGGATGACTTCGGCCCATTTGTTCTCGGCCGAGGCGTAGTAGTAAGTCCCGGTGATCATGGGCAGGAGCATGCCGGTCACGCCCCGGGAGGGGATGGCCGCGGCGACCATCATCATAATGGCGATGGTGACCAGTTCGCCCCATTGCAGACCCCATTGCCGCTTGGG
>JAPPEF010000223.1 GCA_028875335.1 Gemmatimonadota bacterium
CGCGACTATCGGAGATTCGATTTTCTCGATGTACAGGACCCACTCGCTTGACGCTCGATGCGCAAACGACGATGCCTTTTACTACCCCAAGCTCACAGAGGAAAACAATGTCAGAGCACCCCAAGCCAACCTGCAAAGTGATCCGTGGCCGAGGAACCTACGAAGGCAAACAGGCACTCACCTATGTTTCGGGGATCGCCGCCGAGACCACCGGCTCGCAGGGGATTTGCATGCACCTGCTGAACCTGCCTCCTAAAGAACGAGCCAAGGCCCACCTGCACGAAAACCACGAGACCGCTATTTATGTCATCAGTGGCCAATCTATAATGTGGTATGGCGAGCGGCTGGAGGAGCGTGAAGACATCAACAGCGGCGACTTTATTTACATCCCCGCCGGCGTCCCGCACCTTCCCTACAATCCCAGCGAAACCGAAACCTGCACTGCTGTGATCGCTCGGACGGATCCCAACGAGCAAGAGAGCGTTAAACTCTTACCCGAACTGGACGGGATACACTGCTAGACAAAGGAGTCGGTGTACCCATCACAAGAGAAGTGAGCGGTAAACAGCGAACACAACTTCTTTCTCTACTTCGCTATGCTCAAAGAAGGTCAACTCGTCAAAGCCATTCCCCTAGAAAGGGGACAGGTGCTGTGCCGCTATCCGCGCTGGCAGGACATACCCTCGTACGTCGAAATGTGCCAGATTCTGCACCGCGAGCGGGTGCGGGCCTATCACGCTGATACGGATTTCGCCCTAGGCTGCCAACGCCTAGCCCAGATAATGGTCGAAGTCGAGACAGGTCAGGCCTCCCATCTTTTGCTGGAGGTGGATGGACGCATTATCGGCGAGGGCCGCATGGCCCCCCGCAGCCGGGTCATGGGGGTTTTGGGAATCAAAATCATCGGTGAGTACCAGGGTCGGCGCTTGGGCACGGCGCTGATGGGAGTTTTGGAGGAAGAGGCGCGCAAAATGGAGCTACAGCAGATTTACCTGACTGTATTCGCCAATAACACCCCTGCCCGCCGTTTGTACGAAAAGGTTGGTTATCGGCAAGTGGGGCGCATTGCCGAATGGTTTAGCGAAGAGGATGAAGACGGCCATATTGAACTGGTGGACAAAATAGATATGATGAAACGCATAGAGCCGGAGACTCGAAAATGAAGACGCCGGCGATCATTTCGACGACGCGGCTGGAGGAGCATGTAGGCATCATTTTTCTCTACTCGTCGGACGATTCCAATGACACCTAATGAGCAAAAAGCTTCTACTGCCAAGGGAATGGTACCTGTCACTGACGCGCTTCTCGACCAGATGGTCCAGGCCATCGTCGCCGAGGTTGATCCCGAGCAGGTGATCCTCTTCGGCTCTCGCGCTCGGGGCGATGCGCGGGAAGATTCGGATGTGGATCTAGTGGTGGTGGTGGCCGAGCCGTTTGGCCCGGAGCGAAGTCGCCGTCAGGAACTGGTCAGGCTCTACCACGCGCTGGTGGAATTTCCCGTTTCCACAGATATCCTCGTCTATTCCTATGACGACGTCGACTACTGGCGCGACTCCCTCAACCACGTTCTGGCGCGGGCACTGCGGGAGGGGAAGGTGCTTTATGAGCGACGTTAAATGCGCGAGGATGCTGTTGGATGCGGCTGAGCGCGATGTCGCGGCTCTTCGAGCCATGTGCCGTTCAGACGAAATCTCCGACGAGATTTTCGGCTTTCACGTGCAGCAGGCCGCCGAGAAGCTGTTCAAATCTTGGATCGCACTGCTAGGTGAAGTGTATCCGCTGACCCATAATATCGAAAGATTGTTCAATCTCCTCGCCGACCAGGGCGTCACTGTGGAACCCTTCCGCAAGCTGATCGATTACACCCCATACGCCCTTGAGTTTCGTTATACAGGTGTGGACTCAAGTACCGAAGCAATCGATCGCGAGGGTACGCTTGCGATCGTCGAATCGTTGCTGGAGCAGGTCCGACGGCGGTTGGCGGAGGTGGAGATGACTGGCAAAACAAACGATGATGGCCAAGACCGCGACCCAAAATTTGGACTAGGAACGCCGGAGGCATAAAATGACTAATGTTGACAAAAACGTCGCAATTAACTTACCCCTCGAAAACCTCATTGACACTTCTACATCGTCGATGCTCGTTGGTGAGCGCTAAAATCCGGCAGACCGAATCCGCGAGGTGAAGGAATGACACAAGTTACCGACGATCTTCTCGATCAGATGGTCCAGGCCATCGTCGCCGAGGTCGATCCCGAGCAGGTGATCCTCTTCGGCTCTCGCGCCCGCGGCGACGCGCGGGAAGATTCGGATGTCGATCTGGTGGTGGTGGAGGCCGAGCCGTTTGGGAAGACGCGGAGCCGGCACGAGGAGGCGGTCCGACTGTACAAGGTTCTTGCCGGATCGGGTGTTCCAAAGGACATCCTCGTTTATAGCCGCGACGACGTCGAGTACTGGCGCGACTCCCTCAACCACGTCTTGGCGCGGGCGTTGCGGGAAGGGAAGGTGCTCTATGAGCGACCTTAAATATTTGGACTAGGAACGCCGGGGTATAAGATGGTGAATCAGGAAATCAAGCCCTCGCGAGTGCCTCTATTGATCGCTGCACGCTTTCTTTGGGATGCGCGACATCGAACGGCAGGCAAAGCAGTGTTAAATCGCCGAGGATTTGATAGCGCAGTTTGGTCCTAAAGTTCTGCGTTTGCGGGTAGATCAGCGCCACGGTCGCACAACCGTAGCCCTTGCCGTAAGCGTAAAGCTGGTACAGGTCGCCTTGGTCGATACCATGCTTCGGATGGTCGGCGGCGATGATGCGTTTCCACTTGGCGTCGAGGATGAACGCGACATCCTTGCGGTTTTTCTTCCAGAGCGAAATGTCCGGTTTCATCGTGAACGCGGCTTGACCGTCGATATTGGCGAAGGGCTTTTGCGGGCCTTGTGCAGCCACGCGATAGGCCGTCTGGTGGCGTCGAAAACTGTGCGTGACGAAGTCCTCGAACACCTGCTCCATGGGGAACAGCAAGGACAGGTTCTGATGGCGTCCGGCGAAGGTCGTCAAACCATGCCCGAATAGGAACAGGCCCACCCACTGCATCACCGGCCCGTAATGCGGCATGGAACGGTCCACTTGGTGCCGCTGCCAGTCCGCGTGCGGATTAGCCGTTTTCGGTACGTCGGCGAATGTCGCCATCAATTGGTGCAACAGTCGGCGGTTTTCTGTGTCTTGCACCTGCGGGGTCAGCTTGGCCATCGCGCTGTGAATGAGCCGGTTGGCGGGCCTGTTGACGCTCAACTCGTCGTGCGCGACGTAGAATCGCGCCTGATTGGTCAGGTTTTCGCGGATTTGCTCGCGGAAGAGGAGGCGTCCTCCGAGGTACGGCAGGTTTTCCTCTACCGAGATGTAGCGTCTAGCGAGACCGCCACGGGCAAGCGCATTCAGGTTGACGAGGAACTGGCGAACGAAGACTTCGAGCATGGGGAATCGCCGCAGGGCGCGGATGTCGCTCTCCGGTAGGGTCTTCTTGTCAAAGCCTCGCCAGCATCGAAGCATGGACAAGAACAGGCGCTTGGTTTTTTCGTGGTGGGGAGCTGGATCGCCCCCGAGATCGATTTTCGGGAGGATCTCGACCACGGTGCCGCGTTTTGTCGTGATGACGCCGACGTAGTTACTCGCCGTCAAGGTGCCGTTGGAATTTTGCTTGAACACACCTTGGAACGACTTTAGCTCTTCTCGCTCCTGTGCAGTTACAAAATCGAGCGGCTCGTACTCCCTGACAGTGTGGTGCCGGACATTAGGAGTTACTTGTATCATCTGTGTTGCCAGCATTGTATATCTTCTTGTACTCCTCTGGGTCTGTCCATCCGGGGTCGTCGCCGGGTAGCCGTTCGTAAATCGTTCGATCTTCGTCCACTTGTTCGTTTTCCCGCAACACGCCTGCAGCACTCTGTTCCACAACAAAGCTGTTCCCGCCTAGAACGGCTCGTATTTTGGCCCAATCGTCAAAGAAGTATTCCTGCAACAGGGGGAATATCTTGTTTTGGAAGGCGTACGACAGTTTCTCCATAGTGTCGATGTCTAGCAGGTAGGTGTGGCCGATCTGATGTTCCCGGTCGAGTAACGCTGTGATGCGCTTGTTCATCTCCTCAAGCATCCGTTTACAGTTGACCCCTTCCACATTATCAGAGATGAGTTCTGGTTTCGGCATCATCTCAATGAAGTCGAAGCGACGACGTAGCGCCGTGTCGAGCAATTGAATCGACCGATCCGCCGTGTTCATCGTGCCGATCAGGTAGAGGTTTTTTGGGACGCCGAATGAATCCTTCGAGTAAGGTAGCATGACCTTCGTTTCATCGTCCGTGCCAAGTCTCCGGGAGTCCTCGATCAGCGTTATGAGGTCTCCGAATATCTTGGCGATGTTGCCGCGATTGATTTCGTCGATAATCAGTACGAACGGTTTATCCATTTCCTCTTTCGCAGCCTCGGCAATCTGCTTAAAAATACCGTCACACCGCTCGTATCTGATTTGGCCGTCAGCCCCATCGCCCAATGCCGGCCTGATGCCCTCGATGAAGTCCTCATAAGCGAAGTTCTGGTGGAAGGTCACCATGGCGATCTGTCCGGAATCTCGAAGCTCGCGGAACCTCTCGATGTTACGTTCGATCTCTTCCACGCTTTCATCGTCAATGATCGCCAAGGCGCGGGCGACCGTGTGGTAGGTTTTTCCGGTCCCTGGTGGACCATAGAGGATTTGATTCAGGGGGTGTTTTACTTCTGGATTCTGCTGTGTTTCTTGGTTCGCCATAGGCTCCTCGCGACCACTGAGTCGATCCAGTAACTCAAATGTTTCTTTGTACGCGGATGTGTTGCGAAATGCGCCCGCTCTCTTTTTCACCAGCCAGAGTCCCCAGTGTCGATTCGGTTTAAGATCGTCGCATATGGCTTTGTTTATCCACAAAACATGTATTCTGCTGTCCTCAGCGAGGCGATCTTGGTAGTCGTTTTTATAGACAATCCCAATGCCGCGGCCTTGCGACTGGCCAGTTTTAACCAGTATCACGTCGCCGGGTCGTGGATCGCGGAGTGGGTAGTAAGAATTATCTTCCGCCGCCTCGTCGTAATTCTCCCATCTCACCTTATTACTGGGACTTCCGGTAAAGACCCAATTATTGGGTTCAAAGTCGAGTGCTGGATCATTATCCTGCCAGAAGTCACCCCCATCTTCGCCGTAAGCATTTGTGCTAACCTGAAAGTGTTTGTTACCAATAGATAGATTCTTCTGCTTCCAGAGACCGCAGAGATAGGTGAAAAAGTTGATTTCGTACAGCTCACAACCTAGGAAAATGTCGCGGACTTTCTGTAGCCATCCTCGATAGGATTTCCAATTGAATTCGTTATCCGGTGGTAGATCGACAAAGATACTCATCTTGTCGTCGCAGGGAAGGAACTGGGACGAGTTGATAAGGAAGAGCGTCTGCGTCAGTTTCGCTTTACGAACGCCACGGAGTTCGAGTGCATCATCGAAATGTTTGGGATCCACCGAGTCGAGCCCTCGCACGGCACTGCGGAACAAGTTCCAAAGCAACTTTGGATCAGCCTGAACATTGCTGTAATAGAGCAAATTCTGCGGGTTTGCCGTTGGGAATACGAACGCGTCGTCCGAATCGTACTGCTCTTCTGGATACTGGTGCTTCACGTTGAAAACTTTCTCGACGCTCCGATATACCAGCTTCCTGTTCACCGAGCTTCGGTGTTGCGCGAGGCTATAAAAGAATGAGAACGGATCTATGTTCTCGTCGCCGTAGCGTAGCAAAGGCGGTTCTTTCCCATCGGCCCTCCAGGAGATCCGCTTTGCACGATCAATCAGAAATCCCTCGCCGCCCTCAGCGATCTTGCCTGCAAGTTCCGAGAACCACTCAGTCCAATGGTAGATTTCGCGCATATCCTTACTCTTTCAAGATTGGAGTGTCTTTAACTTCTGACGGTTTCAGGAGAGGTGAACTCATCTGCTGTGCTAGTACGCCCGCGTCGTCCGTCCCAGCTCCTCGGCCTCAATCCACTTCCGCAACACGGCACCAGAGCGCGCCAACAGCTCTCGATAAGGCCGTTCCAACGTCTTGTTTTTTGGGTTTTTTCCCGACTGCCGTGGCACGGCGTTGAAGCGCCCACGCACCTCGACGATTCTGCGGCTCGGATTGTGCATGGCAATCGTCACCACGCGGGCACTGTGGCCCTCTGCATCGACCTGCATCGACCATACCGACTTGCTGCCCCGCCGGCAGTTGGGCACGTAGGAGGCGACGCAGTGGTTCATCGCCCGTCCTTCAAGCGTGAGATCTCTTTTAGAAGTCAGTTCTTGGATGGTCCAACGCAGTCCTTCCTCTTTGTCGTCCATCCACTCAAAGCCCGCTATGCCCGACGATTCCCAACTCCCGCCGGGCTGGCGGTTGTCGCGGGCTAAGCGCTCGTGCCATTCCTCGACTTGGCTCAGGAGCTTGACTGCGCTGCGTCCTTTCATGGTGTAGTTGGGTTGCGGCGGCTCGCCTTCCTCAGTGGGGATGAATTTCTGGTGGTTGATATAATCGACGATTGGCCCCACCATGTCCGGGTCGAGCATGGGGTTTTCGACGAGGAAGAGCACTACGGTGCTCCAGAAGGATTCCTCGGCGAAATTGCGACCCAATTCCGTGGCTATTACTGCCTGCGCCAACATCTCACTGCCTTCCTGTCCCATCACTTGCGCCCAGCGCAGGGCCTCGGTCGCCGTCAGTTCGCTTGGTGCCTCGGTAAAGACGTGTGCCATGCGCTTGGAGAGCACGAGCGGCAGGTCGGCCGTGCGGATGTTTTGCCCGCTGCCCACGTGGACGAACCATCCCTGCTGGCGTTGGGCCTCTTGGTCCCAGCCGCCGAACCACCCCGAATCCAAGCAGGACGGCACGTCGTAGCGGGCCAATAGGAATCGGACCAGCGCGGCGAATTGCCGCCGAGGATTGCGGCTGTCTGGCTTCCACTCGGACGGCGACTGCTGCCACGCGTCGCTGTGCCGCGCCAACGCGCCGAGGGCCTCGGCGAAGGTATTGCCCTCCACTCGCCCCAAGCGGTGGAGGGCTGGCCGCGCGTCGAGCAGGCTGGGTGCCCGCTTCTCTACGTGCAAGAGCAAATCCCGTAGCTGCGCCCGCTGGTCGCCCGCCAATCCGACAAAGGCCCGATGGATCAGGCGCAAGACCTCGGTGCGTAGCTCTTCCTCGGCGATGGCTCCGGCCCAGAGCTGGTGAATGATGTCTTTGGTGCGCCGGCTGTGCTTGCGGCCCTTGTGCAGGGCTTGGGTGCTCTGGATTTGCTGGTGGAGCTTGAGTTCCTTGCTGCGCTGGGCATCGCTTTTGTGGATGGCGTCGCCGAGCCCTTGTTGCCGACACCATGTCTGGTAGGCAGCTACTCCGTCTAGCCCCAGTTGCGCGACGTGTTGCCGCACGGCTTCTTCGGCTTGGGCGGCCTGTTGGTCGCGCTGGTGTGCGGCGCGCTCTTGTCGCCGCTCTTGCCAAGTCTTGCTCAGGGCCGCGCTAAATCCGTGCTGGCGGCACCAAACCTTATAGGCTTCAATGGCCTCTAGGCCCAGCGATGCCATGTGCGCGCCCAATTCGGCGTTGGCGCGTGCAGTGGCACCCCGGCGACGACTCTTTTTGCGCTTGAGTTGTTTAGCCATTTTGCAAAATCCGTGATAAGTGATCGGCGGGCGCGTTCCCGCCGCTGAGGATGCCGACGACTTTTTTGCCGGCCAAAGAGTCGCGGATTTTTAGGGCCGCGGCTAGTGATGCGGCTCCGGCTCCTTCGGCCACTAGCTTGGCCTCCCGCGCCAATAGGCCGATGGCCGCGTCGATCTCCTCGTCGGTGACGAGCTCGAAGCGATCGACGAGTTCCCACATCATGTGCGAGGTCATCGCAAAGGGCACGCGCGTGGCTAGTCCCTCGTGCCGCGTGGCCATGGGAGCCTCCACATCGAGCCGCCGCTGTTGATAGGCCCGGTGGCAGACGGGAGCACTCTCGCTTTGCACGCCGATGATCTCGACTGATGGATTTAGGTGGCGCGCGACAAGTGCGCTGCCGCAGATGCCGCTGCCGCCGCCGACGGGCACGATCAGCACTTCCACATCGGGCAGGGCGGCAAAAATCTCCAAGCCCATGGTACCCACGCCGGCGATCAGCAACGGCTCGTTGGCCGAATGCACGTAGCGGCGACCCGTGCGGTGCGCCTCGCGTTCGACTTGTTCGCGCGCCTCGTCGAAATCGCGGCCAACGAGGCGGACTTCTGCGCCGAGGGCGCGCATGGCCGCGACTTTGGCCGGGTTGCTGGCGCGCTCCGGTCCGTAGATAGTCACCGGCGTGCCAAAGAGCTGGCCGGCGTACGCCAGCGATTGGCCGTGGTTGCCGGTGCTGGCGCTGATGACGCCTCGCTGTCGCTCGGCCGGGGATAAGCGCCCGATGAGGTTGACGCCGCCGCGCACCTTAAAGGCTCCCACGGGCTGCAAGTTTTCGCACTTGGCGTGATATGTGCAGCCCAGCATCTGCGAGAGCTTATAGCAGTGGACGAGCGGCGTTGGTGCGAGATGTAGGCTGATAAACGCTGCGGCCTCTTCTACTGCCGCGAAAGTAGGTGTGTCTGTCATTGATTGCATCCTTAGAATATTCATCATTTGACGCGAGGGTTCAATCTCGCTATGGTCAACCGGCCCAATTCACCCGAATTGACTTTAGAAAATAATGAACGCCGATGTCTGGGGGCTCGTGTTGGCGGCGGCCATCGGCCACGCCTTGTGGAATTTCGCTGCCTACAAGGTCGCTGGCAACGTGGCCGTGCTCTGGCTCTCCTTTGCCTCTGGTATCCTGTTCGTAATGCCGCTGTGCGCTTATATCTGGTGGCAGGGCACGCCGTTGATCCTGTCGTGGCCGGCCGGTCTCTGCTTGCTGGCCACGGGTGTTTTTCACGGGCTGTACTTTGCCTTGCTGGCGCGGGCGTACGAGCACGGCGAAATCTCGACGGTGTATCCGATTGCACGCGGCTCGGGCGTGGGGCTGACGGCTTTTGTAGCGTATCTCAGCTTGGGCGAGGACATTTCGCTGCTGGGAGCAGGTGGGATTGCCCTAGTTTTCGTGGGGATTTTTTGCGTTGGTGCCCCGGCTCTCAAGCTCCAGGCGAGGGGATTGCAACTAGCCTTGGGCGTGGGGCTGACGATTGTCTGTTATTCGCTGATCGACAAAATAGGCGTAGGATACGTGCAACCGATTTACTACATCTGCGGCATGTGGATCATCGCCACCCTCATGCGCATGCCCTTTGTGGTGCGCCAATACGGTATGGAACTGCTGACGACGGTTCGCGACTTCTACGGGTATATTGTCTTGATTGGTGCAGGCTCGCTAGCGACCTATCTGCTGATACTGTATGCCTATACTCAAGGGCCGGTCAGCTATATCATTGCCGCGCGCGAGTCGTCGGTAGTAATCGGCGCGCTGCTGGGCTGGATCTTTCTCAAAGAACGGCTCACGGTCGTTAAGACCATTGGCATCCTCGCCATTGCCGGAGGCTTGATGCTGCTCAGAGCGAGTTGACATGGAACCGCGCATTTTCCCCATCCACCCGCCGTCTGCCGCTCTGTTCGGCAAAGTGCTAGCCGCGTCTTTTGCCGTGACTACCGCCTTTTTCGGCGTGTTGACCCTCGCGCTCTACGCGGCTATTGACCCGGACGGCCCGGTCGCCCGCGTCGCCGCGCCCGTGGCCTTGGGCTCGTCTTACGTGCTGATGCTGATCATCTTTTTCTCGGTCTTCACTTGGTTTTATTTGAGTGCTCGCCGCACGGATTTTGTCTTGCTAGAGGGCCACTTGCTCATCCGCAACAGCGCCCACGGCAAGCACTTCACCTATGACGAGCTGAAGGTAGGAGAGGCCCGCGTCGTCGATTTGCCGGCTGAGCCCCAATACCGACCTAGAGGCAAGATTTTTGCCATTAGCGCGTTCTTTTTTCGCGGAGGGGCGTTTTATCTGCACGGCGGGGAAAAGGCGCACGTTTTCTACACGGGTACACCGCGCGCTGTGTATATTCCAACGCACGGTTCCCATGCCCTCTTGCTCGGCCCAGCCGATCCAGCCCTCTTTTTGCACGCCTTGCGAGAAGCGACACACTAACCCCTTTTGGAGGAGATTTCAATGGCCTATCACGTGTATATTTCAAACTCGGGCAGCAATTTTTTCTCGCATTTTCTGATGGACGAAGACACCGGTGCGTTAGAGCCGCAGCCCAATATCGAGTTGGAGGATTCCCCCGGGGCGGTGACTGTGCGCCCGGATGGGACTCAGATGTTCGTGGCCCTGCGCTCGGCCCAAAAACTGGCTAGCTATGCGGTCGATGGGGAGCAGGGGACGCTGGTCAAGCTTGCGGAGACGAGCCTAGAGGAAGGCCCGCCCTATCTGTATTTGGACGACACCGGCGCTTTTTTGTTGTCGTCTTACTATGGGTCGGGTCAGGTTGGCGTGCACGGCGTGGCTGCGGACGGTGCGATTTCGGCCGAGCCGCTGCAAATGCTTTCCACCGCAATACGCGCCCACAGTATCCAGACCGACCGCTCGAACCGCTTTGCCTTTGTGCCGCACACCAACCCGTCCAACGCGATATTTCAGTTTTGCTTTGACGAGCAAACCGGGCGACTGACGCCCAACGACCCGCCCAAGATAGAGCCGGCTACGCCTGAAGGCCCGCGTCATTTTGCTTTCCACCCAACCCGCGACCTCCTCTATTCGGTCAACGAAGACGGTAGCACAGTGTCGGCTCACCACTTCGACCCGGAGGCTGGGACGCTGTCGTCGTTTCAGGTTATTTCGACCTTGCCGGAGGGATTTAACAACGAGGACAACACCACAGCCGAAATAAAGATCACGCCCGACGGCCGGTTTCTCTACGGGTCCAATCGCGGCCACGATTCCTTGGCTCTTTTCGCCATTGGCGACGATGGGGGGTTGACGGCTAAAGGACGCTATCCCACTGAGGCTACGCCTCGCTTTTTTGAACTGGACCCGGGCGGCCGCTTCGCCTATTCGGCTGGCCAGGGATCGGGGTGGCTGGCCTCGTATCGCATTGACGTGGACACGGGGGCGCTGACGCCCTTAGAGCAACATGAGGTGGGCGACAGCCCGCTGTGGATCACCTTCGTCAAACAGGGGTAGATGCGCTTATTGGTTTTATGGAGGGCCGACCTGAGTACCGCAATAGCCGAAGCGGGCGCGTCGTATAGCCATGGTGATCTTGCGAGCCGTCCAAGCAATGTTATCTTTAATAGTAAAGAATGTAAAGACCTTTGCTCTCCTTACCTCTACCCAAACCAATCCACCTATGGACCCGATCAGAATTAGCACGATCTCATCCAAAGGCCAGACTACGGTGCCCGTGGCCATTCGCCGTTCGCTGGATCTACATCCGGGGGACGCCATCGCCTATCGAGTAGAAGGCGATAAGGTCAGCATCTGCAAAGCCGCAAAAATCGACTTAGAGTGGGTCAGAGCTCTCGAACAAACCCTGACGGAGTGGCAGGACGAGGAAGACGATGATCTGTAGCCGCTTTGACATCGTTGATGTGCCTTTCCCACTCAGCGATGTGCCCCACGCCAAACGCCGCAAGGCCCTAGTACTGTCCGATGCTGTTTTTAACCAGAAAAATGCCTCCAGCCTGCTTATGATGATCACCAGCGCCGCCCGCAGTGCTTGGCATCTCGATGTGTCCCTCGAGCAGTGGAGCCAAGCTGGCTTGCGCAAACCCTGTCTCGCCCGGATGAAGCTGTTCACGTTGGACAACGGACTCATCCTCGGTACGGTGGGGCGCTTGACAGCGGAAGACCAGCAAAGGGTAACTCAGGCACTGCGAGCGGCACTGCCCTGCTGACTTGGACCCCAGACCACCCAACCGCAGCGCCTTTGGCGGATTTGTTAATCCTTTACGCCGGGTCTCAGGACCAATTCCATCTCTTATCAGAAGGCTGTCCGCACCGATGCTCGCCCGGTGTCAGCCGGTCGCAGGTTATTGGTCCGCTAAAGGGCCAAGCAATTCGTCTAGTTTGGCTTTGAGCTTTTTCTCGTCTCCGGGTCGGTATCCCTGATGTTTGTACCACACCGTCCCGTCGGCCGCAATAATCAGGGTCGCTGGGACGCCCGCTAGGTGGAACTGCTTGAGCACTTCGTTGGTCTTGTCGAGCAGAACCGGCAGTTTGAGCTTGTGGCGCTGCATAAAGGGCCGCACCTTGGGCAGGTTTCTGGGGCCATCGACGTTGATCGTCAGCACTTGGACGTCGCGCTTGGCGTATTTTTCGGCTAGGGATTGGAGCTTGGGCAAGCTCTTGATACAGGGCTTGCACCAAGTCGCCCAGAAGTCGAAGACCACTGGCCCTTTTTTGAGTGCCTCCTCCAGCGAAAAGGTTGAGCCGTCGAGATTTTCCAGCACGAGCTGTGGTGCCTTTTCGGCGCGAGCCGAGGCGACGAGCAGCAAGCAGGTTGCCAATGCGAAAATTAGTTTCATTTTGGGACTCCGTTTTCCTCTATAAGGACCAAGCCATGCGCTCAGTTCCCACGTTTGTACTGCTGCTGGCCGCTCCTCTCCAGGCCGAGTGGAATCTTTCGGCCCTGACCGAAGGCCAAGTCGGCAATCTGCCCGGCGCGCAGCCCAGCGATCTGCGGACGATCTATCATCAGTTTAGTCTCGACTATACTCTCGCCGATTTCCGGGTCGGGGTTCGCGGCGAGACTTTTGGCACTAGTGCTGACAGGCGCAACTACGGCCAGCTTCTCCAGCGCTCCGCTTCCTACCGCCGGAGTGGCTTTGAGGCCACTATTGGCAATTTCTACACTATCGTCGGCAGTGGCCTGCTCCTCCACGCCTTTGAGTTGCCCGGCGTCATCACCGAAGTACGGGGCAGCCGCCGGCGCTACCAGATTGTGCGCGATCTCGACGGCGTTCAGGTGCGCTACCGCGCCAAGCGGGCCGAAGTGCTGCTGTTGCGCGGCGCACCAATCAACAGTGCTCTGCCGCCCGGCTTGGAGGGGGTTGACCGCCGACCAGACGCGCTCCACGCTGGCTCGCTCCAGCTCAAGCCGCACCCGCACTTCGACGTTGGTGTTAGCGCCATCCGCTACCCAGCCGGCAGGCGGCAAGAAACGGCCGCGGCCTTCAATGCCCGCTGGCGGTTTGAGCCTTTGCTGGCGCGCCTCGGCCTCACCGGAGTGTATGCCGATCTCCAAGGTGAGTACGCCCAGCGCGATGTGGCGTTCGATCGCTTCTTTTCGCTCGACCGCGATTTGGGCCGTGCCTTGTATCTGGCGGCTACCTTGGCGTTTGGGCCGTGGGGCTTGAGCTTAGAATACAAAGACTACGAGGACTTCGCCCTCGAGCACATCAACAATCCTCCGCCCTTGATCCGCGAGCACTCGGCCTATCTCCTCAACCGCATCACGCACGACGTGCTCGCCGATGACGAGCAGGGCTACCAAGCCGAACTAAGTTATGTCCTACCCAGCGGCCAGACCCTTACTGCCAATGCGACTCGCGCCACGCGCCGCCGCGACCGAGGCACAGCCGACGACAACGTTCTGCGCGAATTCTTTGTGCAGGTGGATTCGCCCTTGGGTCAAAGCGCCGATGTGCAGCTTTTTGCCGATTTCAACCACAATCGGATCCTCCTCGACGACAAAAGCCGTCTTTTGGGCACGCACTGGGAATGGTTTCCAGACGGGGGCTACACCTTTGAATTCGACGCTCAGTTCCAAGACGTCGATCGGCGGTTTGGTGACTTCGCACTTCCCTACACTAATCACTACTATGCCTTAGCGATCCACCGCGCTCCCGGCCTCTCCGCCGCCGTGCAGGTCCAGCGCACCTCCGACGAGTTGGAAACCGGGGCCGATCCCTCTGGCATCACTTGGTGGCGGGGCCTCAACATCGGTGCCGACATTGGCGAGGGCCACATCCTCAATGTTTTCGCTGGCCAGCGCCGCTCGGGGCTAGCCTGCACGGCCGGCATCTGCTACGAGGTACTAGGGTTTAAGGGCGTCGAAGTCCGGCTGCTCAACCGCTTCTTCTGATCTCACTGGAGCAGCAGCAGCTTGCGGACTTGTGTGTACTCGCCGGCTCGCAACTGGTAGAGATACACTCCGCTAGTTACCGCTCGCCCCGCTTGGTCGCGGCCGTCCCAGCGCACGGAAAACGTCCCGGCCGCGCTAGGTCCCTGCACGAGTACGGCCACCGGTTGGCCGAGCAGATTGTAGATTGTCAGCTCGACTTGGCTCGGCTGCGGCAGCGCAAAGCGGATGACCGTGTTGCTGTTGAACGGATTGGGTGCGTTCTGCTCTAGGGCGAAAGCTTGGGGAACGGACGCCTGATCAGATGTCTCCACTGCCGTCTCCACCACTTTTTCCGTTTCCTCCGCTTCCTCCGCTTCCGTATCGAAGCTGCCGAACATGTTCTGGATGTCGGCCGGTTCGACTATTTCGACTATTTCGACTATTTCGACTGTTTCGACTGTTTCGACTGTTTCGACTGTTTCCTCTGTTTCGACTGTTTCGACTGTTTCCTCTGTTTCGACTGTTTCCACCACTTCCTCCTCGATGGGCGGCAGATCCGCTAGCGCCAGCACCACCTCGTCGCGGAGTTCGTCCATGGCTATCAAGAAAGTGGTTTTGAAGCGGAAGATACCCTCGTGGTCGATGATGGCAAAAGTCTGATAGGTTTGCCCGTAATCGCTCGCCATTTGGCTGGCGTTCAGCAAGAGGGGCATGGTCACGCCCTTGCCTAAGCGCCAGCGGGTGTTCACCTGTTCAGCGGTGCCGTCCCACACATCCGCCCCTAGGGCGACAAAGCGCTCGTCGGCAAATTCTTGCCAGATTTCTTCGAAGCTCTCGGCACGCGAGAGACAGGCCGGTCAGCTATAGCCCAAAAAGAAAATCAGCACGACTTGGCCCTCGAAGTCGCTCAGGGCGGCTTGGCCGCCGTCGACCCGGTCTAAGGCGAAATCGGGGGCCGGATCCCCTACTCGTGGTGCTGCGTCTAGGGCAGAGACTCCCAACACCGCTAAAGTTGCCAAGTGCAACAAAGGTTTGTTCATAACCAACCTCCTTAGGTTTGCCGTACGAACTTCTGAATGCGGTGGTCAGTTTGCACTTCACCTACGTACAGGTCGCCGCGGGAATCCATCCAGATGCCGTGGGGACAGCCGAGAAATTCTCCCGGTGCGTCAATGCGCTCGCCCGATCCCCACTGCGCGAGCCATTCGCCGTCGAGGTTAAGAATGCTCACCCGCTGGTCGAGTTCCGCGACATAGACCGTATCTCCGTCGAGAAAGATCGTATCGGGATGGTGAAAACCACCCCATTCGTCTAGGTAGTTGCCGTCTAAATCGAAAAATTGGATGCGGTTGTTGGCGCGGTCGGCCACCATTAGCCGTCCGCGCTGGTCCACGCGCACGCAGTGGGGCAGGTCGAACTCTCCTGGGCCGGTACCCGGACGGCCCCACGTCTTGATGAATTCGCCGTTGGGTGAATACTTGTGGATGCAGGTGTTGCCATAGCCGTCGGATACGTAGATATAGCCGTCGGCGTCAAGCGCCAAGTCAGTAGGCAGCCGGAAGGGCTCGCCCTCCGCGCCTTCTTGGTCTGGCGTGCCCAAGGTCATCAGCAGCTCGCCGTCGCGGGTGAACTGGCGTACGCAGTGGGTTTCGCGTTCGATGCACCAGATTTGGTCGCGCTCGTCGATAAAGATGCCGTGCGCGTCCTTCAGCACCTCTTCGCCCCACGAGGCGACGAAGCGCCCCTCGCGGTCGAAGACGACCATGGGACGCTCGCTGCGGCTGTACACATAGACCCGATCTTCGGAATCGCAGGCCACGGCTGGAACCCAGCCAAAGCGCCAGCCCTCCGGCAACTCGAACCAATCCTGCTGCACCTCATAGGTGAATGCTCCGCTGCCTACTAAGGTCATGGGATGCTCCTCTTTAGGATAGTATACGTACTTTTGCGTCGATAATTCATATTCTCTGCAACTTTTCTATTTCATCGGCGGGCAAAAGTTGCGCTCCGGCAGCGGCGTTGGCGCGGGCTTGGGCCGCTGACTTGGCACCGGGGATGGCCACTGGCGCGGCTGGATGGGAAATGACGTACTGGAGGGCTTTTTCCACCATGGCTTCTCCGGGTGCGGCGATTTCGGCGAGGCGCTCGACTTGGGCTAGCTGGGCCTCGAATTTGGCGCGCTGTGGCTCGCCGGTGTTGAGGGGCTGCCGCACTTCGTCGGTAAAAACCGACTCCTTGGTGTAGCGGCCAGACAAAAGCCCCTTGGCCAGTGGCCCTCGCACCAGCACGGCAATGCCGTGCTCTTGGCAATAGGGCAAAAGCTCGGCTTCGGCCTGGAGGTTGACCAGCGAATAGTCTATCTCCACCACCGAGCAGTCGCCTCGGGCGTTGAAGCGCTGGAGGACTTCTAAGCTGTCGGTCGAAATGCCAAAGGCCCGCAGCCGTCCTTCCTCGACGAGCGCGGCAAAGGCATCCAAGTAGATCGACGGATCGGCGATGTTGCCGTCGTGGCACAGCAGGACATCGTGCCAGTCCGTGCGCAGCCGGTGCAGGGAAGCGTGGGCGCACAGGCGGATCATATCGACCGTGGTTTTGGGCACGCCCTGCCCGGTGCGCGCTCCCCAATTGCCGATTTTGCTGACGACAAAAACTTGGTACCGGATGCCGGCCAAAGCGCGCCCCAAGCGCTCCTCAGACAGCCCGTTGGGGGTGCCGTAGGACTCGGCCGCGTCGAAGAGATTGACGCCGCAGTCAAAGGCCGTGCGCACGGTGTCCCAAGCGGTAGCCTCGTCGATGGGACCCCATTGGTTGCCGATGTTCCAGGTTCCCAAACCGATGGCTGAGACCTGCCAGCCCGTTTGGCCAAATGCTCTGTACAACATGTGTTGTCTCCTTTCTGCGTTTCAAGGTAAGAGACTGCCTGCGTCGGTCAAGCGGTGCGCGTTGCCGGGGAGCACGGAGGTTCCTACCTTAAAGTCGTTTGGAGGATGCTATGGAATACTTTGGCAAGGGGTTGTACCTAATTTTCTTTGCGCTAGTTTTCTGGTTCGTCCACCGGGCCCAGGGTCGCGGCCTCGGTCGCCTCGTCGAGGACAATCACCGGGCACACGAGCGGGTCCACCACACCCTAGAGGAGCACCCGAAGGGCGGCACATGGCGGCAATACAAACAGTGGATGGAGGACGCAAAATGAGTTTGGAAACTACCACTTTGGGCGCGGGTTGCTTTTGGTGCGTCGAAGCTGTGTACCAAGATCTGCGAGGCGTTGCCAGCGCGGTCTCCGGCTATATGGGCGGCGCGTTGGAGCATCCTACGTACGAGGCCGTTTGCAGCGGCCAGACCGACCACGCTGAGGTCGTCCAACTACAGTTCGATCCCGAGATCATTAGCTTCGATGATTTGCTCTACATCTTTTGGCGCACGCACGACCCCACCACGCTCAATCGCCAGGGTGCGGACCGCGGCACCCAGTACCGCTCGGTGATTTTCTATCATAGCCCTGAGCAGCAAGCGACGGCTGCCGCCTCCAGAGCCGCTACGGACGCGAGCGACCTGTGGGCCGATCCGATTGTAACCGAGATTGCGCCCGTCAGCGCCTTTTGGCCGGCCGAGGATTACCACCAGAACTACTATCGGCTCAATCCCAACCAGCCCTACTGCGCGATAGTCATCGATCTCAAGATGCAGGCGTTCCGCCAGAAGTTCGCCGACCGCCTCCAGCCGACTGCCTAGGCGTCGTGGCCACTGCCATTAGTCGGCTGCACGCCGCGGATTTTGAAGAGACCCTCGACGTCCTCAACCTCGCCTTTGGCAAAGCGCCGCCCCGAGATTTTGAGGCCATTTTGCCGGCCCTGTACCGGCGCGGGGAAGAGGAGATGAGTTGGAACTTTGGCTTGCGCGAAAACGGCCGCATCCGCGCCATCGTCGGGCTGTTTCCCCTTGCGTACCGATGGGGAGGTGAGATTCTGCGGGTGGCTGGCATCGGCGGCGTTTCCTGCCATCCGCACGCCCGTGGTCGGGGCTATATGCAGCAGCTCATGGCCCACTGCGTCCAAGCCGCGCCCGCAGAGGGTTTTCACCTGTCTTGGTTGGGGGGGCAGCGCCAGCGCTACGGCTATTTTGGCTACGAGAAGTGCGGCGTGTACTACAGGCTTACGCTGAGCCAAACCAATGTGCGCCACGCCTTCGGGGCCGCTGATTTTGGGATTGGCTTTCTCCCGCTTGAGCGCGGGGATCGCACGCACCTGCAAGGCGTGATTGGTCTGCACGATGCCCAGCCGTTTCGCGGGGTGCGCGCTCCGCATCGTTTCTACAACCTGCTCCTGAGCTGGGGGCATCGGCCCTATGTGGCTCGCTCGCGCGATGGCCGCATGATCGGCTACCTCGTGGCCCAAGCCGACCGGACGTGCGTCACCGAACTGTTAGCTGTCAATGAGGGCGAGCCGGAACTGGACATAGCTGCTGCTTGGGTGCAGCGCTACGGGAATACTAGCTTTGAGCTGCCGCCTTGGAGCCGCCTCTTGCCCAAGCTGACCCAGCTATGCGAAGGTGTGAGCGCGTCGAGTTCGGGCAATTGGCAGATTTTCGATTGGGCGACGACACTCGACGCCTTGCTCAAGACGCGCGCCGCGCTGGTGCCCCTGATGGACGGCGCTGTTGTCGTGGAGATTCCGGGATATGGTCGGGTTGCGCTGGAGGTGCGGGGTGACGACGCGCAGTGCGTTCGCACCGAGGCCGCGCCCGCGCTGCGAATGGACCCCTTCACGGCTATGCGCCTGCTCTGCGGTCCCTTGCCGCCCTCGCTCGTGGTGTCCATGCCTGCTGCGGCAGCTCCCCTCGAACAGTGGTGTCCGTTGCCGCTTTTTTGGGGCCGCCAAGACGGAGTCTAATCCTGTAGTTTGTTAAAGATGCTAGCCGCTAAATGTCTTAAATGCCAGCCCTGCAATCGCTAAGATCGTCGTGATCTGCAGCGGTATCACCCAGCGGTAGAGAGCGGATAAGGCCGCTCCGGCGGTAGTGGCTCACTCATGGGGCTACCTCCCGATTTGGGGCAAACCCGTCGTTTTCAAGTAAACTTAGGTATGCCGACCATAAAGCCCAGCCATTGAGGAACCCTCGTGATGAAGATGGGATCGTGCCGCGGATGAAGGGCAATGCAACGGGCCGCGAAGCTATGAAATGCTTCTCGGCCCGTTGCTGTGGTGGCTGATGCCGTAGCGGGGTACGGCCTGCGTTCGGTTTTCTCAGTCAACATCCATCACATAGATTTCCCTATTGCCGTCGCGGAAGGAAACGAAGGCTATACGGCTGCCGTCGGGCGACCAAACCGGCGACTCATCGCTGGCGTCGTGGAAGGTGAGGCGGGTCGGGTTTTCGCCATCCGCATCCATCACATAAATCTCCGCATTGCCGTCGCGATCAGAGACGAAGGCGAGGCGGAGGCCGTTGGGAGACCAAACCGGAGACTCGTCTTCGGCATTGTTGGCGGTGAGGCGGGTCAAGTTGAGGTCATTCCAATCTATCACATAAATATCAAAATTGGGATCGGGACCATGAAACTGGAAGGCGATACGGCGACCATCGGGAGACCAAACTGGAGATTCAGTGAAGTGCTCTCTGCAGGAGCGGCTGTCGAATAATTTGGTCTGGTCACCGTAGTTGCTATCCGCATCCCTCGCCTCGATGTCGCAAGCGTCGACGAAGGCGATGCGGCGACCGTCGGGAGACCAAGCGGGAGACCAGTTGTCCCTATCGTCAATTGGGGTATACGTCAGGTCATTCACATCTACCACCCAGAGGTTCCCAATGCCGTTGTGGCCGATAACAAAGGCGATGCGGCGGCTGTCGGGAGACCAAGCGGGAAACCAGGCGTCGTAGTCATTATTGTTGGTGGTGAGGCGGGTCAGGTTGTTGCCATCCGCATCCATCACATAAATCTCCCTATCGCCGTCGCGATCAGAGACGAAGGCGAGGCGGAGGCCGTTGGGAGACCAAACCGGAGACTCGTCGTCGGCACCGTTGGTGGTGAGGCGGGTCGGGTTGCTACCATCCGTATCCATCACATAAATCTCCGCATTGCCGTCGCGCTGGGAAACGAAGGCGATCCGGTTGCCGTCGGGCGACCAAGCTGGATCCCAGTCGTCGCGGAAGTGATTGCTGAGGTTGATGGGGGCAGACGGATCGGGCACAGACGAATCGGACTGATCGAGAATGTGATTAACCAGCAGGTAGGCGTCGATAAGCTCGACCCGACCGTCGTTGTTCATATCGCCGAGATGAATGTTCGGAATGTTGATAGACGCATCAAGGGTGTGCATCATCACCAGCAGCACATCGGCCAGATCGACGCGGCCGTCGTTGTTCACATCCCCCAAAATCTCGTCTGCCGTCACCTTTCCGCGCGGCGCACTTTCAGCCGCTTCTACCACAATCTCTACCGGCCCCACACCCGTCTCCACTCGAAATTCCGCATCTACGTATGCGACCAACCCCGCTCCCGCTACCGCCAACCCATAGACCGGCGTTTCCTCTGCGTCCACCGATAGATGGCGTTCCGGCACAGCCCCTACACTCGCCACACCCGCCTGCCCATCCACCAACACCATTCGCCGCGATTGCACCCGCCCCTCGCTGCTCAACCGATAGATGTAGACCCCGGCACCTACCGCCTGCCCAGCCGCATCCGTCGCATCCCACCACGCCGTGTGCGAACCTGCTGGCTGCATCCCATCCACCAACGTTGCCAGCCGTTGCCCCAATATGTTGAAAACTTCCAACCGCACGTGAGCAGCCGACGCCAGTTGATACGGAATGACAGTAGTAGGATTAAACGGATTGGGATAGTTCTGTCCTAAAGTGAATTGCTGCGGCAGGACACTACCCGGTCGCGCCGAGATCGGCAAGGCGAAATACCCGGCCGCATCGGTCGTCGCGTATGCTATGACACCCGGCCGCAGGTCGGCGACATCGAACAACGCCACCAAGGCATTCGCCACCGGTTCGCCCGAGCGCAGCCGCACCTGCCCTTCCAACAGCGACTGCTCGGCCGCTAATGGCCAAGCGACAGCAAAAAACATCCAACACGTGATCCATCTGAGATGCCCCACAGCATTTTCTCCTAAATACAAGGTTAAAGGGATATGTTAACGTGAGTTCGGGTTAAGCGGCCTTCTAATTGAAGCGTGCATCTGCTTAGTAGCAGACGTAATGGATACGTTTGCAACACATAATACGGCCATTCTTTGTTGTCAATCAAAAATGTCAATTTTGAGTTTGGGATCAACTAGAGATCAAAGCGCACTCAGTTTGATCCCGAAAAACTGGCCTGTCAAGCTTTTGCCCTCTGCTCATCCCGGACTCACGTTATGTTAGAGCCAAAGCACAATATCGGTCTTGCCCGCACGCGCCGCCATAACGTGTTTGCCGAAGGCGGGCGCTTCTATCCGCACTGGGCTGCGACCGGCGAGATTCATAGCTCAGAGTCCTCGCCGCCATACATTTGGATGAAGCCAAGCTAAGGCGTCAATACCCGCTCGGTGAATAGTTCGAGAAAGCGCGCCTGTTCCACGTCCATCGCACACGCTACGGGCCGCCCCAGTCGCTCTTGGTCGCTCGCCAAGGCGCGCTGGTCAACTACTACCTGACCGGCGGTCAACTCGCCGGTGGTCTCCACATCTACCCACAGTTGCTGCATGTGAAAGAGTTGCGGCCACAGGGCCGCGCCCAAGGCCACGGGATCGTGCACGTGCAGGCCGGCAAATCCGTAGTGTGCGGACTCAAAGGCGATTACTGGCTCACACGCAGCTTGGCAAAACGCCGCGTACGGACCTGTGCAAGCTTGTAGGTCAGCCTGCTTCAGCCAGACTTGGTCGGTGACGTCCAGCCCCACCAATATCAATTCGGCCCCGGACGCTAGAACTTGGCGCGCGGCGTGCGGGTCGGCGTAGAAATTGAACTCAGCCGTTGGCGTGATATTGCCCGGCACGCCAACGGCCCCTCCCATGATCACCACTTGACGTGCCTGTCGCAGTACGCCTGGCACCTGCGCTTCGGCTCGCGCCAAGTTGGTCAACGGTCCGGTGGCGACGAGAGTCACCTCTCCGGGCCGCGCCTGCAAGGTGTTCAGCAGAAATTCTACTCCGTCTCCCGCTGGCGAGGTGCGCGCCTCGGGCAACTGGGCCGCGCCTAGACCGGTCGCGCCGTGTACGTCGTCTGCGGCGACTGCATCCCGCACCAAGGGCCGCTCTGCGCCGGCGTACACTGGAACGTCGTCCCGGCCCGCCCATTGCAACAGGCGCAGTGTGTTGTCGGTCGTCCGCTGCAGTGGCACATTGCCGGCTACCGTAGAGACGCCTACCAGCTCGACCTCGGGCGAGGACAGGGCCAAAAGCAGGGCGAGGGCGTCGTCAACGCCTGTATCGACGTCCATGAGCAGGGGAGTTGGAGGCAACGTCTACTCTGCGACTTGGGCGCTGATGATCAAGTGCTCGACCCAATCGTCCCCAGGGTTGGAAAGCTGGTGCTTGACCTTTGGCGGAATGTGTACCGCGTCGCCTTCGCGCACATCGTATATCTCCCCGTCGATCTTCATCTGCCCTTGGCCGCTGAGGAAGTAGTACACTTGCTCGGTGGCCTCGTGCTCGTGGTAATCGCCGTCCAGTCCCCCTTGCAGGCGATGCAGCGTCAGTCCAGAAAATCCTAGGAGCACTGCTTCGTTCTCTTCTCGCCCCTCGGCGCTCTGAGCGCGAAAGATCGACCAGATCAGTTTGGATTCGTGCCCGACGACGGGCGTGACGTTGCGCCAATTGCGAATGACCAAAATGTCCTCCTTTGATT
>JAPPEF010000224.1 GCA_028875335.1 Gemmatimonadota bacterium
TTTTTCTTTGTACCACTCCAACTGCTCTGAGGTTATTTGAGTCAGCCTGATCATACATCTCCAATTGTCCCAGCACGGCGCTGTCCGTCGGGGCCAAGAGTGTGGAACCGGGCCGGACGGCGCTATCGGGCTCGCGGTGTTCCGCAATCAGATGTTGGCCCTGAGAGCCTGTCGGTAATCGCCAAAACGGATTAGCTCTTCTCTGACCGTGTTCTCATCCCACCTCGATGTCCAGTAGGTGGCTCCGTGAATCAACATTAGCATTCGCTCAATGTTGAGTGCCTGATTTTCCTCCGATGTCCATGGAGGCTCACAGAACTCCTTGTATTCGTCGAGGAAAACTGTTTCGAATTGGGGATCGGGTCCTTGATACCGATGAGGTGCCTTCAGAGGTGCCTCTGAACTACGATCCATGTAGTAAATCGACACGCACACCTCAAACACTCGACGGCCCCGGAGCATATGGTTGCAGTCAATGAACCAGAGCTGACCGTCCGAGTCGGTGATCATGTTCTGTGGACCAGTGTCCAAGTGCAAGGAAGTTTCGATCAACCCGGTGCGCAGAGCTTGAATTGCTGCTATCCAGCGCTCTGCTTCCTTCGTGTATTCCATATACAAGTTGTAGAATACCTTCCCCTTGGACAGTTCCTTCGCCCTACGGACATCCTCGCGCAATTGTTCAAGAGCAACATGATTCTGAAAGAGGCTTTCTTCGCCCGGTAGGTCCAGATAGTCCACCCCAGCATGGTGCAGTCTGGCAATAGCACGGGCGACGAGACGGACATCTTCGAAATCGCCCCTCTGAGGTGATTTTCCTTGGATGAAGGGATAAACCTCGATAGTAAACCCCGACTCCGTAGTTGAGAAAGTTTCACCTTGTGGAGTTTCGTATGGGAGGACTGTGAATACTCCTCGAGTCTTTAAATAGGTCTGAAATCTATGGATCTGTGAAATTCGATCTTGAGAAATCCTACTAGGGTCTGAAATCCGAATTACGAGCGTCTCATCCGGATCCACCCGCTGGATTTTCACCACCTGAGCAGTGTTGCTACCCAAAGTGGTATACTGTCCGTCCCATTGGATGCCAAATTGCCGGTAGAACCACTCTGGACTTGGGAGGACGTATTTAGGATCTGTTTTGTAGTTGGTCATATATTTCTGCATTCTCTATAGCATCGATCGGTTCTCCAAGAGGGCCGATAGGGTACTTGTCTCGGGACGAGTATCGAGCTTTTTTTGCGCCCTGCGAAAGAAATCTACAATCGCTCCCGAAAAAGGCACAACCACAATGTCTCATTTGCCGGCCATTCAGATCGAAACCTTGACAACCATTCGCAAGGATGCCAACCACAACGCCTTCACGGATCTCTGCTCCTACGCGGGCAGATTCTACCTGACCTTCCGGAGCTCTCCCGACGGCCACGGCGTCGCGAGCTCTGGCAGCGTCGTCATACTCGAGAGCGACGACGGTCGCAGTTGGTCAGAGGCATTCACCTTTTGCGTCCCAGGCCGCGACACGCGCGACCCCCATTTCCTCGTCTTCAAGGGATCGTTGTTCGTCTGCACCGGTACCTGGCTGCTGCCGGAGGTGGGCCTCCCCCTGAACCTCAACGAAGCTATCGGGTACGCTGCGTGGACCGCGGACGGATCCGAGTGGAGCGGCCCGACGCAGATGGAGGGCACGCACGCCCATTACGTCTGGCGGGCGGCGGCGCACGGCGACCGCGCGTTTTTGTGCGCCCGGCGGCGGCGCGCGTACGCGTCCGGCATAGCGGACGAGCAGGAGCCCGAGTCGATCGAGGCGGCAATGCTCGAAAGTACTGACGGCTTGGTGTGGTCTTTCCGCTCGCTCTTCGTCGGGGATTTCGGCGATGAAACCGCGTTCCTGTTCGACGCAGATGATTCCGCGGTAGCACTGGTTCGCGGCGGCGGCGAAGTGCCGGCTCGCATCTGCCGGTCAGCGCCTCCCTGGACGGTCTGGACATCCGCATACCTCGACCGCAATGTCGGTGGTCCCTTGCTGGCACGATGGGGTGACCACTACCTCGTGGGAGGGCGCAAAATCAAGGCAGACGACACCCGGATGACCTCGCTCTACTGGCTGCACGAAGACGCGCTGCACGAAGCAGTGGAGCTGCCGAGCGGTGGCGACTGCTCTTATCCCGGGTTTGTGGCGCTGAGTGAAGAACGAGGACTGCTGTCTTATTACTCAAGCCATGAAGGCAGCACCGCCATCTACCTCGCCGAACTGACCGTGCGCTAGTTGCCCGATTGGACCCGACGGTGCTCTAATCAGTAATCCCGTAGAGCGCCGTCGGGTCCAATCACCGGCTCCCGGGTATAAGGCTCAGGCGGGTAGTGCGGGA
>JAPPEF010000170.1 GCA_028875335.1 Gemmatimonadota bacterium
ATATAGAGTTAGAGAGGGTTTGCAAGACCTTCCGCGTGACCCGGAAGCAAAAGGGGCTAGCCGGTGCGGTGAAGGGCTTGTTCCGGCCCGACCGACGTGAAGTACACGCGGTGCGCGACGTGAGCTTTGCGATTGAGCCAGGCGAGTTGGTCGGCTTCATCGGCCCCAACGGCGCAGGGAAATCGACGACGATCAAGATGCTCTCCGGCATCCTCTATCCCACGTCCGGGCGCGTCTCCGTCGTCGGCCTCTCGCCCCAGGAGAAGCGGCGGGCGGTCGTCCAGCGCATTGGCGCCGTGTTCGGCCAGCGCAGCCAGCTAAACTGGGACCTTCGCCTAGGCGAGTCCTACGAGCTGTTCAAACGGATCTACCGCATTGCCAACGACGACTTCGAGCGGAGCTTGGCCGAACTCTGCGAGGTCCTCGGCATCGGGGACCTCCTCGACACACCGGTGCGGCAGATGTCTCTGGGGCAACGCATGCGCGGGGAATTGGCCGGTGCCATGCTGCACGAGCCGGATATCCTGTTCCTCGACGAGCCTACGATGGGCATGGACATCGAGGTGAAAGCGGCGATCCGGGCCTTCATCCGCGACATCAACCAGCGCCGGCGCACCACCGTACTACTCACCACGCACGACCTGGACGACGTGGAGGAACTCTGCGAGCGGCTCATCATCATCAACCAAGGACGCATCATCGAAGACGGGCCTCTGGCGGCGCTCATCGACTCGATCACCCCGCACCGCTATCTGATCGTCGAGTGCGATCCCGGCACCGGAGAGCCGCTAACTGGCTTCGCCCACGCCCACGCAGAAATCATCGAACGGCGAGACAGTATCGTCCGCATCCGCTTTGCGAGGAGCCAGGTATCTGCGTCGGCGCTGATCTCGGAACTGTCGGCCCGCTACCCAGTGCGCGACGTGTCCGTCCAAGAGCCCGACATCGAGGACGTGATTCGCACGGTCTACGGGCGCGACGTGGGGGGATAGACGCAGTCAGCTAGTTCTAGCTGATCGATTCAGTTACTCGAATACCCGAGGAGTTAAGAGGGTTGCGGTCGGCCTACCATTGGCCCATGCAAAAGGCACTTGCGATTGCGTTCGCAAGTGCCTTTTGCTTTCTAGGTATTCCCTGTAAAAATCAGCTACCGATACGAATGCGATTGATCGCCCGCGCCAGTGCTGCCTCGGCCCGCGCTACATCGACCCGCTCCTCCCGCGCCCGCGCCAACCGTTCCTCGGCCCGCTGCCGCGCTGCCTCGGCCCGCGCTACGTCGATCTCCTCGACGCGTTCAGCCGTCTCGGCCAGCACCGCAACCTGCTCGCGCCCGACCTCGACAAAACCGCCGCTGATGGCCATTTGGACCTCACTGCCGTCCTCCTCGACAAAGCGCAACCGCCCTATCTGCAACGAAGTCAAAAGCGGGATGTGTCCGGCGAGGACGCCGAACCCCCCCTCGCTACCGGGTGCTTGCAGGCTGGCTACCTGACCCGAGTAGGCCACCCGCTCTGGCGTGACAACCTCTAAGGCGAAGGCAGGCATAGACTAAAGGTCTTTGGCCGCTTCGAGGGCCTGTTCGATATTGCCGACGAGGAAGAAGGCGAGTTCGGGCACATCGTCGTACTCGCCATCGACCAGCCCCTTGAAGCCGCGGATCGTGTCTTCGATCTTGACGTACTCGCCCGGCTTGCCCGTGAATGCCTCGGCCACGTGCATGGGCTGCGTGAGGAAGAACTGGATCTTTCGCGCTCTCGATACAATCAGCTTGTCCTCGTCCGACAGTTCGTCAATGCCTAAAATGGCGATGATCTCGCGCAGGTCGCGGTAGCGCTGTAAGACCTCTTGGACGCGCTGGGCGACCTGATAGTGCTCTTCACCGACCGCACGCGGATCGAGGAGGCGCGACGAGGAGGCGAGGGGATCAACCGCTGGGTATAGCCCTTGATCGGCCAAGGAGCGCTCCAGCACGATGCGACCGTCGAGGTGGGCGAAGGCCGAGACCACGCCCGGGTCTGTATAGTCGTCGGCTGGTACGTAAATGGCTTGCACCGACGTGATCGAGCCGGTTTTGGTGGTGGTAATCCGCTCCTGCAGGGCACCCATCTCGGTGGCCAGCGTCGGCTGATACCCCACGGCCGAGGGCATGCGGCCTAGGAGAGCCGAGACCTCGGCACCGGCGAGGATGAAGCGAAAGATATTATCGACAAAGAACAGCACGTCTTGGCCAGCCTCGTCGCGGAAGTGTTCGGCAATGGTCAGCCCGGTGAGGGCGATGCGCTGGCGCGCACCGGGCGGCTCGTTCATCTGCCCAAAGACCATGGCCGTCTTGTCGATGACGCCCGACTCTTCCA
>JAPPEF010000370.1 GCA_028875335.1 Gemmatimonadota bacterium
CGACCCAGCCGTACTCGCCCTTGTACGCGTCGCAATAGCGCTTGGCGAATGAGACAAAGGAACGCCCGAGCGCGTGGCGCGCCAACTGCAACAAGGGGAAGAGGTCGCGCGGCCGGCTCGTCAACGGCGTGCCGGTCAAAAGGTGGATCACCGCTTCGTCGCCGACGGCCTTGACCAAGTCCATCGACAGGCGATGCCGCTGGCTGCGGTAGTTTTTGAGATAATGGGCCTCGTCAAAGACTAGGCCACTCCAGGCGTGCTCCGCCAGCGGGTGTTTGGCGAGGATGTCGTAGTTGATGATGACCCAGCCGGTATAGCCGGGCTCAGGCGCGGGTGCGGGGCCGACGATGGCGATCTCGGCCGTCGGCAGCACCAACTTGATCTCGCGCGCCCAGTTAATTTTGACTGCCGCCGGGCAGACGACTAGGTACGGCCCTTCGGGTCGGGCTTGGCGCATGGCGAGCACGGACTGCCGCGTCTTGCCTAGCCCCATGTCGTCGGCGAGGATCGCCCGCTGGCGACCTAACAAAAAGGCGATGCCCTCGACTTGGTGGGCGTATAGCCCGGCCGCTAGGGCCTCGGCCTGTTGTTGTGCTGTGCTCATGGACTCTCGACAGAGTAGGCGGTGATGGTTGCTGCCATCTTCGACCCCATGCCTTCTTCGGTGAACATGGTTGCTCCTCGTGGCTTGGGTTGATCGTAGGATTTAAGGCGACGGGGATGACCGGGGCAAGTCTTTGCCAACTATCGCGTGAAATACCGCTGTGAAACTGGCGGCTTTGATAATGCCGTTGACGCCCTATAGTTTACAGCACGGAACGGCGGTCGCGTCTCGATTATGGGATCGGCTGCGGAAAGACGTGGGCGACGGACGAAATCCCGGCAAAGGCGAATGTGACAGAAGCTCAACCACAGCGCGGCGTTTCCAAACGGGCGGTTTTTGTCGGCCTGCTCTGCGCTACTGCGATCTCCTTTGGGGAATCCTATGGCACGCTGGTGGTGCGCGGTTCAGCTATGGCTGCCGACTATTCCACTGGTGCCGCCATCTTCCTGTTCTTTCTGCTCACTTTGCTGCTCAATCCCCTTGCACAGTTGCTCACCGGTTCGCGGCTGCACAGCGGCGAGTTGGCGACCATTTACATAATGATGATCGTGGCTTCGGCGATTCCCTCTTGGGGTTTCGTTATGAACTTGATCCCGTTTTTAGGGGGGCTGTTTTACTTTGCCACGCCGGAGAACGACTGGGCCAATATCATCCATCCGCACATCAAACCCTGGCTCGTGTCCCAAGACCGCGCGGCGACCTGGAAGCTCTTTGAGGGGGCGGCGCGCGGCGAGCCCGTGCCCTGGGGGCTGTGGCACAAGCCGTTGTTGGCTTGGGGTTTCTTCATACTCAGCGTTTATTTCGTCACGCTCTGCATGCTGGTCATCCTGCGCAAGCAGTGGATGGAACACGAGCGCCTGCTCTTCCCGCTCTCGATCCTGCCGCTCGAATTGGCTCAAGGGGAGCGGGGCCGTCTGCTGCCGTCGTTGCTGCGCAACTATCTGACTTGGGTCGGCTTTCTGATCCCGTTTCTCATCAATCTCGTCAATGGCCTGCACTCCTACTTTAACTACTTCCCCTTCATCCAATTGAATACCCCGCTGCGCTTTCTGCGCGAATCCGTGCGTCTGAACCTTTATCCGCGCTTCGAGGTCATCGGGCTTTCGTATCTGTTGAGCCTCGATGTCTCGTTCGGCGTGTGGTTCTTCGCCTTTCTCGCCTATGTCCACACGGGGGTCGAGCGTCTGTTCGGCTGGAGCATTGGCCCGTCGCAGCCCTACTCGATGCCTGCTTCGGCCAGCGTCGCCCACTTAGCGCAGGGCGCGATGTTCTTCCTAGTCTTTTCCATCCTGTGGGCTGCGCGCCAACACATCGGCGATGTGCTGCGCAAAGCCTTCAAGCGCGATCCGACGATTGACGATAGCAGCGAGATGCTCTCGTACCGCACGGCCGTGCTAGGGTTTATCTTCGGCTCAATCTTCGCCGTGTGGTGGCTGGCGCAAACCGGCCTGCAGTTCGGCATTGCACTTTTTTATTTTCTGCTCTGTCTGGCCACTTTTATCGGTTTGGCGCGCATTGTCTCCCAAGCCGGCCTCGCCTACGGTGTGTCGCCAGTGGCCCCGCCGGTATTTATGGTCACGGCGCTCGGGCCGACCGCGCTCGGAGCAAGCGGGCTGACGGCGCTCGGCATGAACTTCCCCTGGACAGCCGATCTGCGCACCTTCGTCATGGCCTCAGCGGCGACCGGCCTCAAGATTGCCGAGGTTATGCGTTTGGAGACCCGGCGGCTGTTTTGGGCGATCGCCGCGACCATAGTGGTCACGCTGATTTCCGCGGTGTGGGCGGTTACCACGTTGGCGTATAAATACGGTGGCGTCAATCTCGGGGGTTGGGGTTTTGGGGGCTTGACCCGACTGACGGGTAACTGGATTGCGCACAATATCAACAACCCGGAGGAAATCTACGGCTGGCACCTCATCTACACCGGCATCGGCAGCGCTGTCATGGCCGTGCTGAGCTTTCTCAAGGCGCGTTTCGTCGGCTTCCCGATCCATCCCATCGGCTTAGTCCTCGGTCTGACCTACCCGATCAGCCAGATTTGGTTTTCGGTCTTTATCGCCTGGGCTTTCAAAGCGGTCATTTTGAAATACGGCGGGGCTAGGGGCTACCGCCTGCTGCGCCCACTCTTTCTCGGCATGGTGTTAGGGGCTTTTGGCTCGGCGGGCATGTGGCTGATCATCGACTATTTTGGCGGCATGTCGAACTGGTTTACCATGTGAATTTTGGTCGGCGATGTGGTCATCTGCTCGGAAGGCGCAACCGATAATGCCTATCTGGTGAGCCGCCGCTCAAGTGGATGTGCTTATTTAGCCGGCTATATTTGACGGAGTATATCGCCCGGCTTCATGCCGGGTCCACCTTTATCGGGCTGTACAACTGAGAGGGAGTAAAGATGACGACTATCGACGAACGGGCAGAACGCGAACGCGGACACGTGCGCATCACCGGCCTCAAGGCCATGGAACTGAGGAATTCCACCGGCCAGAGCTTGGTGCGCGTGGAGACGGACTCCGGTTTGTTCGGGGTCGGCGAAGCAGGGGTCGCCGGTCCGGCGTGTAGGGCGAACCTGAAATGGCTCGAACGCGTGCTTATTGGTGCCGACCCGCTCAATATCGACAAGCTCTATCACCAGATGATGGGGCTGCAGCATACCTATCAGGCACATGTGCCGACGATCAGCGGCGTCGATATCGCGCTGTGGGACCTGGCGGGAAAGATCCTCAACCTCTCCGTCTCCGAGATGCTGACCGGCCGCTTTCGCGAGCGCGTCGAGATTTATTACGGCGGAAAACCGCCCAGTTGGACCGATCGCCCCGCCATCGACGACTGGGTGGCCAAATTCCGCGCCCATCCCCACGGCTACCGCACGGTGAAATGCGGTTTTCCGTTGCCCGACAACGCGCTGCTCTCCCGGCCGTTCGCAGGGGCTGAGCCGAGTCAATCGCTCAAGCAGAGCGACTTAAAGACCATCCGGGACGGTCTCGCGACGTTTCGCGACGCTCTGGGGTGGGATCTCGACTTCATCGTCCACTGCCACAACGAGTGGGACGTGCCGACGGCGATCGGTATTTGCGAGGCGGTGGAAGAGGCGCGCCCCCTCTGGGTGGAGGATCCGCTGCAGGTCTTTTTCTCCGACGGCTACAAAGCACTCAGGGCGGCATCGGGTGTGCGGATCTGCACTGGGGAGAAAATCGAGGGGTTCCGCGCGTTCTTCCCCTTTATCGCCGAGGGCGGCATCGACGTGTTGCACCCCGACCTGTGCTGGTGCGGTGGCATCAGTGGCGGCCGCAAGATCGCCGAGTTCGCCGACCACTATGGCCTGCCGGTGGCGCTGCACAACTGCGGCACGCTCGTGCACAACATGGCCAATGTGCATTTCGGTGCATGCGTACGGAACTTCAGCATGAGCGAGACGCGGCTCTACAACCGCCAGTATATCGCCGATATGGGTGGACTCGACGGTTACGATCTAGTCGACGGCAAGATGGCGGTGCCCGACGGGCCGGGCTTGGGTATCGAGTTGGTGCCCGAGGTACTGCGCGCTGAACTCAAGGAGGGAGAGCCTTTCTGGCAATGAGACACCTACCCTCCAAGCCTTAGCACTTCCCTAACTCGCGCTGCCAAGAGTTCCTCGTCGCCGTCGGACACCGTGGGCATGGACAAGTGGAGCTGGCCTGGGGCCGCTGAGAGCCAGACCGAGGGATTGCCGTTGCGCAAAGCGACCTCGATCTCAGTGGCGGTGCGGCCGAGTGCTTGTTCGTCCAAGGTCAGGGTCAGGGACGCGCCATTGACGGAGCTTTGCACGTGGGGTAGTTCGCCTAAGTGCCGACGCACGGTCTCGGCGCGGCGGGTGTCGCTTTGATTGCGGGCGTCGTGGTCCATGGCCAGCCAGCGGCGCAGGGCTAAGACCACGCCGACGACCTCTTGGCGGTCGATCTTGAGCGGGCGGCCCACCCCTTCTAGGTCGCGGGTTTCAAAGCAGGCGAAGCTGTGCAAATGGGCCGCGGCGATTAAGTCGGCGCGGCCGCAGAGAATGCCCGAAGAGTTGGGCGCGCCCACGTACTTGGCACCATAGCCGACTAGGTCGGCCCCGGCTGCGATGTATTGGGTCAAACCGTCTAGGGGATAGACGCGGAAGGCTGCATCCACGAAGACCGGAACGTCGCGGGCGTGGGCGATGTCAATGGCCGCATCCAGCGGGACGAGGGCGGCTTCGTTGTCGATGGCGGGGTAGAGCAGGGCGGCGGTTTGGGGGCCGATGGCCGCGGCGAGTTCGTCGGCCGTGGTGCCTTGCTCTGTGCCCGCCTCCACGAGGGTGACGCCGGGCAGGCGCACCATGCGGTCGTATTTGTAGCGCTGGGCCTTTTGGATGACTACTTGGTTGGGCATGCCGGTCGTATCGGGTAAGCGAGCCATTTTCTCCGGGTCTGAGCCGGTGATGCAGGCGGCCGTGCCGAGGACCAACGCGGCTGCGCAGCCAGGGGTAATCAGCGCGGCTTCGGCCCCGAGCAGGTCGGCGACGATCCGCCCCGTGCTCGCCAAGAAGGCGTCCATGTCAACGTAGTAGCGGCCGGCCAGTTCCATGGCGGCGATGATATCTGGGTGGGGAGACGATCCCCCTAAGAGGGTGCGCGGGCCGAGGGCGTTGATCACGGGCGTCGCCCCCATATCCGCATACAGTGCGCGGGCTTCTTCACTCATAGGTTTTCTCTCCGTATAGCCCCACAGGGCTCGGTACATGATTGGCGGGAACCAGCAACAAGGGCAAGCCATTGTGCTGGAGGCGAAATTGCAGGTAGTCGAGTTCGGGGGTGGGCTGCGCGGCGAGACCCAACAGCCGTGGGCGAAAAAGAGCGGACGAAAAGAGCTTGGGCCGGGGCCGCTCCAGCAGTTCGACGGTCTCGTCGGCTGACAGCCCGATCTTTTCTTTGGCTAGCGCGATGGCCACTTCGAGACCGCCGATCCGGTCGGCGAGGCCGAGCTGGACGGCGCGCTGGCCGCTCCAGACGCGGCCTTGGGCCACGACTTCGACCGAGTCCGGCGCGATGTGGCGGCTGCTGGCCACGTTGGCGACGAAGTCCTCGTACAGCGAGCGGATAGTGTGTTCCATGCGCTCGCTTTCGTCTTCAGTGAAAGTGCGGTCTGGCAAGCGCAGGCCGAGTAGGGGCAGGGTCATGCCAAAGGGCAAGTCCGCATGGCGGCCCACCTGCACGCGGCTCGTGCTCAGGCCGAGCTTTTCCTTGAGTCCTTTGTTGTACGCCCAGCCAGCAATGACCCCAATCGAGCCGGTGACGGTGTTGGGCGCGGTGACGATTGCATCGCCGGGCAGGGAGATCATGTAGCCGCCCGAAGCCGCGAGGTAGCCCTGCGAGACGATGACGGGCTTGCTCTCGCGGCATTTTAACACGGCGTCGGCCACCAGAGCCGAGGGCAGGACATCGCCGCCCGGAGAATCAACGCGCAGGACCACGGCGTCGGCTGCCGCACAGGCTGAGGCGATCTCGCCGACGAGCCGACGCGCCCCCATGCCAGTATCCATGGCGCAGACGCCGAGTGCATAGACGATGGCAATGCGCTTGCGCTGTCCCCAGCGCCGGTCGGCTGGCCGGGTGTACGAATGGGCTGCAACGACGGGGTGGTCTTCGACTATGGGGTCAATTTTGCTCCAGCGGCCGAGGCGGTCCACTAAACCGGCGTCGAGGGCCTCTTGCGGGAGGAAGAACGCGGCGTCTTCCACGAGGCGGTCGAATTGCTCGGGTGCCAACTTGCGATCGGCGCTGATGTCGCTGCGGGCGAGGGCGTACCAGTCGTCGAGTAGGGTTGTTAGTTGCTCGTGCTCCTCCTCGGACATGTCACGACGGACGTACACTTCAGTCGCGGATTTGTAGGGGAAAAGTCGCCACTCGTCAAAGCCGATTCCGAGCTTGTCCAGCGCGCCCTTGAAGTACGTGTGCCCCGCCACATAGCCCTGCAAGCCGATTGCTCCGGCCGGGTCAAGTACCAAGTGATCAGCCACCGAGACCCAGTGATAGCCGGAGATGTCCACGCGGTCGATGTACACCACGACCCGCTTCCCTCCAGCGCGAATTTGGCGCAGCTTTTCCCGCAGTTCCCAGCCGAGTGCCGGGCTGATCCGCAGACCCGAAGCATTGATGGCGAGGCCCTTGATCGCTGGGTCACGGCGTGCGCGCTCCAATAAGGCGATGAGATTGAGCAGACTCTGCGAGTCGTCGAAGAAAGCATAGCGGCGGTGTTGCACCGGCCCAGACAACTCCACGGAAAGGTAGCGCGCCCGCGGTCGGAACAGGTTTCCGCGCTGCGCCCCGAGGCGCGCCGCATACGTCTGGAAGGTGCGGCTCTGCGCCTGCGCTTGGAAATCAGCGGCACCTAGCCCGATGCGCAAGCCAACGCTCAGGGCGCGATCCTCGAACAAGCGTCCCGTCAACGCCAGCCCCGGCACTAGCTCGACTACAGCTCCGGTGCTCCAGAACTCCGTTTCGTCGGTGCGCGCGTAATCCGCGTACAAGGTGAGCCGCTCGTCGCCCCAGGGACGCAGAGCGAGATCGACGGCTCCTTCGCGGCCCTCGTTTGCAAAGGTCGAAGTGAAGGTGCCTCCTACTGAGAGACGCGGACCGGGCCGCCAAATTCCCCCGAGGACGAGGTGCCGCACGCTGCCCCACCCCATGCTCACCCCGAGGCTGAAGTTGCGGTTGCCAGTGCTGAGTCCGGCTCGGTACTCGCGGTTGCGGCGGCCGTTTACCATCCCAAACCCCAAACCGGGCGCGGCCGTAAAAAGTCCCCACGAGTGAGTGGAACTGCTGTCTGACCAAGCGACCCCCTGCTCCAAGCCCTCGACATAGCTGAGTAGCGCGGGATTGGCGTAGCCGTAGAGGCCTAGGTCCAATCCGCCAAAGGCGGCGAGGGCGAGTTCGGCGCGCTCGGCGTAGGGAATAAACGGCGATTGGGCCTTAGCTGCGCCGAAGGCGAGCAGACAGCACAAGGCCGCGCCACAGAGCCGGTGCGGCATCCGCTAATCTTCCTCGACAAACAAGCTTAAATCCCCTTTGCCCTCGCGGATTATCTCGGCTTGATCCCCCACCAGCGACACCACGCTCGAAGCCTCCACGGGCAGCGGCCCGCACTCCAAGATCAAATCCACTTGCGACCCCAATTCTTCCTCCAAAGCCCACGGTTCGGTTATCACCTCTTGATCGGCGTAGTTGGCGCTCGTGCTCAGGATGGGTTGGCCGAGGGCGCGGACCAAGGCCAGCGGCACTGGGTGATCGGGGATCCGTAGGCCGACGGTCTTCTGTTTGGTTTGCAGGATGCGCGGCGTTTGGCGGGTGGCTGGCAACACGAAGGTGTACGCCCCCGGCAGACACTGCTTGAGGATGCGGTGGGCGTAGTTGGAGACGCGGGCGTAGTCGCTGATGTGGGTCAGGTCGGCGCAGACAAAGGACATGGGCTTCTTGTGGTCGCGGCCCTTGATGCGCTGCACGCGCTCAATCGCCTGTTTGTTGGTGATGTCGCAGCCGAGGCCGTAGATCGTATCGGTGGGATAGACGATGACGCCGCCTTGGCGGAGCACCTCGGCGGCGCGCTGGATGTGGCGGCCTTTGAGGCGGTCGGGATGGACAGTCAGTGCTTGGGTCATTTTTAACGCTCCCGGTCGATTTTGGCGACCCACGCATCGACGACGGCCGCGATCATGGCTTGGCCGTGCTCGGCGTTGGCCGTGTAGCTGTTTTTGGTTTCGTCTTGCTGGCAGTACCAAGGCGGGTCGTCGCCGAGGCGGTCTTGCTCCACGAATTCGGGGCGCGCGGCGAGCAGGAAGGAGGTTTCGTTGTATCCGGCGTGATCGCCCCCGGCCGGAGGACTCGATTCCGGGAGGATCATGGGCTGCACTTCGATGTGCCCGCCCCAAGAGCCAACCCGGGCCAGCGCGTCGCGGTCGCCCCACCAGCCGCGTGGGTGTCCCTCGGCGAGCACCTTCTCAACCGCCAATTCGGCCGCGGCCTTGCTGAAGGCCAAGGCGAGGGGGCCGCCCATGCCTTGGTGCATGATAATGACGTAGGTCTTGCGGAAGCCCATTTCGATAAAGTTGCGCAGGATGCTCTTGGCCAAGCCGCCAAAGGCGTCGTAGTCCGGGTCGATGGTCCCGTCGGCTGGGCCGCCGAGGGCATAGCCGGTGGGGCCGTAATCAAAAGACGGGGCAATGACGCAAGGGGTGCGTGCAATCACGCGGTCGCAGATCTCCTCGACGATGAGGGTGTCGTGGCCGATGGCCATGTGCGGGCCGTGGGTCTCGATGCAGCCGGCCGGTACGAGCAGGGGATGTCCCTGGGCCACTGCATCGGTGAGTTGGTAGGGACGCAGGTGCTTGAGGTACATGAAGAAGTTCCTTGTTGTGGGCGTGGAATTGAACATAATATAGGCCAGGAAGAGCACGTCAACATAGGACATTGAGCAGATGGCGCACACTGTTATTGGCACGGCTGGGCACATTGACCACGGCAAGACTCTGTTGGTCAAGGCGCTGACCGGCATGGATACCGACCAAGCCCCGGAAGAGCGGGCGCGGGGGATTACCATTGAACTCGGCTTTGCCTTTTTGGGCGATCAGGCTACGATCATCGACGTGCCCGGGCACGAGCGCTTCGTCAAGACCATGGTGGCCGGCGTCAGCACCATTGACGTGGCCATGCTGGTCATTGCCGCGGACGACGGCGTGATGCCGCAGTCGCGGGAGCATCTCGACGTGTTGCGGCTTTTGGGGGTCGAGCGCGGGGTGGTGGTGATCAACAAGGCCGATTTGGTGGAAGAGGAGTGGTTGGACTTGGTGGAGGAAGAGGTGCGGGAGTTTGTGCGCGGAAGTTTTTTGGCGCAGGCCGAGATCTTTCGCGTCTCTGCGCTCAGCGGCGCGGGCATTGACCCGCTGCGGCAGCGGCTGTTGGCCATGGTTGAGGACACTGCGGCCAAGCGCACGGACGCGCCGTTCCGCCTGCCCGTAGATCGGGCCTTTGGGGTCAAGGGCTTTGGCCTCGTCTGTACGGGCACGGTGCAGGCTGGGGCCTTGGCCGAGGGCGACCGGGTGGAGATTGCGCCCGAAGGTCGGTCGGCGCGCGTGCGCCGCTTGCAACAGCACGGAGAGACGGTACAAGAGGTGCGGGCCGGCGACCGAGCCGCGATCAATTTGGCTGGCGTGGCGCAGGGCCAAATCGAGCGCGGGCACTCGCTGGTCGCGTCTGGATTTTTCCGCCCTACGCAGATGCTGGATGCCGAGGTGCAACTCCTCGCGTCAAGCCCTATGACCATGGCGTCGCGCACTCGCGTGCGCCTGCACTTGGGCACGCGGGAGATTATGGCACGGATTGTACTTCCCGGTGGCAAGCCCTTGATGCCTGGGCAGGAGAGTATGGCACAGCTCCGCTTGGAGGCTCCCGTAGTTGCCGCGTGGGGTGATCGCTTTGTGCTGCGCCGGTACTCGCCAGCGCTGACCATTGGCGGTGGTCGCGTGCTCAACCCGCACCCGGCTAAGCACCGGCGCTTTGAGCCAGCGTTGCTCGCGCATTTGCAGGCGTTGGCCAGTGCCGATTTGCCTGAAGTAGTAGAGTGCTGGCTCCGCTATGCGGACGATCGGCTCAAGAGCCAGCAGGTGTTGGCCGGCGAGATGGGCATTGGCGAGGAGCGGTTGGAGGGTTTGACGGATGCGCTAGTAGCGGATGGCCGTGCCGTGCGCGTGGTGTCAGAAGGGCAACCGCACGTTTTGCATTTGGACGTGTGCGAGCACTGGGGCGCGCAGATCGAGGCCGCGCTGGCGAGTTTTCACCGCGCCCAGCCGCTCAAGTTGGGATTGCCGCGCGAGGAGCTGCGCAATTTGAGCGCGCGCTACATCCAGCCCGAATTGTTCGACTGCGTGTTGCGCTACTTGGAGGAATCGGGACGGATCGCGCTGGATGGGGCTGTGGTGCGGGCCGCGTCGCACAGCATTCGCTTCACCCCGGAGCAAGAGGTGCTAAGGGTGGCTGTGGAGGCGCGGCTCAACACTACGGATTTTGCCAACTTGCCGACGATGGCTGAGCTAGCTCAAACTCTCGATGTCCCACTGCCGCAGGTAACGGACGTGGTCCAAGCGCTGCAAGCACTGGGGACGGTGGTCGCGTTGGAGGGGGGCTTGCTGATTCATTGCGAGGCTCTCACCCGCGCGCGGACGCTGCTGAGCGATTCTCTCAAGCGCGACGGCGAGATTACAGTAGCCGAATTCCGCACGCTGATTGGCAGCAATCGCAAATGCGCGATGGCGCTTTTAGGTTACTTCGACGCCGAGGGACTGACGGCGCGGCGGGGGGATGTGCGGGTTTTGGTGGGATGATCTTGCGGCCCGGCGTGCGTTGTGATGGAATCGACGCCGACCGAACCGTAGGGGGCGGTTTGAAACCGCCCCCTACCCGGGTGCGTAACGCCTGGAATAATAGGAATAATATGGCTTTGAATGTTATTTGGTTAGACGACCCTGCAAGTGGCAAGAGAGAACTAGTAGGCGGTAAAGCGGCTAACCTCAACCAGCTACATAGCGGCGGACAAGTGCCGCTTGGTTTTTGTATCACCACCGATGCTACGACGAGAGTGGTGCCGGTGCGGAATGGTGAAGCATCTTTGCCTCCCGACCTTTATGCTGAGATCGAAACCGCGTACGCGGAACTGGGTGTTCGTTGCGGAACTCCCGAGCTGGCGGTGGCGATCCGATCTTCGGCTGTGGCGGAGGATGGTGCGGTTAATTCGTTTGCTGGCCAATATCAGACCCTGTTGAATGTCGTGGGCGTGGATGCCGTGGCTGCGGCGATAGTCGAATGCGTGGAGGCGGCTTACCGGCCCCATGCCGCCGCCTACCGCAAGCGTTCAGGGGCCAGTGCGGACGAGGTGAATCTGGCCATTCTCGTGCAGGAGTTCATCGCTGCGGATTCTTCAGCGGTCGCGTTTACCGCTAATCCGGTTACCAATGACGCAAGCGAGATCGTCATCAACGCATATTGGGGGTTGGGAGAAGGGCTAGTCGATGGCAGTTTGGTTCCCGATACGTACACCGTGGACAAACGGGAATTGCGAATCAAGACGCGGAGCGTGGCCAAGAAAGAGCAGATGTGCGCTGCCGGGTCCACTGGCGTGATCGAAATAGACGTACCAGCAGATAACCAGTCGCGGTCAACTTTAACCGACGAACAAGTCGGCGAGATCTGCAGCAGCGCGGTCAATCTGGAGGCCCGGATGGGGTGGCCCGTTGACTTGGAATGCGCTTTTAAGGATGGAAAGCTGTATTTGCTCCAGTGCCGTCCGGTGACGACCCTCGTGCAAGATGGACGAGATTGGTCGGTGGAATGGGACGATCCCAAAGATGCTGAATTGACTTGGCGCAGGGGAAGTCTGGAAGCGCCGCTCGATCAGTCGTTTGAATGGTATTGGATGCAGGGTTGGGCGAAAGCGCGGCGGGAGACGGGCAGCGGCACGTTGCCTATGCGGATCTATGTGAACGGCTACGCATACGAGGCGGAAAAACCCTTCAAGGTCGGCAACCGCAAGGAACAAGAGGAAGCTCGCAAAAAAACGGAGCGCGAGATACCGGAACTTTGGAAAAGTGAATGGTTGCCTGGGCTCAAGCGGAAGCGGGTTTATTTCCGCAGCTTGAATCTATCGGCGCTGTCCAACGACGAGTTGGCCAGCGTGCTGGTCGAGGCACTGCCTTGGTATTGCGAATGTGCGAGAATGCACGCGCATCTAGGCGGGACGGCGGTCGAGGCGGTTGGGCGCTTGGTGGAGTGGTATCGCAAACGGTTTCCCGACGCTGCGGAAAGCGAACCCTGCCGATTGGTGCAGGGGCAGTCAAATTTGAGCGTTGAGAAGGGGCATCTTTTGTGGCAGTTGCAACAGCACCTTACTCCCGCCAACGAAGAGCTTCTGAGAGCCGCTTTACAGTCGCGTAAGAAGCAAGGCAGATGGGACGGGCTTGAGGGGTCCTTCAAAGAGATTTTCGATCAGTACTTAGAGACTTATTGGAAAGATACACCGGAATTTCTCGCCTCCTTGGTCCTCAAATACGCCGAGCAGGGCGTGGAAGATCCATACGTAAAATTGCACCAATTAGCGGCAGAGCGGGAGCAATTTACCGAGCATGTGCGTTCGCTGCTGAAAAAGCAGGAACGCAAGGTTTTCGAGGAGCTTTTGCAGGTGGCTCTGGCCAATTATCCGCTGACTGAAGACCACAACTACTGGGTCGATGGGATCGCCGCGCATTACATATTTCCGCTGTTCGATGAACTGGGCCGCCGAATGATCAAAGGCGGTATCCTCAAGAAGAAGCGGAGCGAGATCAAATACCTAGAACTGAACGAAATTATCCTCTGGGGATTCGGCGTGCGTCAGCCGTTGCGCGCGCGGGTCGTCGAACGCCAACGAGAATTTGATCGACGGTTGAAACTATCGCCGCCAGAATTCCTCGGTGCTTGCGAGGAGCCGATGGTCGGAGAGGATGATTACTTGTTTTGGGGTCCCTCGACCCCACTTGAGGCACCAAAGGGAGAAGTGCGTGGAGTCGGGGCTTCGCCGGGGATTGTCAGGGGGCGTGCGCGCGTGGCCGTGAATCTGGACAAGGCATTGCAATTACAGCCGGGGGAAATATTGGTTTGTGGTACGACCGATCCCCATTGGACGCCGCTTTTTGCCGTTGGGGCGGGATTAGTGAGCGACAGAGGCGGGGCGTTGTGTCATGGGGCGGTCGTCGCCCGGGAATATGGCTTGCCGGCGGTGGTGGGAACCCTGATCGGGACCAAGAAGATTAGAACCGGACAGTTAATCGAAATTGATGGCCAAAGCGGGGTGATAAGGCTGTTGTGATGTAAGGCCCGCAGGAATTGAGCGAGGCGTTGGCGTAACGGGTATCGTCAGTAGTCGTGTCTCGGAGCGAGATGATCTAACTTTTTGCTTCTGGTGGGCTTGTATAGATTTGCCTATTCCCATTCACAATCGAAAAATGATGACTTGCGATATTAAATCCCTCGCGCAAATAGAACCTATGTGCAGAAAAATTCTGAACGCTTGAATCCAAATGGATCTGCTCACAGTCATTTTTTTGTGCATAGGATTTAAGCCAATCTAGCATGACTTTGCCTAGGCCCGAAGAACGTCGGTGTTCATTTGTGATCAGATCTTCAATGTACATGTGTTTTCCCCAAGCCAATCGGGTCTCAATTACAAACCCCGCTGCACAAATCGCCTGACCATCATCCTTGATATAAGCAACGGTGTAACCTCTCTTTTGCTGAGCCTTAATCTGAGAGATTATAGTGCGTAGATCATAGCTAGTTCTGAGCTGGATCAACAAACTACCAACTATTTCTAAATCTGCATCTACTTCAGCAATCCTAATTTCCATCTACAGGGGCCTTAATTTTTGGAGACTATGCCTCTCGGTTGTGATTAGAAGTGGGCGTCCCCAAGGTGTCCTTTCATCTCAAATTTTAGAGGTGCTCATCAAGGAACTTTTTGGAAAAAGATCATCCAACACATCGCGAATCATACCAGCGCCTTCCGTTCTGATTTATTCCGGGGTAAAAGTTACTTCAAGCTTGATACCATCGGGGTCGAAGAAGAACGTCGCGTAATATCCCTCGCCGTACTCTGGACAGTCGATTGGCGGGTCTTCGACATTCACATACTCTAGATTTTTGATCACCTCATCGTAGATCCGTTCAACTTCTGCTCGTGAGTCCACGGAAAAGGCGAGATGGTGCAGCCCAGGCTTTTCCCTCTCGTGTCGGCCTGCTTCTATAGTGCGGCCGATCAGCAGGACCGTCCCGTCCTTCTCAAATCGCAATCTGTCGATCTCACCCTGCTCTGTCAGGCGCGAGGGCAATCCTCGGAATCCAAGCCCTTCTAGCAAGGGCGAGTAGAATCTCGTCGAAGTATCTAGATCGGAGACTGATAACCGGATGTGATGGATAGCTGCCATCTCTTCTTCTCCTTCGGTGTTTAGGTAGATACCTGTTTTCGACAAAAAATATCCGGTCAATCTCAATGACTGACGATGGGTTTGTTTTTGCACGTTATTGGGCGTTGTTGCATAATTTTCGCTTCTGGTGGGCTTGTACAGGTCCCTATTTCGAGGGTGTTATCTCGGGGAAGAAGGCGGCCACAATTTTCCACTCGCCCTTGATACGGCCCGTGAACCACACGTTTTGACAATCGTCCCATCGAGAGTATATCTGACCGGTATCCGAACGCCAGCGCCCCGATTCCCGCACTACAGATATGGCCATATTGCCGCGAACATCCGTCTGCAATATTTGCTGTTCCTGCTCGTAGTTAACGTCCTCGGGCATGCGCGTCTCTCCCCATTCCTGCATCTCGCTCTGTACCAAGAATAGGTGCGGTACCCAGTCCGTAGGGTCGGTCGATCCACACCCGAACCAGCGAAAATAAGTCTCGTCATGGCACGAGCGGACCGCATCCCAATCTTTTTCCCTGTGGGCCTGCTGGTAGCGGTTCAGTAGGCGGTGGATCGCTTCGATATCGGCTCTGTCTCTATCCATGTCGTCCTACAGCCTCCTTAGACAGTGTCTATAGTAAACGTATAGCCCACGCCGACCGGCACTTCGCGTTCGTCGACCTCGCGCACTATGGACTTGATTGCTTTCGATTCGGCTATCGACGGAATCGGCTGACTGTCCCGCGCTAGTGCCGAGATAGGTACGACGACCGAGCAATCGCCGATGGACACGATGGCGATAGTACATCCTAGTCCGTTTTGCAACTCTTCAAACCGGCCGGCAAAGGCTTTCAGCAAAGCCCTTCGGCACTCCCGGTCCGGCTCGCTTTGCAGTAGCCGTGCCAGCGTCTTTGCGGCGAGGTCCTCCGGTATGGCAGGGTCGTATGCCGACAGTAGTTTCGATAGTTTATCTCCGGTATGGGATTTCTCGGGTTCCATAGTGCTCAACCAATCAAATCGGACAGGCTTGCTCGCAGTTGCTGGCGGGCTGCGTGCAGGTGCCAGCGCACAGCGCCGACTGAGCAACCCACTGTTGCGGCGATCTCTTCGTACGAGAGCCCGTGGTATTCGCGCAAAACCACGACCAAGCGCCGTGCGTCGTCAAGAGTCGCAAGCGCTGTGCGGATTCTGCTCGCCAACTCGACGCTCTGCGCCGATCCCATATCCGCGAGTTGAAAGTCGAGATCAATGTCGCGTTCGATCGACAGGTGGTGCCGGTGCTGGCGATACTTGTGGTAGTCGCGGCATAAATTGCTGGCAATGGCCCAGAACCACGAGCGGAAACGCGTCGGATCATCGAGGTTGTGGAGGGACTCATAGACGCGCACGAAGGTTTCTTGTGCCAGATCTTCTGCATCGGCTCTCCGGCCCGTCATGCGACAGAAAAACAAAAAAACTCCATTTTGGTAGCGGGTGACCAAATTGGCAAAGGCGGCCATATCGCCCTCGGCAAAACGCCGTACCAAGTCCCCATCTGTAGGATCGTATTCGTCTCCCATGTTGCCTTTGCATCCATTCTCGCACCGCTCAGTAGGACAGCAGATACGCCACCTTGAAGCGGAGCTTTTCCGCTCTCTCTGCGGCAGTGTCGCCTAAGTTGTAGGCCAGATAAACCCGGCTTTTTGGCGCGATCTCATAGCTGGCGAGTAGGTTGATATCGCGCTCATCCAGATAGCCAGCGTCTTGTGCGAACCCGCGTAGAAAGAGGCGCTTGGTGGCAAAGTAGGTCGCCCGTCCCCGCCAGATCGTCTTGCGCTCGTCGAATGCGCCTCCCGGCAGGTATTCCCAGACGCTCGACCAACTGCCCTCGATCGTCAGCGACGCGGATGGCTTGAGTTCGAGTGCGCCGCTAGCGCTTCTCGCCGCACCGAAATAAGCGTCGGCGAAGTCGAAGCGGTCTTGCAGTCCCGCGCCGATGTCCAACTTCCACTTTCTGCTGTCGCCCGTATCAAACTCCATTTCGAATGTCTGTCCTCTGTACCAGGTTCCCTGCCAAGGCCAGCGCCAGACGCTGTGTTTGGCCGAGACGAAAGAATCATCCCAAGTGTAGAGCCATACATCAGCAGTCGTCCATTCCCAACTCCAGCCATCTTCGATTGACCTTCGCTCTAGGGACAGAGCTTGTCCGAGATTCAACTTGCCGAGGCTCTCCATCCGAGGACGCCAGTCGGCTGAAAATTCCACGGACTGCGACGCGACTCCGGGGTCGCGCTCGATAAATCCGAGCCTGTCGGCGCTGAAAGTGGATTCTAGCGACCTGTAATTAACGCCCCCTGCGAAATTCCCGTGCCGATAACTCATATCGGCACCGGATATATACCCGCTGCTGCCTTGTTCGGTACTCCTGGCGGCATAGGCGTTAATGATGTAGCGGTCGTCCCATTCCATTCGGGAGTCCAACCCCGAGATCTGTTGCAGCGCCATCCCACGATCCCAGATGCCTTCCACTAGCGCGCCTACGGTCGAATTGTGGAATAGTTCTCTCTGTAGCTTTAGGACGCCGAATTTCGGTCTTGCATCGGCTGCACCTCGGTCTTGCGCCGTCAGAATGCCGAGCGTGTATTCCTTGGCTTTGCCGATAAACTTAGCGCCGAAATCTGGATCGGCGATCCGTCGGCTGTAAAACAACCCGTGTTTGCCGAGAAAGTCCGCGTTTTCGACGAAGAACGGACGCCTTTCCTTTAGTAGAAGGGGAAAGCGAGACAGGTTTATCTCCTCCTCGTCGGCTTCGATTTGTGCGAAGTCTGGATTCACGGTTATGTCCAAAGTCGCATTCGCAGCGACGCCGTATTTCACGTCCAATCCCGCGTCGGCCGTCTCTCCCCGCCAATCGGAGTGCGTCCTATCGACGCCGGACGCGGCATAGGGAAGCAGTTCGAGACGCAGCCCGGGATCTATCCCCTGCAATCCGACCAAGTGACCGGCTTTCGAGACCCTCAGAACGGAGCCGTCCTCCTGATAGATAGCGGCCCAGTGACTGCGCTCCCTTCCCGTGATGGATAGACGCTCTAAGTTAAACCCCCATACCATGTCGTCCCCGGCGGCAAAGGATAACGTGGAGAAGGCGATGGCCACTTCGGCGGACCAACCAGTGTCTAAAACCGCAGCCTCTGCCCGCCAGACTCCATCCCAACCCTTGTTGTTGCCCCGGTACCCTTTCGCACCGTCGTCCGTCATCTGGAAGTCGTGCTGGATGCCGTAGGGATTGATGTAGAATCCATAGGCGTTGCGATGGTCGTGCTGGGTGTCGAGCAATATGCCGATCAGATCCCGAGGGGCGAAGCGACCGTCCCGAGGGACCACCCGCGCGTCGATATTCTCGGCCTTGGAATCAGCCATGAACAGGCCGATGTATAGCTGATCCGCAGTGTAGAGGATTTTCACCACCGTCTGATTGGCAGCCGGAGCGCCTTCGACCGGATCCAGCAGGATGAAATCAGTAGTGGGCACCGCTAGATCCCAGCAATGATCGCTCAAATGACCGTCGATGACCGGCGGAGTATCGGTTCTCGTAGCCACCGCTGTTTTGTCCGCACCTGCGAATACACTTAGTGGAAGTGCCAGCAGATAACCGGCGGCAATGATCCATTTCGCACTCATGCCGACGCCCTTCTGATCAGGTCGACGTCATAATCCATCCTCAGCAGATAGAGATTGAATAGGACGCTGTAGATGCCGAACGCCGAAAACCCGATCAGGGCGGCACAGGCCATATATAGCTTGATATTTCTCTCAAAGCGCGCGAGGAAATGTCCTACATAGGCTGTCGTACGGTGCATAGACCTCGTCTCCCTTCATACAGGAGACGAGTGAGTGGGGCATGTGTTTGTACGAAAAAATCAAAAATTTTGCGCTATGGTCGCATCAGCGATTATCGTAGGAGATATTGTGTTTGAGTGCCGTACTTGACTACATCGGGAAATGGAGAACACTTGATACACTGCATCGCATTTAATAGGTGCCGCAGAATTTGTGCATACGGCACTGTTTTTTTCTTATCGCTAGACCTAGGATGCGCCACCGAGCCTGAGCCCATAGCTCGCACTGAACCGCCAGCCTCTCGACCCGTCTCGCATGCGGCCAAGGTGGAAACTACGGCCGTGTATTTCGAGGATGTGGGGCAGACCTTGGGTTTGGACTTTGAGAATGTGTCGGGTGGTCCCGAGCAGGGTTACATACTGGAGACTATATCGGCAGGTGTGGCTTTTTTCGATAGCGACGGGGACGACTATCTGGACATTTTTTTTGCCAATGGCACGCGCTTGGAAGGCGAGACGGTCGGCAACCACAGTCGGCTCTATCGCAATACGGAGGCGGCAACGGGCGAGCGCGTCTTCACGGAGGTAAGTCAGCAAGCCGGTGTCGATTACAGCGGCTGGGGTATGGGATGTGCGGTGGGCGACTACGATAATGACGGCGATGTTGACCTCTACGCTACGTACTGGGGACCCAACAGACTCTACCGCAACGAGGGGGACGGCCGCTTTAACCAGATCGCCGAGGCGGCGGGGGTGGACGACGAGGGTTGGGGCACTAGCGCTGCGTTCGGAGACCTAGACCAGGACGGTCTGCTGGATCTCTACGTGGTCAATTATCTGGCGTTTGATCTGGAAAATCCGCCGGTTGGATGGAAAAAGTGCCTTTACAAAGGGCTTGAGAGCTTTTGTGGTCCCCAGGGGATGACAGCGGAATCAGATCGCATGTACCGCAATCTGGATGGAGATCGCTTTGAGGACAGGACTCAGGCTTTAGGGCCTGATCGGCCGCTGCCGGGACTGGGCGTTGTTTTCGGGGATTACGACAACGACGGTGACGCCGATATCTATGTGGCCAATGACTCGGAAGTCAACGTCCTCTATCGGAACGACGGGAACTGGAACCTAGTCGATACCGCCATTCCGCTGGGGGTAGGATTTAGCGAAGGCGGTCGGGCGCAAGCCGGTATGGGCGTCCACGGCGGGGACTATGACAACGACGGCGATCTGGATCTGTACGTGACCAATTTTTCGGATGATGTTAATACGCTGTACCGGAATAGGGGCAACGGCTCATTTGTAGATGCCACCTATGAAGTGGGGTTGGGCGGTGCAGTACTACCCTATCTGGGTTGGAGCGCGGGTTTTTTTGACTACGACAACGACGGCTGGCAGGATGTATTTGCGGTCAACGGGCACGTCTATCCCCAGCTAAGTCAATACGCGACCGGCCTGCGCTATGCACAGCGCAATTTGCTCTATCAAAATAGACAGGGCCGCTTTGTCGAAGTGGGAGGACAAGCCGGTCCGGGGTGGCAGCTCGAACAGGTAAGTCGGGGTGGAGCCGTAGGCGACTACGACAACGACGGCGATCCAGATTTGCTGGTGACCAATCTCAATGGCCGGCCGGCATTGTTGCGCAACGACGGAGGGAATGCTCACAATTGGCTGGGCTTAAAACTGGTGGGCCTGCAGAGCAACAAGGATGCCATCGGTGCGCGCGTACGGGTGTGGGCAGGAGGTCTGGTGCAAACCAAGGAAGTGCAGCGGGGGTACGGTTTTCAGAGTCAGCACGATGAGCGCCTGTTGTTTGGTCTGGGTCGGGCGACGAGTGTGGATCAGGTGGAGATTCGCTGGCCTTCGGGCCTAAAACAGGTAATCCGCGATCCTCTGCTGCGTCGCTATCTGATCGTCCGTGAAGGCAGCGACCAGATAGCGGCCGGGAATGAAGTGCCGGCTGTGGTGCCGACTGCGAGAACAGCGGCTTCTCAAGTCAGAGTATCCGATGTCGCACCGCAGGTCACAGGGGCACCGGATTGGGGACCGGCAGATTATCGCCGCGCCAGCGAGGCTCTCTTCAAACAGGGTCGCTATCTCGAAGCGCGGGCTATGTTGCAAAAAGCCTTGGAACTGGCCCCGGAGTATATCCCGGCCTATGTCAACTTGGGCTTGGTGCTCTTCTCCGGCTTGGGCGAGTTTGATGCGGCGCGCAAGGTGCTGGAACAGGCCGTGCAGATAAAACCCACGCGAGCCGATGCTCACCATTTGCTGGGCAAGGTCTATTTGCAGCAGAGTCGCCTGCCCGAGGCAATCGAGGCACTCGGACAGGCTGCCCGACTGAAATCACAAGCTTGGGAGTACGCCCACTGGTTGGGGCTAGCCTACCTTCGGGCTGATAGTCTAGGGGCTGCTGCTGCCGCCTTTAGAAAAGCGGTTCGGCTTGCGCCGTGGGATCCCAAACCGCATTTGCATCTGGCTCAGTTGTACGCAAGCAAGGGACAGCATGGACAGGCGGCCAAAGAGCAGGCGCTGTTTGAGCGTTTAAGTCTAGTGCAGAATCGGGTGGAGCTCTATGAGAAAAAGATCGCCGATTATCCAGAGAATGTCCGAGCCCATTACCTGTTGGGATTGACCTACGTCGAACAGGGGCGCTTTGCGCTGGGATTGCAGTTTTTTGAACGCGCCCTTGCACTAGATCCTTCCTATGCCCCGGCCTTTCACGGTAAGGGGCGGGTATTGTATCAGCGCAACCAAATAGCGCCGGCCATCCGCGCCTACGAACGGGCTTGCCAACTGGACCCGCAACTCTACGATGCCTTCAACGATCTGGGCCAAGCCTACCACCAGAGCGGCCGCTATGATCGGGCTGTGGCTGCATACCGGCGCGCCTTGGAGATTAAACCGGAGCTGGCGCTGGTCCACAGCAATCTGGGCATGGCCTATGCCATGCAGGGAAATTTAAACGCAGCGACTGCATCGTTTGAGCGCAGTATTGAGCTTGATCCCAAGGTGCCGGATGCAAGGGATGCGCTGGCACAAGTCTATGCGGCCCAAAAAAATTGGTCGCAAGCAATAGCCCAGTGGGAAGCCGTATTGCGCTTGGTACCCGATCACGCTGGCGCGGCCCAGGGGATCCACCGGGCGCGTCAGCGGTTGGCAGGGCAACGCTAGGACTACACTTATTCAGATGGGAAGGGCTTCTGGGGCGTTTGCAGAGGAACTATTCGCGGTCCAATTCCAAACTATTCTTTTCGCAAATCTTCCGTCGCCAGTGGTATTTTTTCAATGCCGACGCGCTTGGCCACCTCAAAGAGATCCAATAGGTACTTATGCGGGGTCTCCTGATCAGTTCGCACCACCAGCGTCAGACTCCGGGTGCCCTCTTTTTCTCGCAAAAGAACCTGCTCCAAATTGTCCAAGGTCACCAGATGGCGGTTGATCTCCATGCGGCCGTCTTGGGTGATCGTCGCTACCAGTTTCTTCTCTTCGACAATCTGCGCCTGTTGCGCTTCGGGTAATACAACCTGCAGGCTGTAGGGCTGCTTAAACACCGTAGTTACCATGAAGAAAATCAGCAGCAAGAAGACGCAGTCGATCAACGGCGTCATATTCAGTTCTTGCTCTTCGTATAGGGATTTGCGCCTAGGCCTAGGCATCGGACTCATTCCTCCCGTTCTCGCACAAAAGCGATGCCCTCAACCCCGACCTCTTTGGCTCTATCCACCACAAACACGACGTGTTTCTGAGCGCACTCGCCGTCGGCCTGAATGATGATATTCTCGTTATTGGCCTCTTCCATGGCCGTGACCAGCCGAGCTGCCAAGGCCGTCGGCCGCACATCCTCGCCCTTGATCTGAATCTTGCCGTCGCGGTCTAGCAAGACGTTGATATCTTTCTTTTTTTCTTCCGTGGCCTCGCTTTGGGCTGGCATGTCCACTTCCAGCCCCTTGGTGTGTAAAAACACCGTGGTGACCATAAAGAAGATCAGCAGCAAAAAGACGCAGTCGATCAAAGGCGTCATATCCGGACCGCCTTCGGCCAGAAAGCTCTCGGGCCGATCTTTGCGGTGTCTGGCCATGAGGTTTATGCCTCCCTGCGGGAGCTACTCAGCCGTTTCGTATTGTTGGCGCTGTCCGGTCGTGATCAGCGCATTGGCAAAGGCATGGCCATACATTTCGGCGTCTTCCAATAAATTATCTGCTTTGCGCGCTAGATAGCGGTACAATACAATCGTTGGGATGGCCACGATCAGCCCCGATGCGGTGGTGACCAAGGCTTGGGAAATACCGCCAGCGACGACTTTGGGATCGCCAGCACCGGCGGTGGCGATGGACTCAAAGGCGATGATCATCCCCATAATGGTGCCGAGCAAGCCCAGCAAAGGGCTGATGTTGCCGATGGTATTCAGGATCGCCAGATTTTTGCCCAGATAGGCTCGTGCGGCGGCCTCGGTCTGAATGACCAGTTCGTCTTTGAGATCGGCCAGTTCTCGCTGCATGACCATAAACCGGCTGACCTGCCCCCCGCCGCCGGCGTCGGCCAGCCGGATGATCTCCTCGTTGGTCTCTTGGAATTCCCGCTGTTCGATCATCAGCGTATCGTATCGTTTCAACAGGGAAGCAAAGACGTAATTGAGCAGCCCCTTGCCTTGGTTGCACTCTTCGACGACGGCCTGTTCGCCGCCGTTACGCAGCGCGGTTTCGAGCCGATCAAGCTCGCTTTGGGCTTCTTCGGAGGTGGGCAATTGACTGAAGATCCACAGGCGTTCGATCGAATAGGCAATGGCCAGAATAGCACAGGCGATGAGGGGCACCATCATCGGACCGCCACTTTGAATTATTTCCCACATTGCTATTGCTCCTTGTTGGCAAGAGAAGAGTTCTAGTTGTCTTCTTTGGCGCTTCTAGATAACCGCTGTCCTATGCGCAAACCAGTGTCAATGACACCGAATTTCTCAACGACCTCGGCCTTGCATAAGTGCGGTCCGATAAGCTGATGCACTCTGACTAGAGCGATTCGGACCTCTTTATCATACAGCGGCAGGACATCGCCGTACTCGACGCGATCCAAAATGCCGATGCCTAGATACACCTCGTCGGCTTCAACCGCTAGGACCTGGGCCTGCTCGCCGGAAAGGTCGATGGGAGGGCGCTCCGTCAGACTCGTAATCATTTGGCTGCTGAGGTCTCTGAAAGCGACATCGACGAGTTTGCCAAAGGTCAATTCAAAAAAACGCTCGGAACCGAAGTCAACCTTGAAGAGTTCGCGGAATATCCGATCCTGTTGGCGCGGTCGGCCAAACAGATCTAGGCCGTACGATTTTTCCGTGGAGTCTCTGAGCGTTTCAAAGGTCTCGACTATTTTTCCGGTCGCGACTCTGATTAGCTGTACTTGGCTGAGGTGGATCACTGAATTGTAGGATTTATAGCCAGCCAGATTGGGATTCCCCACTGTTACTCGGCGCATGCCCATCTTCTCCACGACACCGGTAATGACCACGTCGGCATCCAAGAATTGCCCTAGCCGCACAGCCCGGTCAATGCCCTGGTATTTTTTAAACTGTTTGTTCAGTTGAACGGCCTCTACTTCTTTTGGCGGAATGACAGAGACCGCATCGTCTGCATCCAGATATCGACCCAGCAAATCGGGTACATCCCTAGACAAATGCCATTCCGCCTGAAAGCCGGCCCGATCCTCAAAATCGAGCAGGGCAAGGCGCAAGGTCGGCAGCAGCCCCTCGGCAGCGATTGCCACGTCGAGCATTAGGAGGTTGGGACCTACCCAAGTGCAAAAGAATAAAATTAGCAAACGCAATGGGCTGACTACCTGTTCGTGGCCTCGGCTTGCCGCACTTTCTCGGTTGCGATCTTTTGATTGAACTCGAGGGCGATATCCACGGTTTCCAGCGGCTGTCCGGAGGCATCGAATTTCAGGACAAAATCTTTGAGCACTAGGCGCACTTGGCTGACTTCCTCGTTCAGTGGATCGAAGGCGATAAGCCCTGAATATTTCTCTCCTTTGAACACCTTTTGGTTTTCTATATAGGCCGTGCTACGCGCATTGCCCATGCGCAGGTCAAAGCGATAAAATTCGTTGCCGCTCTGACCCCGAATGGCCCGGTAGTAGCGCTCAAAACTTTTGTGCGGCGAAAAAGACGGCAGACCATAGGAATGCAGGGCCTCGCCCTGATCGGTATAGAGCAACGCTTTGATTGGATCGAGCAGGACTTTGGCGTAGATATCGTTGATAATCGTAACGCGAAAAACCGTAAAACGCTTGGGCCGGTAACCCAACAGTGGATCAATCCAATTGCCGTAGGTGTAGGGATTCGTCGAGAACTTCCCTTTGCTCGAATCCTCGGGCAACAGTGCATTCAATTGATCGTCCGTCATCGGTTCCACCTTGACGCGCAGTCCCTCTATAGCATACGCGACCGACCCATCGTCACCCACGATATACTGTTCCTCCGCGCCTTGGGAAGAACGGGGTATCAGCTCGTTTTTGTACAGAATGGTCGGCGGAATAAAAAAGCTACAGCCGGACGCGAATAACATTAGAATAATTCCCAAATGCATGGCCATTACCTCTCTTATTGGCCCCGCTGACTGAAGAAATCAATCTGCTGCTGGGCGATAGATCCTTCCTGCGTCAGGGCAAAAATGACGGCATTAATGCCAAATCGCAACTGTGGTTCATTGCCGTAATTGCGTGCCCAGGTATGGACGTATCCCTTGTCGGAGTACATGGCTACTAAGCGATCGTCTAGGAAAACTCCCTCTAGGTAATACGATTGCTCGGCGATGACTAAGTGGTCAAGGCTACGCTGTTCGGAGAAGCTGGGAATCTCCAGTTCGGAACCCACCGGCGGGCCGTCAAAATCGTAAAAGGTATGGTAGATCGGATGGTTGTTGGAAATGGGCCGTAGTTGGCCTTGCGCCCCTAAGGCACCGCGGAAGATGCGTCGCAAAGACGCCTCCCCCTGACTGAATTCTGTGGTGGGATTGGCATTGTCGACGAAGATGAATCCGCCCTGCCGCAAATATTTCCCTAGATTCTCTAGTTCGCGTTCCGTCAGTTCAAATGCCTCAGTAGCGGTGATATACACAAAAGGCGTGCGAAACAGTTCTTGAGAATCGATAAATAAATGCGCGTCCACTCTGGCCGAGATGCCCGTCTGTTCGTTGAGGGCGTCGACTAGGTTGGGGATGGCCTTGGCAGCGCTGTCAAACGTTGGCTTTAGGTCGTTGGCCCAAGCCGTACCCAGATAGACGAACCCCTTGACTTTGCGGCGGTCGGTCGGGTCCTGGATGATGAGACCCTTGTATTTACCCGTATCCAGCGCGTTCAGGTCGATCAATTCCTCGCGCATGGCAATGCGCTTCTCCGGATCTTTGGTGCCGGTGATCTTGGCGGCGGACAATTCGATGGAGCTAGTCTTCAGGTTGATTGGCACGTCTGTTTGCAGGGCGTATTCGAACGTCTGTACATTGCCGAAAACACTGGAGCCTTTGAGGCGCGGAGCCGCCGCGGACAGCCGTGGCTTGAGTGCCGTGACCTGTTTGGTGAGTGCCCGTGGTCTAAGCCGTTGACGCTTGAGCGCAAAAGTTTTGGTCGCCCTAGGTTTGCGAATGATGAGTCGAGTCAACGCCGGTTCCGGCGCGTCGCGTTCCTCGACACTCAATAGCCAATAGACGAAGACCCCGGCGATCAGTCCCGCACCGATGAGTAACCCCCAGACGGTGTATTTGAGGGTTTCCCGCAGGAGGCGGTTAAAGTTTAACTGATCACTTGGCGCTTGAAAACGGCCTAGGTCTGAGACCATACTACGCCACTCCTGCTAAGTTCATGCTCGGAAGAGGCAGTCTAAAAAACCGCCAACGTATCTATTGCCGAGCGCGGTCCGAAAAACAGACGGGCATCCACCGCCCACACCTGGATCAGATACCAGACTCCTGGGCTCAGATCTAGGTCTGTCTCCTCGTAGGACCTTGCCTCTGCATCTTCCAACGAGCGCGTTTGCACGACTCCAATCGAATCGGTGAAGCTAATGACAAAACCAGACACATTGGCTGCTGAATCCAGATGCCACGAAATCACAATCCTGTCTTCTTCGGCCACTGCCTCCACACTGGTAGGCTGAGCAAGATATCCTCGATGGTACTGCATAGGCAGTTGGGTATCGTTGCTGCACCCCCAAATCAGCAGACCGAGTAAAAGATAAATTCGGGTTCTCATATCCAGTTTCTCTCTAGACCAGACGCTAAAACTGGGCAACCAGTAAGACGCCTGGTGTTCTAGTCTGCGGTAGTGGTGCGATGCGCATTCGCCGCTTCGCGGCGGGAGACGCTCCGTCCAACAGCAGGACATCGAGCAAATTGTAGCTGTAAATACCCACGGCTAAGACGCCGAATAAGCGGCGACGGATATGGGAGCCGTCCAGATCGGATTTTAAGCTGCCGAGCCGTCGCCAGCTTTTTTCCGCCGCGTCAAAGGATCCCCCGTTTTGCAATGAAAGATAGCGTTTTTTTTCTAGGGCAAACTGATTGGCCTGCGTATTGTAATCGGCGTGCGATGTGAGCCACCCCACTATGGTTGTGATACCGGTTGCCACTAGTGCCGTGCCCTTGATTCGATGCCCAGCAGCCAGTTGTCCCAAACCCGGAAAGGCGACCGAAAGGGCGATGGCCTGAGAATGAGATATAGCGGCCGCCTTGGACTGGGTATCCGTCCCTGCTTGGGCATGGAGAAGCTGGCTGGAGGCCAGTATCAAGGCGCTACCCAGAATAACGAAGTGCCAGCGTTGTTTGAAACGCATTTCCATTGTTATGCGACCTTCGACTCAGAGCCGGGTGGAGATGATCCAATCCCGGTGGGATTGGGCAAATAGAAAGGCATCCCTAGTGGCGCGTTTATCCTCGAACAATTGAATCACGCGGTCGTACACTTCTACGGCCTGCTGCCATTTCCCCAGCCCCTCCAGGCAGACTCCCATATTGCTCAGCGCGCCGACTTCGCTCTCGGTGCCGGAATAATTGTCGATCACATCCTGAAAAATCTCCACGGCCTGCTGATAGTATTGAGTCTCCTTGGTCTCTTCGGCCGAGTCCATCAGGGCGATGCCTTGTTCGTAGCGTTCATACGCGATGGCCTCCCTGAGTTCGGCGACCAGCCGGGGCACCTGAGACGCTACCTCAGCAGTGGGAAAACGTTCTTGGACGAGTAAATATAACCGCATTGCCTCCTGGTAGTCGCCGCGATTATACGCGTAGTCTCCGAAGGTGAACTGGACTGAAGCGGCGAACTCGCTCTGGGGATAACGCGCTAGCAGCGTGCGGAATGCCTGCATGGCCTGCTCTTCGCGCTTGAGTTCGATAAGGCACCAGGCCATGTTGTACTGGGAGTCGTCGGCGGAAGGCTCGTCCGGGAACTCGCCGAGGAGGCGCTGGTAATAGACGATGGCCTCTGCGTACTGGCCTTGTTGGTAAAAGCTCTCCGCTAGGCCGAAGAGAATATCGGGCAGTTCGCGTGCATTGGGGTAATCTGCTAATAGCTGCTGGAAAAGTACCTGAGCTTGTGCGAATTCGCGCAGGCTATAGTAGGAGTTGGCCAGATAAAACGAAACCAATAGAGCCTTCTCTGGATTCAGCTTTGTGTCCTTTAATTGGGAGAATATCTCTACGGCCCGGTCGAGCTCTCCTTGAGAAAAATAGTGCGTGCCGAGAGCCAACTGCATATCCTGGGCAAAGCGGGAATTCGGATATGCGTTCAGCGCTTGGTTAAAAACGTCAATAGCCTCTGAGTTCCGTCCCAAACGCAACAATACGTCTCCTAAAATGAAATAGGCTTTCTCCTTAAGGTCGTTCGCTTCGGAGGCGCTTTCGTCGGCAAAGTCCAGGGTCAGCAGTTGCCGGGCTGTGCGCACTGTCTGCGGATAGTTGTCTTGGTCGTAGTGGAGATCCATCATGCGATTGAGCAGGTCTGCCTTTTCCTTCGGGCCATCGACTTGGGCGACCATTTCATCCAACACTTGGACCGCATCTCCGCCCCGGTTCTGTTTGATGTAAGAAAACGCTAGCGCATTGCGGGCAAAGCGGACTTTTTCCTCCTCCTCCACGTTCTCAATGATCCAGTGCAGATCTTGCTCGCCTTGTTGGTAGTCCTCCACGGCAAAGGCGGCATTGCTGCGACTCAAGTGGAGGGCCTCTACTAGTTTGCTATCTAGCGACAGTCCCAAAGCCTCGGTAAAATGAGTGATCGCCCGACGATATTCCTCCTGTCCGCTATAGGCCTGCCCCAGCAGATAGTGATAGCTGCCAAGCTGTTTCTCATCCTCTATTTGGTCAAAAGCCGGTTCGAGGGCGGCTATGGCCTCAGAGTGCTTGCCCTGTGTCAAAAAGACATGTCCGCCGCCTATACGCGCTTGAACAAAATAGGGCGACTCTGGAGCGACCCGCAGGAAGGCGACGCTGGCTCGGTCCAGATCCCCTTCGGCTTGGTGGGAAAGAGCCAAACGCATCAGGGCTTCGTTTGTGAATTCACTATTGACATAAGTGCGCAACAACTGCTCTGCCCGCTCGGCCGCGGCGGCGTACTGGCCCTGCTCAAATAGCAGCTCGGCCAGTTGTACCAGTGCCCGTTGGGTATAGCCTGCTTCTTGGTCCTCTTGGATAATCGTTTCGTACGCGGTGCGGGCGTGCGCCACCGATGCAGCGGTGGCTAATGCTTGATGGGCTAGGGCGCGGTTGAACTGGGAGTCTAGGACGTAGGAACCAGCAGCGTCGTACAAAGTGTCGTACTGGGCAATAGCGTGCTTTAACTGCCCAGTGGCCGCAGGTCTGTTGCCCGCCTCCAGATGCTGTTGACCCAACTGTTGATGGCTGCTGCCGATTCGATAGCGCACGCGAGCTTGGCTAAAACCGGCCACTCGCGCGATATCGCCGTATCCTTGGAGATAAATCCGGTATTCTTGAATCGCCTGCTCGTAAAGCCCCTGACTAAACAGGCGTTCGGCAAGGGCGTACTGGATGCGCGCTTTTAGGGTGCGGTCTTGCGACTGATCGATGGCTTCGCGATAGGTCTGCAGCGCCGCATCTAGGTTCCCCTGTTCCCGATACAGGTCGGCCATGCGCAAATAGGCTTCTTCTACCAGACTGCGCTCGGTGCTGAATAGGTCAATGACGCGATGATAGGCTTTGAGTCCTTCCGCGAAACTGCCCAACTGGGCGTAACAGCTCCCGACGCGAATCATGGCCTTGGCCGCCAGTTCTAGGGCTGTCTCATCCACCAGACCCGCCATCTTTTCCCGCTTCATCTGCAACAGCTCATCTTCGGTGAGCGTTTCGATGCGCTGGCGCTCCACTAAGCGGCGGTAATAGCCGATAGCCCGCAGACAATCCCCCTGTTCCCGATAACACTCGCCAATTTGAAAGAGGCTGCGATCGGACTGGTAGCCGGTAGAAAAGCGCACCAGCAGGGCCTCAAAAGATTGGATGGCGCGATCATAGTTTTTAGTCTCGTAGTGGGCCCATCCCGTGTTGTAGTAAGCATTCGCTATTTGGGAACTGTTGGGATAGTTGGCGATCATCTCTTGGGATGCGGCGATCACTTCGGGATAGGCTTTAGCCGTAAAGAAAAGATCAATGAGTCGGCTGTGGGCCCGAATCCGGAGCACCTGACTGGTAGCTGTTTCGATCACGTGGCGGAATTCGGCCACAGCCCGGGCAAAAGTGCTATCTGACAGGGCTTGGTATTCAGCCCTTTTTTCGTCGTTAGGAGTCTCTTCCGCAAAGCGGGTGTAGTCCTGATAGAGCTTTGAATGGGCGTTGCCGATTTGGTAGAGCGCAGCATCCCTAAGGGGGAAACGTTCCTCACCAACAATCACCTCTATGTTCTGGACAGTTAGGACCTTGCTCTGCACCCGGGTAACGGCCGCGTATTCTACAATAGCTTGGTCATAGGCACCTTCGGCATAGAACCGCTGGGCTTCTTGAAATGAGGCCACCAGTTCTTCTTCGCTCGGCGTACGGGCGGCAAAGTATGCTCCGGCTATAGTGAGCAAGCCTACGATTAGGGTCAGATTCATAGCGCTTTATCTCCCAAACTGCCGATTAGGTTTCATCTACGAATCCTAGGATCACATTAATAAAAGCGGAGGTGAAATCTTCGTCCTTTGTCTCACCCCGCGTTGAATCAGCGTGTTTCTTGACGCGGCGACCGATGCCCGCGTTGGTGGAAATGATGTAACCGAAATACTGGGAATTGTTCGTCATCATCAATACTGCGTCGTACTGTTCAAAGTCGTTTATTGGCTGTATTTCATTGGTCACAGAATAAGGCAAAGCCATGCCGAGTCCTTGAATACCGAGCTGGAAACGCGTCCGCAGCGTCAGTTCGTACTGCAGTTTCAGCAGCGGGATGATATGGCGCTCTTGCGCCGTGGTCAGGTCATCTGTTTTTTGCCGCTCTTTGAGATAGCGAAACTTAAGACCGGAAAATAAACCGAGCCGAGGTCTTATCTGCCACAGGTAATCCGCCTTGTGGACCATGGTCAGACGAGACAAGCGATTGCCTTCTTGGAAGGTGCCATCGTAGAGTTCGCCTTCGTGCTGCGAATTGATCTCGTACTTGACTTTGTTGTGGACCGTTAGGTTTGGCACGGCCTTCCAGCGGGCATCGACGAACATCCGGGTGTAGGTGCTGTTCTTGAACAGCAGTGGATCGTCTCGCGGTTCCTCTAAGAAAGGGGAGAGCTGTATATTGCGCTGTAAGCCGGCAAATTCGCGATCAAGTTGCTGGGCAGGTGTGAGCACCTCATCGCTGTAAATGCTGAGGGGATCGGCTACGCCATCTTCCACTCGTTCTACCGACAGCACGCCAAAGAATTGACCTAGCGCAGGTATCTGCCGCTCGTATCCTAGATTGCCGTAGTAAAAATCGCTGGGGTCATTGGCCGCAATTTGCTCCGCGTCCATGACCCCCAATGTTATACGCGCCCTGCGGATGGGCTCAAAAGTCCCGTATAGATGGCGGCCTCGCAACCCGGGATCGTAGGGGAGGTCCGGCTGGATGTCGTTTTCGCGTACGTCGATGAAGTCATTGTGGTTGAGATCAAGGCCGTAGTCGTAGACCTGGGGATCGGAATCGTACATGAGGAACGGTTCGAGGTAATCCGGCGTGCCGTTGAAATTTCTGTTGGTGTCGGGTATGCCGTCCCGATCCTCATCAAGCCCGGGAAAAATGCCGTCGATGTCGGATTGCCCCTGGAATATGGTCGGTCTGTTGGTGTACCAACTATCTGGATAGCGGTCGTTGTCGTCGTTGTCCTCGACTAGGCGGTGTAGATACACATTATTGTAGGCGACCAAGCTGCCGAAATTGTTTTCACTGCGGCCTATATAGGTCCGCAACTCCGTGTTGTAGAGTGCGCCCATGGAAAACAACTCAGCACCCAAGCCCAAACGGTCGAAGTCGCGTTTAATCGTCAAGTAATAGGCATTGTCGGCGATGGTGGACCGGGTCCCCGGAAACTGTTCGCGATTAAGGGCATTGACGCTGAGTGCTTCGGAAGGTACGCGCGGGGCGGGCATGCCGCTGGCATATTGGTAGAAGCTGTTGCTGCGGCTGAACTCGCCGTTTATTTCAAATCCCTTTAAAACGCCGTATACATTGGCGCTATAGATGCTCAAGCCGGTAGGGGCACCCACCTTGACGCGCACGGTCCGAACTCGGCCGTCTTGCGGGTTGCCCGGTGTTGCGGCCACAGTGCGGAAAAAGGTCGCATAATTGTAGCGGTCCCTGTAGTTGGGATTGGGTGTATCTCCGGCCTCGCCTGATAGGTCGATCTCAGACACCTCGACATGGTAGTCATTGGCCAGCGCTAGTTCGATATTCACCGAAGTGATCTGTTCTTGGAACGGTTCTAGGTCGACATAGAGGATGCCGTACTCCTCACCGTCGAACGTCTGTGGTAGATCCGCCAGAGTATGCAGCCCAAGAAACTGGCCTTCTGGGTTGGTCGTGGGGTCGAATTCGCTCAGTTCGTGGGCGAATTCGGAGTTGACGCTGATCTCATCGTCGGCGTTGAGCACATGATCGGCACCGTAGAGCTTGAAATCCCGAAAAAAGAGATGATCGATCCAGAAGGGGAACTCGTATCCTCGATAGAATACATCGGTGTCAAAAGAGGCGTAGTTGATGTACGGATCGTAGGTGTTCCATACTGCCCCCCGATTGATGGCTTGGTAGTCGTTGTCCAACTCCGGCAAAGGCCGACGGTCGCCGCTGCGCAGCAGGCCGGCCATATAGCTTTGACGCTCAGCGCCGCGCGCGCGCAAACGGATGACGAAGGGGTCTGCTTCGGGCCGGTGAATGCCGTTGACGAATACCTTGACCTCATGCAGCACCGGACCGCCGCTGCCGTCCTGTGGCGAACCATCCGAAATGCGGATGGCCACTAGGGCGGTCGAGCGTTGCACTGCGCCCACTACGCCTTTAAGTGTCCGGTGCCCGCTCTCCATGCGGGGTTCGAACTGGTGTGCGTTGAGAAAGGTGGTGCCAAAATTGAGGAAGCCCAACTTGCGTTCGTAGTGCGTGCCCAGCATCATGGTATTGACAATGAAGGTATTGTTGGGCACCAAGTTGGAAGCTATAGCCGAGAACTTGTCCTGTTCCGTTCCTACATCGATTCTCAGACCATCCACGTTGGCCATTTTAAATGTGAGCGGCGTGAACTTTGAGCGCAGTTCGTTGGCATAGATGGCTCGCGCCTGCCAAGCGTCGGTGCCGTCGGTGCCGACAATGACATAATTAAAAAGACTGCCATAACTCGATCCGGGAGCTTGGCCATGCGAGAAACCCTCTGATTGGGAACTGAAGCCGCGCCGCACGCCCAACCCCTGGCGTTCCACCCAGCGGATGGACTCGGTCCCGTACAGGAGCGGATCCCCCAGTGAATTGTAAAAGTTGCGCAGGTTGCTGGTCGTGGGGGGTTGTCTGGAGTAGTCTTCAAACCCGTAGTTCTGATAGTACTCCTGCCCGAATTGCCCTATATAGGGCTGGTCCAAAAGCAGGCGCGGCGGACCCAATCGGGGATGTTCGGGCGAGTCCTCGACCTCTTGGGCAAAAGCACCGGTACACAAGAATAACAGCAGCGCCAGTCCACAGGCACCTACCCAGAGTATTTTTGTCGCCGTTAAGATATTGCTAAGCACTCTAAACACCATTTTGAGCACCTCAATACAAAGGCCGTAACCCGACAATCAAGCGCAGAAACAGGCGCGAGAAATCGATGTCTTGGGTACTGCGCTTCTGGTCTAGGAATGTTCGCACGCGTTTTTCATATCCCAGATTGAGGTTGAGTTGATAACCTACGTAGGTAGAAGTGTTGCTCAATAGTAGCAGATACACTGCGGAATCGAAATCCGCTTCCGGCGTCAATTCATTGCGGTACTTGCTGGTGAAAAACGAAAAGCCTTGGGCTCCCAATTTTATCGTCGTGCGAGAGGAAAGCGGATATTCCAATCGCAAAATGGGATAGAGAAAATTCTCGTGGATCGGCAAGAGCGCGTTTTCATCGTCTTGTAAGCGTTGCCGCAGCCATTTGAACTGCGGGATTACCCGCAGTTCGCGCCACGGATTCCACAGGTAGTCGGCTTTGAAGACCGTGGCTAGATCGGATATCCTGTTGTTCGCTTGCTGGGAAGTGCTTTGCTGAAAGTTATTCTCGTATTTGACTGTTAGTTCTACATTCAGGTTGGGAATGCGAATCAAACGGGCTCGCGTAAAAAACGTATTCACCCAGCTATCTTGCATCAGCAGCGGATCCTGCAGCAATTCGGCCTCGCCCAGCGGATTGAAAATCTCCTCGTCCGTTAGTGCTACGATGGGAATCACGTCGGGCTCGAAATAGATAGGGCTACGCCTGAGACCGAACACGTCGTCGGCAATGTCGTCCTGTACGCGCTTGAGCCGTTCCGCTGCATACAAGTCTACCAGAAAGGGGATGCGACGACGATACTCAACCTTGCCATAGGTGGATGTTGCCCGACCGCCCCCGAAAGGTGCCCAGGTATTGTGATGGCCCAGCGTTGCAGACATGGCTCTGGTCAGAATAAGGGTTGTAAAACCGTGGAAGCCGCGGCGATCCGCATCGTACGGATAGTCTGGCTTTTCGTCATTTTCGCGCTCGTCGATCTTGCCGTTGTTGTTGGTGTCGTCCCCCCATTCGAAGGCGTCGGGATTGACATCGTAGAGCAAGAAAGGCTCAAAGTAGTCGGGTATCTGGTTGTTGTTCTCATTGATATCTGGACGGCCATTCAAATCGGCGTCGAGTCCCGGAAATACCCCATCGGGATCTTCGATAAAGCGGCCTCCGGTCGCTAGGTTTGTGGTCCGGCGAAGAAAGTACGAGTCGGGAAACTGGTCCTTATCGTCGTTGTCGTCCACAGTATTGAATTCGAGTGTATAGGTCTGATCTGCTATGTTCGGGCCAATAAATGTGGGCAGGCGCGGTTCGTGATAGTTATTGGGGAACTGAAAGGGGCTGGTGAGAAAACCAGAATAACTCCTGAAATCGTCGTCCTGTACCGTCAAGACAGTAGAGTATTCACCATCTACGTTAAATACCTCGCCGCCGATACTGAACCTATCCCAATCCCGGCGTAAAACGGCAAACCAGGCTTGGCTTTGGTCTAACATATGGCGGTTCTTGGTGCTTACTAGGGATGGATAGGCCCGGTACGAGAAATTGCGCACGTATTCGGTATTCAGTGAGAAGCCGCGAATGTCCCAGTTTAGATGGGCGCTGGCAAGAGTGCGGCCTGTCTGGCGGCCATAATGTACCCGCACTCGTTTGAAGTCGTTGAGGTTAGCCGGTCGGCCGCGCGACTGGGCCGCAGTGTAGAAATAGGTCGCCGGATTCCTTGAGAGGCCGTCAAAAACCTCGGATAGCTCGATCGCGTAGTCGCCGGCCACGTCTAGGCTGGCATATGTATTGGTGACGATGACGGTGTCGCCGTTGTCCGCAAAAAAAGCCGGCACCTTGAACCAGAACAGCAAACTGCTCCGGCCTCGGGTTTCGTAAAAGCCCTGCGGTGTCGGTTCGATATGAGGGTGATCGATGATAAGATCGTTACTAGTGTCGCGCGTTATGGGCGGAATGATGGTCCGATCTTCGTGCTCCGTAACCGTAAGCGTCAGCGTTTCGTCGTCTAGCTTGTCGTAAGGACCCAACACGTGGGTAATCTGGCGTCCATTGAGCGTTAGGACCGGCGGCACCACCCGTACGCCGGCATTGTTTTCGGGACCTTGAGCCGATACGCGCACCACAATCCACTCCGGTGGTCTGCCCGTTGTGGGCAGGGTACCTTTGAAGCTGTTTTCGCTAAGCTTTTTAAAACTGTCCGTGCGATATTGGTTGACCCAACTCAAGCCCATGTCTAGGCCTGGCAATTGAGTGCGCACGTCCCCCGACATCAGATACGTACTCCAACGCGGCCGGAATTCAGAGCCTTCCGTGCCGTGAATCCTGTGGTCGGCGTTGAGCACAGATTCAAAAATAGGTTTGTCCACTCTGGATGTGGCCAGCACCACCGAACCACCCTTGAAATGAGTGTCCAAACGGATCCCGTTCATCGCCGCCAGGTCTAGGGTTAGCGAGGTGTACTTGGTACGAATCCGATCACCAACGATCAACTGTGAATTGGCACCTTTATACGAATCGTTGGCGATCACCAGGCGATTGAGGTAAGCCTCGTAAAGCCTGGGTTTGGCAATGATACTGCCGGCGGCTGGATGGATGGTGCGGAATTCCTGTAGCTGAAACACGGTCGCCCCGTTCAGCACGAACTGGCCCAAGGGGTCGAATTGAGGCGTGCGGTCCCGGCCGAAGATGAGATTCTCGTAGCTGCGGTAACTTTCGTACGCATAGTTGATATAGGGCTCGCCGGGTCTGAATAGTAGCTGTGCTTCGGCAGCGGCAGACCATATCACTCCTGCTAGGACCAATGTAGCCGATAATCTCATGTGATTCCGCCCATATTAGCCAATATAGACCCTAAAGAAATATTCCAGAAAACCGTCTTTGGGCCGGGTCGAGCCGGTGAATTTCTTAGTCGTATGATAGGTTCCCAACAGTATGGTCAGGTCGTAGCCGCGGTAATTGCTCTTGTTCTGGAAAAATGCCGTGTAGGTCAGACGCGTAAACTCGCTCTCTGGACGGGCCGCATCCAGAAAACGCTCGTGCCAAAAGGGCAAGCCTTGGATGCCTGTTTTGAGCATGGTTTTGGCCGTCAACCGATAGTCCACGCGCAGAATGGGCATAAGCCAGCGGCTCTGGGCATCCGGGATCTGGAGTTCGGGCGACTTGTGCCGCTGGTAGATATGCTTGAATTGGGGAAAAATGCTGAAACGTCCCCGAGTTATGGTATAGTCGACCTTGTTCACCATGGCAAAACGGGTCATCGTGCCCGGTTTGGCTGCCACGGGATCGGCTAGGATTTGTCCCTCTAGGTCGATGTGGGTAAAGGAGATGATATTGCGTATGTTCAACGCCGGCAGAGTTGTAAGATCCCCCTCAAAAAAGATCTGATTGCTGAGGCTGTTCCTGTTTTCTAGTCGATCCGGGCTTAAGGTGGTATCGGAAGTGGGGAAAAAGGTCGTATTCTGGATGTTGTCTCGCGCCCGCTTAATGCGGTAACTAAGGCGCACATAGCCCCAATCTTTCCAGTCGCGCTGGTACTGGGTTTCCAGATAACGGGAGTGGTTGCGCGTGCCTAGGGCTGGCTGACGCACCCGGTATAGGCCCAGCCGCAACTGGGTGCGATCAGTAGGCTGCAGCGAGACAAAACCATGCAAGCCGCGATGGTCCACTGGATATAGGTAATCGGGTAGATTGTCGTTTTCGCGAAAATCGACGATGCCGTTGTTGTCGAAATCATCACCAAAAACCAAGCTAGGCAGTTCGGCGTAGTAGCCTATAAAGGGCTGTGTAGCATCGGAGCCGCGATCCAAGTCTAGATTAAAATCGAGGACGCCGTCGCCATCAGGATCGAAGCCGGGATATACGCCGTGGCCTTGGCCGCTGGCGCTCAAATACGGCGCCAATGGATCGTTGCGCTCTACCCGGTCGGGCCAGTCGTCTAGGTCGTCGTTATCCTCGACTAGGGCGAACGAATCGTAGAGTCGGCCGCCGACGGTGGGGCCTACCTTTGAAGAAAAAAACAAAGAGAAATCTGTGGTGTAGTCGTGCGGCACGTCGAACAACTCGAAGCCCACTTCTGCCCGGTCGTACACAGGACGTAGCATGTTGACGTAATACATTGAACTTTCGCGCTTGTAGCGCTTGCCTTGAGCTTCGGGCACCTTGAAAAAGGTCGTGCTGCGGGCGAGTTCCCCTTGCAGTTGAAAGCCCATAAAGGTGGCTGCAAAATTAAGACCCAGTAGCGAGAGGCCAGTGGGGAAACCGTAGTTGAATTGGATTTGGCGCAAATTGCTGCGCTGGCCGGCTTGGCCGGTGGCGCGTGCCGCATTGTGCCAATCGTAGTAAAAATCGTCATCTCCCGGTGCCAGTAGCGGCACCTGTACAGCTCCGACCACATCTACGCTGTAGTCATTGGCCACGACGGCACTGAAATCGATCCGGCTCACCGTATCAGGCACGACATATTCATAATAGATAAGGTCCGTGTCATGGGCGCTAAGGGGAGCAGCTTGAGTCGCGGGGGCCACGTCTTGGGTAATACCAGCCAGTAGAGAACGAAAAAAAGGCGTATTGCTGGCATCGACCACTGCGTGCAGCCAGTCGCGGTTGCGGCGTAAATAGCCAATTTCGTGGGGCTGCAACAGAATCGTGCTGCTCAAATCCGTAGTCACTGGGAGGTGTTCGAGCAGGTTGTTGATCCGGCCCACCCGCACAGGCAATACAGGGATGTCGTTTACGAACATGTCCAATTGGTGCACTTCGGCACCAGAACCTCTGTACGGTGCATCGTCGCTAATAAAGACGAATACCTTGCGCAAGCCGTTTTGCATTACCTGAGGCACGGTGCCTCTCAAGCTGTTGGTTTTGGCATTGGCTTCAGCGTCAAAGCGGTGCACGTTGACATAGGTGGAGCCTATCGTAAGGATATCGCCGATCTGGCTCTCCCAGTGTCCGCCGAACAGGCTCGTACCAAAAATCCGGCGTTGGGTTGCGTTTTGTTCGAGGGATCCTAAACCCGACGCGAGCACCGGATCGGTAAGATGCGTGCCAATAATGCTGAAACGGCTTTTGCGAGAAGAGCCGTCCCAGCGAATGCCGCTGTAGCTAGGCAAATTCAAGGTCATGGGGGTGAAAAAGGTGCGGATGTGGTCTCCAATTATCAGGCGGGTAGACCAAGAACCGAAGCCCTCGTTGGCGATGATCAGCTTCTGGAAGAAGCGATCGTAGCGCGCATTGCGGGATTCAAAACTGCCCCTAATCCCAGGCGCGTCGCGGCGAATTTCGCTGTACTCAACTACGTCGACGCCATCGATCAGCAGGTCGCCAAATAGGTCGAAGCGGCGATTCTCATCTTCTAAGTCATAGTCGCGATAGCCCGATGCACCGTAGTTTTCAAACAGCTCATTGGCCCACAGGCGTCGATAGTCCCGCGATAGAAATTGGGCCTCGACTAGGTCAGCACCAACCGCTAGCAGCAGGCAAAGAACGCTAAGGGCATAGCTGAGAGTATGGTGCATAGGTGCACGTTTCATAACGTGAATTACAGTGGCCCAATGCTCGAGTCTTGTGCGGGACACGAGGCAAAAAATAATTACCCGCCGAGATAGCTCGGCGGAACAGCAAACGACCGCAAACGCTTTGACCTACACACTTCAGTAGGCTAGGCCTATAACGCCCGTTCCCACTTTTTTTTCGGGTTTCAGATCTACGACAACGCGAAACACGTACAAGCCGGGCGGCAGTACTGCGCCGTCATCTCCGCGTCCGTCCCAGCGGCCAGGCAGATTCGCGTCGAGCCCATCTCTAGGCACATAGTTCCCGGCATTGAGTTTGTGTGTAGGGAGAGTGCGGACCAAGCGGCCGCCCAAATCGTAGATTTCAAAGTGGACCTGGGCATCATTCACTCTCCCCAAAACAAAGCCCAAAATGGCTTCGTCGTTGATGGTGTCGCCATTGGGCGTGAAGGCTGCGGGATAGGCCTGCACATCGTCGAGGATAGCGATAGCGAAATCGGTTGCCGAGGCGGTAATGGAATACGCCAATCCAGTATTTGGATCGGTGCCCTCGCGCTCTTGGACCCGCAGCGAGGAAACCGCATCTGGGGGAAAAAGCAATCCTTGGAAGGCGTGGCTAGCCGCCAGCAGCCGGGTAGTGAAGGGTACGACCAGTTCCGTAGTGCCGGTTTCGGAGGTGATAGGCGGGTCGAAAGCCAATACTAGGGAGTCATTACTGGCCACCACATCGGCAATGCCAGCATCACCTAGGCCTTGAACATCGTCCCTGGCCAGACTGGCCGGCCACGGGGTTATAATCGCCAAACGTCCAATCCCAGCATCATCGGCTCCGATGTCTAACTCAAGCGTATAGGTAAAAAGCGTATCCACGCCAATCGAAGCGCGTAGCGGCAAAATTGAGGCCGCTGCCCGAGTGGCCGGGGTGGGACCGCTGTCGTAGAGGACAACTAGGCTGTCTAGCACTGGCCCCTCCGTCAACGCTTGGGTTGCAAGGCGGGATTCGAATTGCAGGAAGCGGCGCGGTTCGGGGACGTCCAGCAGTCTGTCGAGGTCCGGCGACCAGTCCGACCAGGTGCTCCAGACTTGGCCATCGTCGCCGCTGCGAAAGCGCAGACTCATTTCCGCGTTGGACGGCACTTGGCCGAACCATTGGACTCGTTCAAAATTCTTCGGACCATCGGTGCCCAGATTCAGTGGGGGAGACCGGTATGTGCCCTGCTGGTCCAGCCCCTGAACGTAGACTTCCAGTTCGCCCATACGCGGCGCAGCATTGCGATTGGAAAACTCGGTGATAGTCAGGCGCACGTGACGGGCGGGAATAGGCGGAAAGACCACTTCACTCTCCTGAAACGTGGCAATCTGATTCTGCGATCCGACTTCTAGGAATCCGACCCCGTCCTTGCTCACTAGAATGCTATACCCGCGCAGCGAGAGATCTTCGTAACTGGTTCTACTCGAAGGGGGCTGTGTGATTACCCGCACCCGCTCTATGGAAAAAAGGCGGCCTAGATCAGTTTCAACACTCTGTAAAAGCGCACCGGCTCCCTTGCGAAAATTCACTGAAGTGCTCAGGTTGCCGTCCACCATGTTGGGCTCGGTCGACAGCGTATTGAAGGCCATATTCTGGCCAGCCAAGTCGCGCAGTTGCAATCCGCCTTGATGGCCGGCCAGACCACCGGCAAACCCCGCCATACTCCAGTTCCTGGTCAGATCCAAGTCCGCAAACTCGGCATAGATACCTGGATCGAGACTGCCGGCTTGAACGGGCTGCCAGCGCACAGCTTCGCCGTTTTCCTCGTAATCCCCTAAATCCCTCTGGCGGATGGTCATCCAATCCGCATCTTCCTCGTTGGGAAGCGGGGTGCCGGTCCAGAACCAGGGATTGACCCGATCCGTGGGCGAACTGACAAAATGCTCTTCCCCTCCATTCAGCACGCAGAACAGTCCGTACGGACTCTGCTGGCCATCGTGTTGGACGATTACGGCTACGTGATTTACCCGGCGCTTAAAGGAAACTTCGTAGGATTGTGCCGCGTCAGGCCCCTGATCGCTACCTACTATATCGCCGTTGAGATAGAGGGTGTAGTGGCCCCCGGCGACAATCTGGATCTGGCCGTCCGTTTTGCTTGCAAATTCGAAAAAGCCGAGATAATACGTAGTCGTGGGCCAGCTAGAGATAGTGGCACGCGAGAGGTCTTGGGCGGAAAGGCTACTGCTGCACAGCAGCGCCAAGGCCATTAGGATCGCTGGCAGGCGAAAGAATATATCGATTCGCACCGTTGTTTACCTGCATAAAGTAAGTGCTGCCGGCTGGTACGCCGGCAGCACTTACTAAGTCAGTCACTTTATTTGAGGAATGTGACCTTTTTACTTAGCTGCAGATTGGGTGCTTCGATCTTATAGAGGTACACCCCAGTGGATACTTCTGCACCGCTGTCATCTCTGCCGTCCCACGTGACAGAGAATTGACCCGGACCCATAACCTGATTGGCCAACACGCGCACCAACTGGCCTGTCTGGTTGTAAACCTTGATCTGGATCGGCGCTTGCCAGGGCAGGTCGAAGCGAATCGTGGTCTCGGGGTTGAAGGGATTGGGATACGCATCACCCAGAGCAGGAGTGTTGGGCGTAGCAGCACCTTCCACCTCTGCGATCGCAGTGCCGACCGAGCCCAAAGTCACCTGCTTCTGATCATAAGGAAACTGGGCCACTGGATGGGTAGGCGGCACTACGCCGACATCCTCGGACACCCATTCGTTGGATGCCAAGGCATCGCCGAAACCGCCGACAATCATGTACACGCCGTCCCAATCGTCGCCCTCGTCGACCACTGCCACATGCTGCGACCAAGTTAGCGGTGCCTCCTTGGGCTCAAACTTGAACAGGCCGGAGCCATCTTCACCTAGCATGGCGCCGAAACTGGTGTTGTCCAAGCCGTTTTCACAGACCGAGACCCAGCCCCATTTGTTGGCGAAAATCGAGTACTTGAAGTTGGGCGCTTCGGTATGGCCGTAGAGCAGGTCGCCAAACGTGCCGTCATCCGAATTGAAGGCGCGGGTATCGCCAAAGCCGTCGCCGTTGCGGTTCATCCACATCAGATCGCCATCGTAGCTGTGGCGCACGATGCACGAAGTGTGGTGGGAGGTAGTGGTGATGCCTTCGGGAGGGGGCTCGCCATTGTAAAAGGCGGCCGTTTCCATCGGCCCACCGACGCGATCGGAGCCTGCATTATCGTAGATAAACAGGTCGGTCACGTCCCAAGTGTCTAGCTTGGCACCGGTCTCGACGTCGTAGGAGACGATTTGGGCCACCGTGCCGGTCACGCCGGCGGTGACATAGGCGACGGTCTTGTCGGGATTGGTGATGAGGGTACGCTGCCCTGGGCTGCCGGGCAGTTCCTCAATGTTGATAATGCCGTTCTCGGCGTCGTTATCAATGCCCCAGTCCTCCTCCGGAGCGAGGCGATTGGAATCCCAGTCCACGGTCCAGCGCATGAGGCGGTTGGACTGGCCGATACCGATGAACTCGGTCATATCGCTGTTGAGCGGCACACCGGATAGCGGCGTGCCACCGCCCGCATCAATGATGGCAGTGTGGTCAATCAGATCGAATCCCTCAAGGTTCTCGATCCAGTCGTTGTTCATATTGTTGTTGCGAGTATGGTCGAAGACGCGGTTGTTGGCCGTGTCGATGATGAAGCGACCCGGAGTCCCCAGTTTGCGGAAGACGGCACCGGCCACCAGATGGGGTGCGGCTTCGTCGTCAAAGGCGGCTAGGAACAGCTTGTAGCTTCCTGCGGGCACCACATTGCCGTCGTTGTCGTGGCCGTTCCAAACGATGGCGTTGTCGCCTTCTTCAAAGCGCTCGCCGTTGGACTTGAACACCAAGGGATTGACCCCTTCGTACACGTGCCAGCCCGGATCGGGATGCTCGGGATCGTTATAGGGTGCCGGCCCTTCGCCGGTAATGGTCAAGGGAGGATTCGCGTCGGCATGGTAGATGATCAGCCAGACCGTGGCACCGCTACCCGAAAGGGTAAAAGGGATTTCCAAGTCTGAACCATCGAACGCGTAATCGGATACATCCGACAAGCCTTCGATCTCTAGGACCGTAGGACTGCCGCCACTGGTCATATCGGCGAGGCTAGTAACATCGGGGTTACCAGCATGGACGAACTGGGCGCTGGCCGTTCCTGCCGTAAGCAGCAGGGAGGCTGCCCCGATAATAATACTTTTCAAGAATCGCATTGCTTCTCCTTCGTTTAGTTTAGAACGCGATTGTTCATTAAAAAGAGTTAGAAAGCGAAATTCAATGCCTTAAGCCTCCTTTCCTAAGACTGGATTGGTTCCGGTTGGGCTGTCTATGATAAGTTGATTTTTTCTCTTTATCAATAATTTTTTGCGATCATTTGTTCACACCTCGACGTTCAACGCGCTGACCACGCCCGGTACTCCCATGTTATTCAAGATGCGCATCTCCAGCACGTTCAGTCCTTCGTGCAGCGGCCAGTCGATCTGGGCCGGACACTCCTGCCATGACTGCCCGTCGATCTGCACCTGGAAGGTCAGAAAACTAGGAGTTTCCGTCTCCAGATAAATGCGTAGCTGGAGTTCGTCAATGGCCTCGGCGACATATCGCGTTTGATTGAGCGTAGGGTAGAAATCCGCCCGCCGGTTTGCGTGCTGGGTAAAGTGGGATAGCGGTGGGACTTGGTCGTCGGCCCAGTTGAGGTAGCCGTTCCACGACCACACTTCGGTACCTTGGCTCACCGGCAGGGGGCGGGGCCGGCTGAACACGTCGAAGCGCGGCACGATGCGGAAGTGGCAAAACGAGCGGAACAAAAAGAGTGAACCCTCCTCGGTGGAATGCTGGTAGTCCCCATCGTAGAAGGCGATGGGCAGGTCTTTTACCACGGCCTCCAAGTCTTGGTGAAAAAGATAAGGGCGATCCCAGCGTTCGGGACGCTCTAGCCGCTCGGCCAGCACTTGGTGGATTTCTTGGGTGTCTAGCGGCACTAGGGTTTTGGGATCGTACCAGTAATAATCGCGGGTAGCATCTAGGTGCATCCACTTGTCGTAGTCATTGGACCAGACCTCGGCGATTTCGTGGCCGGTCATACCTTCGCTGTGGAAATTGAGGTGGCGAGCGGGGATGCCCATGCTCAGACAGGCAGCTACTAGTACCACATTGGGGTAGAGGCACATGTGGTCGCGCCGCCGCTGTTCGTACTGATTCATCCGAATGACGCCATTCTCGTCCCGTTCAAGGCAAATCCAGGCGAGCGGGTCCCACGGGAAATGGCTGCAGTCGCTCAGGGGGATGTGATACGCCCAGCGGTGCAGCCGCGCGATTTTAGCGAATTCGGTCTGTGCCCCGGCCACCACTGCGTCCAGTTCGCATTGCTCGCGCAAATCCCGCAGTATCTGGGCGCGATAGTCCTCATACGGCATGGGGATGGACGGCCGTAGAATCTGGGCGTTCTTAGCGCTGACTAAGCGGCCTGCAAACCGCTCTCCTTGCTGGAAGTCGGCGTTGATCTGGACGCTTTTGAGCACAGGGGATTGCAACCCGTCCGCAGTTGAAAAATCGACTTTCCACTGGATATAACGGCCTTTGATGGTTGCCGGTTGTCCGTCATAGACCTGCCAGTCGCTCCAGTGGTCTGCGTCCCAGATGGGACGAGAGCCGGTTCGCAAGGCCCAATCGAGCCGGGTGCCCTCGGGGGTATCCGCTTCCCAGTCTAGGGTTATGCGCTGTAGGCTGCGCTCGCTTTTAACCGCGTCGTCCGACTCGCCAGCCGCGTCGGTCACCTTAGAGACCAACTCGCCGTTGCGGCGAAAGCGGTCAAGGACCAGGCGCAGGACGTATTCCCCGCGCTCTGCTTCCCAGGTTTGGCCGCCGTCGGTACTATAGCGGCTGGCGTGGGGAAGCGTTACTGGATCGTCCATGCCCTTGTAAAAATCGCGATAGTCCGCCACCATTAGCTGCCAGCCAGCTAAGCCATCTACGGCGGCCACTTCAATCTCATTGTCGCCTAGCTGTAGCGTCTCTGGCGGAATATCTACGTAGTACCAGCGGCTCCAACTCCATTCTCCGACTATCAACTCCCAATACTGGTTGGCAAGGGGGGCGGCTTGACGCGAGGGGGGGCGCAGAACCGGGTGTCCGTTTATTGTGAACTGGAGGGTGGATTGATTGTCTTGGCATTCCTTGGCGATAAACGCCAACTGGGTTCCAAGTACAGCCGGATTATCCAAATGCAGGATTTTGTGGAACACCGTCTGGCCGCTCAGCTCGACAAAAGGCTCGATGCCTTCTTGGTCTGAACGGCCCGAGCCGGGCGCGTCGTTTTCGACCACTTGGCCGCGAAACAGGCGGATGCCTTCGTCCTGCCGACCCATCCACAGATCCGTCGTATTGGCGGCGCTAGCGTAGATCTCCTCGGCTTTTGTAAAAATAGTAACGCGTTGCTCTTTGAGGGCAGCAGAGACAGTCATTGCACTTCCTTTCGTCAATGGGGCTTACTGGCAAATGCAGAGAACCATCTATAGTATATACGGCCTGACGGCACAAGAGGTCTTTCATCTTTTGCGTAGATTGCGCCTACGCTCCATCCTTGGCGCAAGTATCAGAATTATCGGATGCAAGGTATAAAAAAGAAAAATCAAGACGCGGCTTCCGCAGCGGGTGTTACGGTGCGCTCCCTGCTGGTCGGGTCTTTGATGACGCTGGGCATCAGCACTATAGCGCCCTACAGCAATATGATCTTGCGCGGCTCGAATTTTGCCCTCGATTTCAGTACGGCCGGCGCTATTTTTTTGTTTTTTCTCTTTGTGTTTTTTATTCAAACTGGGCTCAAGGCCCTGCATCCCCGCTTGAGCCTGCGGCGCGAGGAACTGGTGGTCGTCTATATCATGGCCATCGTGGGCTGCGCCATCCCCAGTATGGGGCTCACCGAATACCTCCTGCCCATCACTAGCGGCGTGCTCTACTACGCCACGCCGGAAAACGAGTGGGCGGCGCTGATTCATCCCTTTGTTCGTTCTTGGCTCGTACCGCAAGACTACGATGCGGCCCGGTATTTCTACGAAGGTCTGCCCCAGGGGATGCCCATACCGTGGTCCGCTTGGTTAGTGCCCCTGTTGGCTTGGATGCCTCTCATTCTGTGCGTGTACGTGGCCATGATTTGCATTGCGGTCATCTTGCGGCGCCCTTGGATTCAGGACGAACGCCTGAACTTTCCGCTCATTCAGGTGCCCATCGCCATGATTGCCGAGGGCAAGCCAACGGACAGAATCAGTCCCTTTTTTAAGAATCCGATTATGTGGGCGGGCTTTGCCATTCCCTTCGTCATCGGTTCCATCCGCGCCCTGCACAATTACTACGACTTTGTCCCCGATATCGTTTTGGTCACCAGCATTCCGCTTTTCCGCAATACCACCAATCTGCAGATCGCCCTGAGCTTTCCCATGGTCGGTTTTGCCTTTCTGGTCAATCTCGATATCGCTTTTAGCGTCTGGTTTTTTAACCTAATTGGTCGCGTCCAAGAAGGCACCCTTGGCGTTCTGGGTGTGGCGAGTACGGAAAAGCTCAATTTTGCCACCTTCCCCATCTTCGCCCATCAAGGCATGGGTGCCATGATCGTACTGGTATTCTTCAGTCTATGGATGGCCCGTCGGCATCTGGTGCGGGTTTGCCGCAAGGCGTTTAGGGGGCTCCCGGAGGTCGATGATTCGGACGAGATACTCTCCTACCGGACCGCTGTTTTCGGCCTTATAGCCACGAGCCTTTTTATTGGGGTCTGGCTGGCACTGGCGGGGCTGGCGTGGTGGGTGGTGCCCATCTATTTATTTGCCATGTTCACGCTGTTTGTCGGCATTACCCGGGTCGTGGCCGAAGGCGGTATTGCCGCCACCCGGGCACCGCTGATCGCCTCTGATTTTGTCACCTCGGGTCTGGGCTCTGCAGTGCTTGGAGGCCAGACCCTCACGGCACTGAGTTTCACTTATGTTTGGGCCGCTGACATCCGCACCTTTGTCCTGGCGTCCTGTGCCAATGGCCTCAAATTGGCCGAAGAGTATTTGCGCGGGAGCAAACGGGCACTTTTTGCCGCCATTATGCTGGCCATCTGTATTAGTCTGGGGGCTTCGATATGGGTCGTACTCTATCTGAGCTATACCTACGGCGGCGTTAATCTAGAGCCTTGGTTCTTCATCAGCGGCCCTCAAGTGCCCTTCAGATTTGTAGCGCGCGAACTCCATACGCTAGACGGACCCGATCTGGTAGGCTGGATCTCGACCCTAGCCGGCGGCGGGGTCATGGCCTTGCTGATGATCGCGCGTCACCACCTGTTCTGGTGGCCCCTGCACCCGCTCGGGTATGCCGTCAGCGCGAGTACCTACCTGACCAACTACATTTCTTTTAGTGTTTTTTTGGCTTGGCTAATCAAAGCCATCATTCTCAAGTACGGAGGCCCGACCTATTTTCGGTTGGCTTGTCCTTTCTTTTTGGGATTGATTCTCGGCCAATTTTCCGTGGCAGGGATGTGGCTGGTTATCGACTACTTTACGGGTATGACCGGCAATTCCATTTACTGGGTATAGACTCTCTCAGCCTTCGTCGTATCCCCTTACTGGCCGCGCCCAAATATTGCGATAGCGCACTAGGTCGCCGTGGTCTTGCAGGCGGAGCGGCCCGGTGGGGGGATGCGCTTCATAGCGATAGACGCCGCGATGGCCCGTGGGACCCAAAACCTCGACGTGGTGGTGGACCAAGACGCCGTTGTGGACGAGGGTGAGATAAGCTGGGCTGGCTAACTCGGCGCCGTTGAAGCGCGGGGCCTTCCAGAAGATGTCGTAGGACTGCCATTCGCCGGGTGGACGACAGGCGTTGACCAGCGGTGGGTACTCGCCATAGACGGCGGCTGTAGTGCCGTCGGCATACGTGGGGTTGTCGTACCCGTCGAGGACTTGGATCTCGTAGAGGCTCATGAGGAAGACGCCGCTGTTGCCGCGCCCTTGGCTCTCGCCTTTGACCTCGCTGGGACAGGCGAATTCGAGATGGTACTGGACGTCGCCAAAGCGCGCCGTGCTGACGATATCGCCGGAACGAGGCGCGACCTCCATGTAGCCGTCGGCCAACTGCCAAGGGGCGTCGCCGCCGTTGACGCTCTGCCAGCCGTCGAGGCTAGTCCCGTCGAAGAGGACGACCGCGTCGGAGGGGGGGCTGTTGTCGCTGCCGGGCGTCACCACCGCCGGGGCGGGCCGTTGGTGATCGTGGACGCAATAGGGAGAGTTGGGTAGCATGGGGGTATCGTCGTACCCTGATTTGCCCATGTGGAAAAGCTCCTTGTTTGGGGTTGGATAGGTTGGCATATAAAGGGAGCAGGACGCGCTCGCGTCAATAGCTTGCCGTTGCGCATTGCATTATAATACTGAGTGCCGTTCAACCTGGAGGGCGTGATGGCACGCGCACCGATGTACAAAATTGCACTGATCGCGATTGCGCTGTGCTCCTCGGCGGAAGCGCAAATATCGCTGTGGCAAATCGGCGGGGCCGGGCTGGCGTGGGACGGAAGCGACACCACGCGGATCATCGTGGACATCAACGCCGAGCGCATCCGGCCCGTGTACTTTGCCGACGGCGACAACATGTTTCTGTCGGTAGCGGGTTGGTCCGAGCTGATCGTCCCGCGCGAACTGGGGTACCTCGATGGGCATCAGCCGCGGCTGTGGTACATGGACGGTACCAATGTCAACCGGACTTCGTACTTCGACAGCCCGCTCTACGTGGACGGGTTGCGGAGTACGTACAACACGGCCCGCGACGGCTGGTGGACCATCGACATCGGCGTGCCCGTGCCGGCTAGGCGCTTTGGATTTGCCACGCCGACCGAGGGGATCCGCTCCGACGGCGTGCCGCTCAACCAAGACCCGGTGCCGGCCTTTGAGGTGAGTATTGCCGCCGAGACGAGCGATGTCCTCGCGCAAAAGGGCTATCGCCGCTTGAACACCCTCATCGCCGATGTGCCGGTCAACTTCGACCCAGAGGTCGAGATTGATTTTCCCCAGCAATACGTGCGCTTTGTGCGCTACCAGCGCAAAGCGTCCGCGCTCGACGAGCAGCGCACCACCGATAGCAACACAGTGCGCGGCACCATTGCCGAATTTGTGCTCACCGGCCGCGGCGTGCCCAAGCGGGCGATCTACCGCAGCAAAGTTCTCGACTTGGGAGCCGAGGTGAACTTTGGCCGCTTGGCGTGGGCAGTGCGCACTATGCGGATGGTCGGCGAAGAGGCCGTGGTCGTGTCAGACGCCGAGGCGTGGGTAGAGGTAGAGGTGCGGGCCGGTCGCGACGGCGATCCCAACGTCTACCGAGAATACACGGACTCGGGCAAGGAATTTGTGGTGACGCGCGAGCGCTACGAAAACGATCTGCGCCTGCCCGAGACCGAGGGAATCCTGCAAATCGACCGCCAGCCTGGCATCCGTGCTTCCATTGGCTACGACAGCGAGAATTGGTCTTTTTGGTCCAGTCCCATTACAGAATCTGGCACTTGGCTCGACTTGCGCAACGGCTCGCATTTGCAACTCCAAATTACCCTGCAAAGCCGAGCGTTTGGCGATTGGGTGGAACTTGATTCGCTGTGGATTGAGACCTCGCCGCCGCTGGCCGATCAGATCGTGGGCGAAGTCGCGCGCGCAGCCGACATGCAGCCCGCTCCGGGTTTTGTCCAAGTCGAGTTGGGGGCGCGGGAGACGTTTGTGTACGACGTGCGAGCCTCGTTTGCCAGCGCCGCCGAAGGGGGCTTTGACCGGGTGCGGATCCAAACGGGCATTGCACCTGAGTTTGCGCGCTTGGAAATGGGCGATCCGCTCGCAGTTGTCGATCCGCTGGCCGTGGTAGAAGGCGACGCGAGCTTAGAGGTGCTCCTGCCGCGCAAAGTGACTGCTGAGTCCAACGATCCGCTGCGGGTGGTCTTTGCCGCGGAAGTCTTTACGCGCGCGACGACCTTTACCGGCGAGGTGTTGACCGAGGACGAGAACCGCCTGCCGCAGCCGATTGAGCCGGGCGATGCCAGCGCCACTGTCTCCACCAATAGCCTGCGGGTGATCGGGGCTGCAGACGCGGCCGCGGAGATCGTCCGGCGCGTGCGCTTGTCGAGCGGGGTCATCACGCCCAACGGCGATGGGGTCAACGACCGCTTAGCTATAGAGTACGCGCTCTTCCTACTACCCGAGCCCGTGCCGGTGGTACTCGATGTGTACGACTTGGCGGGCAACCGCCGCGCTCACGTAGAAATCGGCGCACAGGACACTGGTCCGCAGCGGGCCTTTTGGGATGGCCGCGACGAGCAGGGCGCGCTCTTGCCGCCGGGCTTGTACTTATTGGAGCTGGCGTTGGTGACCGAAGCCCAGCGCGGGCGTGTGCTCCTGCCCGTTGGCTTGGCCTATTAAGAAAGCAACGCATGAAGATCTTTTTCTTGTGTGCGAGCCTCAGCCTGTTAGCCCGTCCCCTCGCAGCCGAGGTGTTTACCTTTGACAGCGCCGAGAAGTGGCAAACTTGGCAACTGCCGCAGGGTCTGGTGCAACTCGGCCCGTCCGGGCACCTAGAGTTGGTCAAGTTCCGCAAGGACATCGACCCAGTGCGCAATGCGGGTGACTTTTTCCACGATACAATGGTGCAAAAAGCCGTGCAGGGCGGCATCTTTCGGGCTGGGTCCAACCTAGGTGACGCCTCCAATATCATCGACGGCGATTATAACACCTTCTGGCAGCCCGACCCGGCCGATCCGCTGGCCAAATGGGAAGTCGAGATTGATCTCGGGCGGGCAGTGTTGGCCCAAGAGTTGCGCTTGCGCTTTCCCGACCAAGAGGGCGCGCGTCCCTTGCAGCAGTTTACGGTTTATGTGGCCACTGGAGCGACGATTGATCCCCGCAAGGATGTCTTCCGCTTTGAATCGGTGTATCAGACGACCTTGCCCAACGAAGAGACCGAGATCCGCATCGGGCTGAGCGGGCGCAACGACATCACGCAGGTCCTAGACCCCGGCCTAGATGTGGTGTTTGAGGACGCGGCGCGTTTCCGGGTCATCCAATACATTCGCATTGGCGCTGATGAGCAGAGCGCAGACGCGGCTCTAGCCGAGGTTGAGGTGAGTGCTGTCGGTGACAATTTCAGCCTCGGCGTCCTAGAGCGCGGTGGGTCCTTTAAAACCGGCCTAGTCGTCCGCGACGTAGAGGGCTTGGTCGATGGCGACATGAATACCTATGCCAACAAGTTTACTACCTATCGAGCCACCTCTGGCTGGCGCAACGAAGGGCTGTGGTGGGAACTGGATCTAGGGGCCCAGTTCTGGATTGACGAGATATTCCTCTACTTCAACAACCAAGGCGAGGGAGCGTCCGGTTCTTCGGTGCGCAACGGAGGCACGGGATTTGCCTTCTTGGTCTCGGATGGTCGGCGCACGACCTCGGGCGAGGTAGATTACGATCGCTTGGTGGGCCACGGCAACGAGCAAAATCCCTTCGCCGGTCCAGAGCGGCACTATCGCTACCTGTTCAAGCCGCGCAAAGTGCGCTACCTGTTCTGGCACGGTTTCCTGACTTCGCATGAGTGGCACGCGCGCGCGGCCGAACTGATGCTGTTTTCGCCCGGCTACCCAGCGCAAGTGGTGCTGCGCTCGGGCTTTATCGACTTGGGCGAGATTGTCGGTGACGGCCGTGCCAAGGCCATCAAGCACCTGTCGTGGGATGCGGATTTGCCAGTGGGAACGCGGATGCAACTGCGCTCCCGTTCGGGCGTGAAGCTCAGCGAGGAGTACACGCATCACAACAAGATCGGCGAAGTAGTTACTGAAGAGAAATGGCTCAGTTTGCCCAAGGTGCTGCGCGGTCAGGTGGATACCGCGCTGGTCGTAGGCGATGATTGGGGCGCGTGGAGCAATGTCTATCAGCTTTCGGGCGAAGCCTTCCAGTCGGATAGCCCGCGCCGCTTCATTCAGCTAGAGGCCCTGCTCTCGACCGAGGATCCGCGAGTCGCGCCGGTGTTGCGCTCGCTGGCGATCGAATTTGAGGACGCCTTGGTGACCGAGGCCAAGGGGGAGATTTGGCCGCGCGAGGCCCAGCCCAACGAGGACACGCGCTTTACCTATATGCTGTGGCCGACGGCTGCCGAAGACGACAGCGGCTTCGACCGGCTGCGGCTCGTCGCTCCCGGCGGCTGGCTGGAGACTGGAGCGGTGGAAGTAACCCTTGCCGGCGAGACTATCGCTCTAGAGGAGGTTGCGCAGCGGGGCGACTCCCTATTCGTGAACCTGGGCCAGCGCGTTGGCGGCGATTCGCTAGAGGTTCATTTCACTGCGCGTCTGTGGCGCAATGCTACGGTCTTCAGCGCGGAGCTTGGTCATGGAGACCGGCCGGGCCTGTGGCAGTCCGTGGAGGCCGTTGCGCGGCGCGCCAACGTGGTGCTTTTGCCGGACCTGACCGGCAGCGACCGACTCATCGGCGATCTAGAACTGGCTCCGGCGACCTTTACGCCCAACGGCGATGGGGTCAACGACCAAGTGCATATCCGCTTCGTGGTCTTTAAGGTGGAGACGGCGACCCCAAGGGTGCGGGTGCTCGACTTGGCGGGCCGCGAGGTGACCGAGTTGGCCGCTATCGGCGAGGACGTCGTCTCCTATACGTGGTCTGGGCGCGATGCCGAGGGGGTATTAGTGCCTCCGGGACTTTATCTCTGTCACATTGATCTCGGTGCCGCCGCCGGTGAGGACGTGGCTGTGCGCCCAGTCGCTGTCATCTACTAATCTTTTCGCAAGGAGTTCCATGTCTCGTCCCAACATCCTCTTCATTATGACCGATGACCACGCGGCCCACGCCATGAGTTGCTACGGCAGCCGCATCAATAAAACGCCCAACCTCGACCGCATTGCCCAAGGCGGGATGCGCTTTGACAACTGCTTTTGCACCAATTCGATTTGCGGCCCCTCCCGCGCCACTATCCTCACCGGCACGTACAATCACGTCAACGGCATGACCACCTTAAACTCGCGCCACGACAACCGCCAGCTCAACTTTGCCAAGCTCTTGCAGGGCGTCGGCTACCAGACCGCCATCGTCGGCAAATGGCATCTAGGCCAGGGGCCAGCCCACTGGCCCACCGGCTTTGATTACTACAACATCCTTCAAGGCCAAGGCCCCTACTTCGACCCAGAGATGGTGTGCAACGGCGACAAGGTCCAATACCAGGGCTACACCACCGATATTATCACCGACCTGTCGCTCGACTGGCTCCAGGCGCGCGACAAGGAGCGGCCCTTTTGTCTGATGTACCACCACAAGGCCCCGCACCGCCCTTGGGAGCCGGACGAGAAACACGCCCGTCTGTACGAAGACGAAGATATCCCCGAGCCGGAGACCTTTGACGACGACTACCAGAATCGGGCGGCAGCAGCCGGGGCTGCCAAAATGCGAGTTGACCGCGACCTCAACGCGACGGACCTCAAGCGGCCCGTACCCGAAGGGCTGACGCCGGAAGAGGAGAAAAAGTGGAAGTACCAGCGCTACATAAAGGACTATCTGCGTTGCGTCGCCTCGGTTGATGACAACGTCGGCCGCGTGCTCGACTATCTCGACGCCGAGGGCATTGCCGACGACACCATTGTCGTCTATACCTCGGATCAGGGCTTTTTCCTCGGCGACCACGGCTGGTACGACAAGCGCTTCATGTACGAGGAATCGCTGCGCATGCCCTTCCTCATCCGCTATCCCCGCGCCATTGCCGCTGGCAGTGTCAGCGCCGACATGATTCTCAACGTAGACTTTGCTCCCACGTTCCTCGACTACGCTGGCGTCGACATTCCCGATTCCTTCCAGGGACGCTCCATGCGTCCCGTGCTGGAGGGACGGCCCCTGGACGACTGGCAGACGGCGATGTACTACCGCTACTGGATGCACTTGACGCACCACCACGTGTACGCCCACTACGGGGTCCGCACCTTGCGCTACAAGCTCATCTACTACTATGCCGACGCCTTAGGCCAGCCTGGTGCCATAGACGAGAACAAAAAGCCGGAGTGGGAATTGTTCGATCTGGCAAAAGACCCATGCGAACTGGTCAATGTGTACCGCGACCCGGCCTACGCCGATGTAGTGCGTCAATTGCGCGGGGAATTGCGTCGCCTACAGGAAAAAGTGGGCGACCAGCCCTACGCGGGGGAGGATCCGCTGCCGGATTAGCAACTGTCTTGACGTTCCTAGTACAACCCAAAGCGCGCACTCGCAGGCTTTAAGACGGCTTCTGAGGAGACAACTTATGCCCGAATCATATCGAGGTTCCCATCAGCAGTACGACGCGCTTTGCCAATCCAACGTGATGATTCCGATGCGGGATGGCGTCTGCTTGGCTACTGACATCTACTTGCCTGCGCTGAGAGGTCAACCGGCAGCGGGAAAATTCCCGATAATTTTGGAACGCACCCCCTACGACAAGGCGGCAGCGGGGAATGTGACGAACGGTGCGTACTACGCTCGGCGCGGTTACGTCTGCGCTATTCAGGATGTACGCGGCCGCTTTGCCAGTGAAGGCGAGTGGTATCCGTTTGCCAAAGAAGCTCCCGATGGCTACGACACGGTGGAATGGCTCGCTGTGCAAGAGTGGAGCGATGGGAAGGTTGGCACGATGGGTGGGTCGTATTGCGGCAGTGACCAGTCGGCGCTGGCAACGCTCAATCCGCCGCACCTGACGACGATGATCGTCGCTGTTGGCGCGTCGAATTACTACCACTGTTCGATGCGGCAAAACGGCGCGCTCGAACAACGGTTCATGATCTATGCCTTTCGCATGGCGACCACCAGCAAGGAAGCGCTGGCCGATGTCAACCTCAAAGCCGCGGTTGACAAGGCGTTTGCCAATGTGGACGAATGGGTGTTGCGCGCTCCGCTGAAGAAAGGCACCTCGCCGTTGCGGATGCTGCCGAATTACGAGCAATGGGTGCTCGATCTGTTTACGCACGGAGAATACGACGACTATTGGAAGCAACGCGGGTATGCGATCTCCCAGTATTACGAAGAGCACGCCGATGTGCCGACGCTTTACCTAGGTGGATGGTATGACTCGTATGCGCGGGCGACCTGTGAGAATTTTACTGCGCTGAGCAAAATGAAAAAGTCGCGGCAGGTGTTGTTGATGGGGCCGTGGACGCACGGCGGCTGGAGCGTGTCGAATGCCGGCGATGTCGATTTCGGCAATCACTCCTTCATCAATTACAACGACCTGCGGCTGGCGTGGTTCGACCACTTCCTCAAAGGGCTACACACAGAAGTTGCCGACTGGTCGCCGGTCAAGATTTTCGCAATGGGCACGGGCGAGGGAACAGCCAACTATCAGGGACGCCTCCATCACGGCGGTCATTGGCGCGATGAGCAGGACTTTCCCCTGCCCGACACCCAGTTCACGCCGTACTATCTGCACGCCGACGGCGAGCTATCCATTGCGCTACCTACCACTGGCCACGCACCAAGCCGCTTTAGCTTTGATCCGCGCGATCCCGTTCCAACCATTGGCGGTGGTATCTCCGCGGCGGACCCCATCATGGGTGCTGGCGCGTTTGACCAGCGCGGAGCCGCTAGGTTCTTTGGCTGCAAAGACACCCTGCCCCTTAATGCCCGCAGCGATGTACTGACTTTCCAGACCGATCCGTTAGAGGACGATGTCGAAGTCACGGGACCCATTGCGGTTAAACTGCACGCCTCGTCATCGGCCCGCGATACGGACTTTACAGCCAAATTGATCGACGTTTGTCCATTGAGCGAAGACTATCCCGATGGGCTTGCGATCAACCTGACGGATTCCATCATCCGCGCCCGCTACCGGAACAGTTGGGATGCTTCAGAATTATTGGAACCGGGGGAAATCTACGAGTTCGTCTTTCAACTGTATCCAACGTCCAACGTCTTCAAGAAGGGACATCGGATTCGCTTGGACATTTCTAGCAGCAACTGGCCACGCTTTGACGTGAATCCGAATACGGGCGGCGATTTGGGCGTTGAGCGGCGGTTTGAGATTGCAGAGCAGGCGATTTATCACGACCCCGAACATCCGTCGCATGTGGTTTTACCTATTATTGAGCGACGAGCGAGACCATGAACCATACGTGTGAAAAATTTCCCGATTAAAAACGAATTCCCTGCTCTGTGTACCAATTGAGGGCGTCGCGAATTGACTCTTCAAGTGGCCGAGGCTTGTAGTCTAATTGACTTATCGCTAAGGATTCATCAACGGACGCCGGACAGTCGTGCAAGAGTTTGAGCGAATTGCGGGAGTAAAGAGACGATAGGCTGCGCTTCGCAGCACGTGATTTAATTAGGGGCAAGGCTGTCCGAGCCATAAAATAGGGCACGACGGGACGCTTTACTTTACGCCCCAGAACTTGGGAACACAGACGCGCCAGTTGGCTGGTCTTTGCGTATTGCCCCGCAGTAAAATAAACTTCGCCCCCGTATCCACTCGCCTCTACCGCGTTGGCTATGGCATTCGCCACGTCTCGCACGTCGCTCCACCAAAATCCCCCGTTGATGAGACACGGGAGTTGCTTGCGCGCCATGGCGAGCAACATGCTGCCGACGGGAGTCGGTTTACTGTCGCCGGGACCTATGAGGTCTGAAGGACAGACGATAGATGCATTGAGCCCATTGCTACTCGCCGCGTCGATTACGCTTATATGCGCTTCGGCTTTGGTGGCCACGTAGGGGATTTTGGAATTTTGGCCCAGTTTTGAACTGACACTTAGCGTCATTCCGCGTATCGGGCTGAATGCGTGTATGGAACCGATGTATACCAATCTGTGGACGCCGTTGCCAATACATGCTTGAATCACATTGCGGGTGCCCGTCAGGTTGACTTCATCGGCCAGACCTGCGGGATCTTCGTCAATCGTCACAATCGCGGCATTGTGTATGACGGCGTGAACATTTTGGAACGCCTGATTTAACGACTCAAGATCGCGGACATCAGCAGGCAGCAATTCGACCTGCTCGCTTAGGTCATCGGGAAGTTTGCGATCGCTACCCTCTCGGGTAACAGCGCGCACTGCATATCCACACTGCAACAAGGCGCGGCATATATGGCTACCGAGAAAGCCCGCAGCACCGGTCACCGCCACTGTGCTACCTGTGTCTTCCATCGCTATTCAGCCTTTGCTTTGAGGATGGTTCCTTTCTACGACCAGTTCTTCGGCCAAGAAAAATGTGCGTTGATATCTTCCACGTACTTCATCGGTTCATTGGGTTCAATATTAAACAGCGCGTCCAGCGCCTCCAAGCCGTGCTCGTACGATTTTGTCTCTTTGCTTTCGAGCACGCCGAATAGCATCATCGATTTATCGCCCGACAAAACCGCTTCGAGGGTGCGCTCCATCTCAAGCCAATCGGGATAGATGCATTCCAGCATGATTTTCTTGGGCAATGGCGGTACGCGCAAAGGCTGAATGCCCTTCTTATTGACAATCGCAGGGACTTCCACTGCCACGTCGTCGGGAATGCCCGGCAGCGCCCCGCAGTTGGGCACATTTACCTGAAACTGACCTTCGACGTTGTTGACCAGTCCATTCATAATGGGAATGTGCTGCTCGGCCGTCAGCTGATCGCCGAACAGATCAATCGGCCGGATTTTCTCGTCGTAGGCTGCCGCCTTCATCTGCTCGTATTTTTTTGCTTTGCCAGCTAAAACCGCATCGCGTCCGGCCGGCGTGTCTTTTCCGCCATTGGGGTCATACCAGTATTTTCGCGTCGCCAAATCCGTGTGATACCACCAGCCGCCCCGCCGAGGCGTATCGCCGATGGGCATCAGGCCGTACATCTTGTATTGATGGATCGCCGCGCGCGACATCTGCGTGGGGATCGCCTTGCCTTCCCGAGTCATTCTCTCCCAGTACGCCTCGCTTTTATCGGCAATCCATTTGTCCAGCTTCGGATACATGTCTTCGTTTTCGCAGATGAAATCCGTTAGCCAGATATTGTGGTTTAACCCCGGCGCTTGCCACGTAACCTTAGCGGGATCTATACCCAATGTGCGGGCTACGCCCGTATAGCCGTAATGCCCGTGACACAGGCCGCACACTTTAATTCCCGTCTCTCGCGTCATCAATGTCGTTCCGTCAAAGACTGGGTTGCCCGCCAACAAAATCCACGCATCGGGACACAGCTTCTCCATGTCTTTTGCCACGTTCAGCATCAGTTGCAAATTGTGATATTCGGGCATGCCGGTTCTGTTGTAAAAATAGCCGAGTTTGGCCGTCATGTTGCGCCGGCGCTGCATGAAGTACTCGTTGTGCGTCACCGTTGCTGTATTGATTACGAAATCGGCGTCTTTTAATGCGGCTTCCTGATCCGTGGTTTTCTCAAACGTCATATCCGCGCCCAAGTCCTCGGCATAGCGCCGCCCGAGTGCATAAATGACGTCGAGCACTTCCTCGTTGATGTCCATGAAACAGACGTGGCTGCCGTTCAACTCTTTGGTCAGACACAAGTCCTTCACCAAGCCGAGCGAAAACACCACGCTACCCGCACCAAAAATTGTCACCTTATTAGCCATGTTGCCTCCTGCGAAAGGTCTTAATGTAAATGTTAGGTCAGGCGCTTTTTCCAGCGATCGCTGTCAAACTGCGGATGGTATACTTCGTTAAAAAACCGGCGGTGTTCTGGCGAGAGTGAATCTAGCATCTCGTCTGTAAACCCGGGTTTGTGGTGGCGCACATTGATGTGATTATAAGCAAAAAACAGGGCCATGCGCGGCTCGTCCTGGAGCCAATCACAGGACGTATGACGCACCGCTTCAGAAAAGGCCAATAGGGAGCCAGGCGGACAGCCATAGGTGTCCCATACGTCCGAGTCGGGATCGTCGAACAAAGGCAGTTTTTTCCTGTAATTGGACTTGTGGCTGCCCGGGATAAACGCCGTTCCTCCTTTGCCCTTTTCTACGCCATTTAATTCCCAAACTACGCGCGTCATCCCCGAATAAATCCGTCCATCGTGATATTGATAGCTATAATTGGGATTCACGGATTTGCCACCGGCATGCGGCGTCCATCCTCTGTGGTTGTCTCCCTTGAAGCGATAACTCAAAAACGCGCCTTCCAAGCGGATCTTCTCAATCTCGTCGTCAATAATTGTATGCAGCACCCGCATAATGGCCGGATGATCGATTAATACCGACGCTGGGCCGCCGGGCAAACAACGCGCATCGGGCGGCAGAGATGCTTTATCGGTGCGCAATTTTTCACACTGCGCTTTAATCGGCGCAAGCTCATCCTCGCTCAAAACAGCCGGAAAGAGGATGTACCCTTTCAGGTCGAAAAGCACGGTTTCTCTCTCCGTCAAAGTCGGGGTCCATTCTCGTACCGAAGTGCTCATCAAAACCTCCTAACGCGATTTTTTGCACGTAATCGACAGTAATATAACTGCATTGTGGAGCCATGAGTTAGGCTTGTTTTTGCTCCGCCAAGACAAATACATAGATACATTGAAAAAGGCCATCAGGCAAGGACAAAGGAGCGATCCGCCCGCTAACTCCTACCTGAGCGATTCGCGGCTATCTGGACGTTTGTCGCGTTGGGGTCTATTATGAAGAGCCGCTTTTTTGCGAGAGTTTTGACAAGGGAAGGAGCATTCAGTGACGGAACGGATGGGGCAGCAGAGTTTTTGGCGATTTGGGGTTTGTGTGCTTTTGGCCGGAGCCCTCTGGTTCATGCCTATTCCCGCAGACCTGCCGGTCAGGGGTTGGCACGTCTTTGCGGTTTTTATCGCGGTGATTACCAGCTTTATTCTGCGCCCTTATCCGATTGGCGCGATGGTGATATTCGGTTTAGTTGCACTGACGGCGACGGGCGCGATTACAATACAAGAGGCGATGTCTGGGTATGGCGACCCAATGGTCTGGTTGATCGTCGCTGCTTTTTTGTTGGCTGGCGGTATTATCCGCACGGGATTGGGGCGGAGGTTGGCGCTTTTATTGGTCAGTCGCTTGGCGAAATCGCCGTTGGGCTTGGGATACTCGATCTGCGGTGCGGAGTTGTTGTTGGGGCCGGTGGTGCCTTCTAACACCGCGCGCGGCGGCGGCATTTTAGCGCCCATCGTGCGCTCGTTGGCCGAAGCGTTGGACTCCTATCCGACGCGGCATCCCGAACGAGCGGGAACTTATCTTACGCTGGTTGGCTCGCACGCCAACCTGATCACCGCGGCGATGTTTCTCACGGGCATGGCGGCCAATCCAATGGTGGCGCAGGCCGCCCAAGCGGTGTTTGGCGTCACCTTTGATTGGGGGACGTGGGCGCTTGGGTCTGTGGTTCCGGGACTCGTCGGACTAGCTTTGTTGCCGGTATTTATTTTTCTGTTAGCAAAGCCGACACTGACAGATACTCGTGCAGCGCAGGCGGTCGCACGAAGGGAACTTGAGGAGATGGGTAGGTGGAGTAGGGGCGAGAAGATTATGGGGATCGTGTTGCCGGTCTTACTCCTATTGTGGGTGAGCAAACCGTTGCATGGAATGCATACAACGTTGGTTGCTTGGATCGGCGTCTCCGTTTTGCTCATTACCAATACTGAAAAGTGGCAGGACATGGTGGAGAACGACAAGGCGTGGGAGACGCTTATATGGATTGGTGGTTTGCTGACTATGGCGAGAAGCCTCAAAGAGCACGGGTTTATTGATTGGTTTGCCCAAGACGTCGGTGCATGGTTTACTGATGTCAGCGGTATAACGGTTGTCTTGGTTATGGCGCTGGTTTACTTCTATTCGATGTACAGTTTTTCGATGTTGTCGGCGCACATTGCCGCGATGGGGACGGTGTTTTTAGCGGTGGCGCTAGGCTCGGGGGCACCGGCGATGCTCACGGTCGCCATATTCGCGTACTTTTCTAACCTCTGTGGGTGTACGACTAATTACTCGACGGGGCCGGTGATTATCTACTTTGGTCTGGATTACGTATCACCGCGAAGGTGGTTCGCTAGCGGTTTTATGGTGTCGTTGTATCATTTGGCGATTTGGTTGGGGATTGGACTGATCTGGTGGAAGATACTTGGTTGGTGGTAGTTGGGAGGGCTTGCTGAAGTCCTGAGAGATCCGACTATACGCTACCATTTTTCCGCGTCACAACTCCCCGAATCTCTCCCGCAGGTTGATGATCTCACCGCTTTTGGCCGACTCGTATCCCGCCTGCACGATGGCTAAGCTCCTCCGTTCGCTGCGCCCCGACGTCGGACCTTCGGTGCCTTCTATCACGGAGTCGGCGAAATCCTCGATCTCCTGTGCAAAGGCCGAGAGATTGCTGCTCGGATAGGTAAGCTCCTCTCGCTGATCGCCGTTGTCCTCGCTCCATGCTATACACGACTCTTGGGTCGCCTGCAATAGCCCTTTGTCTCCGAAGATCGCATAGCCGCCCGGCGGATTGGGAAACTTCACCTCGCAGCTTTGCAGCACTGTCGTCTGGAATCCCGCGTCCATCGTCAAAAGCCCGGTCATGGTGCCTTCGACATCGCGTCGCTGGAAGCTGCGGGCGTGGTGCTCTTGCATGTACACCGAAGCGACCTCGCCAAGAATGTAGCGGAGCATCGCCATTGTGTGAATGCCGTGCAGCATCCAAGTGCCGGTGCCGCCGAGCTGTGGGTTGGAAAGCCACTCGCGCCGCCCCGGATAGGCGTAAGTGGGCCGCGCCCGAAACCCCGATGACACCGATGCCGACACCACTTCGCCGATGTATCGTCCCGTTTTCACTACCTCGCGCAGGAAGCGGGCCATGGGATGGTAGGACATGCTCTCTGCGACGTAGAGGCACACACCGGCGCGATCGGCCGCGTCGATCATCCGGGTTGCTTCCTCCACTGTCAGCGCCATCGGCTTTTCCACTAGCACGTGCTTGCCGGCGTTGGCGGCGGCGACCGCCTCCGGGCCGTGGTTGGGATGAGGCGTGCAGAGGGAAACTGCATCGATGTCGGGATCTGCTAGCGCATCGTCGAGATCGGTGTACGTCTTGTCGATCCCAAACTCCTCAGCCTTGGCCCTCAGATGGGTTGGGTCCCGGTCCACCAGACAGGTCACCACAACCTTGCGGCCCAACTCGCGTGCGCCCTCCACGTGGTGGCTCCCCGCCCACCCAATGCCCACGACGGCCATGCGGATCATATCGCTCATTCCGGCAAACTCCTGTGCGGGGTGCTGTCTTGTCGCTCTATTTCTTCTTCCACGATCTTGGCGACCGTATTCAGATGCCGTTGCGGCATTCCGTTGCGGTCTTTGGGTAGCCGGTCGCCGATGAACTTGTCGAATTCGATTCGTGCCGCCACATCCTCTGCGGGAATGCCCGCGCCGAGTGCCTCGCGGACGGCCTCGCGCACACTCGATAGATAGTTGGCTTCCCAGCGAATCCAGTCCTTTACTTGATCTTCGCCGAAAAGGACCTCGCCGTGTCCCGGAACCAAGATGTCGATTTCGAGCGTCGCGAGTTTGTAGAGGGAGTGTTCCAACACTTCGCTGTTACCCGCGCCGATTGCGGCCACGATACCGGTCACCACGGAGTCACCGGCGAATAGTAGGCGGTACTCCTCTATGTAAATGCTCACGCCGTCTGGGCTGTGTCCCGGCGTCGGAAACATCCAAGCGTGTAGGCCGCCCAGATCCATGCGCAGTTCGTCTTGGTAGGTAATGGTCGGCTGGATTACCCTGGCTCGCGCCTCGGCCTCATCCACTTTCCAGCGCGCCGCCCAGCCCGGTACCTGTTTCTCGATCTCCGCAGGTGTCAGGGCGTGGGCGAAAATCTCTCCTTGTGCCAGAGGCCCTGCGCCGAGGATGTGGTCGCCGTGGCCGTGGGTGAGCGCCAGTCGGTGCGGTTCGAAGCCGTTTTGGCGAATGAAGGAGGCCATGGCGGCCCCTTCGTCTTCGTAGTTGCTCCCGTCAATTGCCAGCGCCGTCCGCTTGCCGATCACAATGCCGTTCTTGCCATCGACGAAGCGGCTGTCAACGCTGAAGACGCCTCGGGCGAGTTCGTGGATATTCTCTAGAGCCATGTGTATTCGTTCTCGTCGATACTGAGTTGCTCCGCGGTCTTGCGCAGGTCTGCTAGCGTTACGCGATTGAGGGGGATGCCCTGCGCACTATACTCGGCGCGGCGAATCGCTTCTAGTTCGCCTGGGGCGTACACTCGGTCAAAACCGGGAGCGAGTCGGCAGTCGTGGATCTGCTGGATGGCGGTGTCTACTCTTGACTTGAAGCGCTCGACGTCCTCGAAGGAGGCGATGTGAATAGCAGCGACGAAGTGACCATCTTCGCCGGGTATCGGCCCCTCTTCGATACTCCCTAGTTCAGTCCCGTAGCTGGCACCGGAAAGCATAGACGAAAGGATGCCCATGATCATCGCCAGCCCAGCCCCTTTGAACCCGCCGATGGGGGCTAGCAAGCCGTCGACCGCCGCCATGGGATCGGTCGTGGGCTGGCCTTCCCGGTCTATGACCCACCCCTCGGGTATGCGCATCCCTTTCTGTTGGTAGATCCGAATCTTTCCGTGGGAAGACCCGCTAAACGCGGCGTCGTACGCGATGGGAGACATCTCTCCTGCCGGTACGGATATCGCAAGCGGATTAATGCCCAAGATCCGCTCGGTACCTCCCCAAGGTGCCATCGTTGGGATCGCATTTGTGGTCGCGATTCCGATCATGTCGTGCGGCAGCGCCATGCGGGTGAAATACGCCATGGCACCGCAGTGATTGCTGCCGCGAATGGCTCCCGCTGCGATTCCGGTCTGCGCAGCTTTGCCGATCACCTTCCGCATGGCCAAGGCAGTGCCGATCTGTCCCATTGAATTGCGTCCATCTACTGTGACAAACGAGGGGCCTTCGCGGACGACTTCGGGCTTGGCGGTTGGGTTCACGCCTTCGGTTGTCAGCTTCTCTGCGTACTCGGGTACCCGCAAGACGCCGTGCGAGTGGGTGCCGCATAGATCCGCGTCCACGAGCGAATCGGCGAGTAGGGTGGCGTCCGCCTGGGACATGCCGCACCGCTCGAAAATGGCGATGACTAGTCCCAGTAGCTCTTCTGCATCAACGCGAATTTCGTCGTCCAACTTGCTCATCCTACCTTTCTTGCGCCGCTCGCGTAATCGCTGCGATTTTGTCGGCAAAGCGCACTTGGCTGTCGTCTTGGGGTGCGTAGCCGATTACGCGCCGGGCATTGGCTAAGCTCCAGAAATTGTGCGCGTTGCCGCTGATGCCGTAGAAAATTTGGAAGGGCACGCCGTTGGCGTCGCGGATGTCTTCGGTCTCGATGCTCTTGATTACCAATTGCACTTGGTCACGCACGCTGAGATAGGCTCCTAAGCCTCGGTGCATTTGCTGTAGATCGTTGTCGCAACTGTCGATGTCGGTCTCGCGGGGGCCGCCGATGCGCAATTGCACATTTTCTAGGACTGGCCCCTCCTTGCCGCAGGCGAACATGAAGCCCAGCAGTTCATAGGATGCCTTGGCCCAGCCGTAGAAATTGTCCGACAGCGGCAGCATATCGGGCGTGACGAAGTCCATGCGCCCCGACCAGATCAAATTTTCGTAGTAATCGGCTGCGTGATTGGAGCTGACGATCACGGCCCGCCGCACGCCCTCGTCTTGGCAGACTCGGTACACGTTGTGGGCCATGGTGATATTGTCGGCCTCGTTCCAGAAGCGCTGTTCGCCCTGCCCGGTTCGGACGAAGCCGCAGTGGACTACCGCATCGGCACCTCGGAAATGTTCTCGGTAGGCATCGCGGTCTTTCTCTACTAGATCGGCGATGTGGATTCCTGTTACTTCTTCGCCTTGGCGGTTGGTTGTTTTCACATCCAGTAGAACGGTTTCGTAGCGTTCCTGTAATGCTGGTAACATGCGACCGGCGACGTATCCGGCGGCACCGGTGAGGACGATTTTACGTTTGGGCATGGGGGCTTCCTAGGCTGTGGGGTTTGTTGAAAGCAAGCAACAGCTAAAGCGATTGCTTGGATATCGGGTGTCTTAGGAGCCATAAAGGGCCTTTTAGGTCGCTAGGTCAAGTCGCGTCGGCGAGGCACCTCTTGGACACTACTACGCTGAGGCAATGCGCCGTTTACGCTTCTGTCTCTTGACCGTCAGAGTATGATAGCATATAATGAGATCATATCGCCATCACATATTAATTGCATTTCAAGGAGGCACCCCTTGGCAGATGTTCTGAAGACCATGACCCTACGTGGACTGGATCCCCAACTTGCTGCCAAGTTGAGGGAAGCCGCCGAGCAGGAAGGCAAGAGCGTGAATCAGACGGCGCTGGACGCCCTGCGCAAGCAGTTCGGCTTGGACCAACCCCGTCGGTTCACCGAAATCCATCGGGACTTGGATCACCTGTTCGGACGTTGGGACGAAGACGAATTCGCCCAGATTCAGCGGAAGATCGATTCCGAGCGGCGCATTGATCCGGAACTGTGGCAGTGAATGAGTTCCTAATCGATACCAACATCTACTCGCACTCCATGCGCGCAGAGCCAGCGGTTGTGTCCCTACTGCGGCGGGCCTCGCGAATCGCGATAAGTTCGATCAGTATTGGGAAGCTGCTATCGGGCTTCAAAGGCGGGACACAGGAGCGCAAGAACCGCGAGGAACTCGCCGAATTTCTCGATACACCGCGCGTGTCGATATGCGGAGTTAGCGAGGATACAGCCGAGTTCTATGCCGAGATCCTCGACGGATTGAGGAGTGCCGGAACCCCTATTCCGACGAACGACATCTGGATTGCGGCGCAGGCCATGGAACACGGCCTACGACTGGTTTCAATGGACCGCCACTTCGCATCCGTGGCGGGGTTGTTGCTGCTCTCACCAGAGGCGTCCGTGCCGCAAGGGGAGAGCGAAGAACCGGACGGAGAAACGGAAAGCTGATCCGCGTCCGGCTACACGTCCAATACAGGACGTTCCAGCCGTGCGTGATAGGGCGGCTCTAGAACCTTGCGCTGCTCGTCGGTCATCAGGGCGAGCATGTCTTCGGACCAGTTGTGAGGCACGTAGGCGAGGTTGCCCGGTGAGAAGCGGAAGAGGGCGGTGCGGCGGTCGTGGTCGGCGGTCCAAGGCAGAGTGCCGTGGGTGGTGGCCTCGGTGAATATGACGCAGTCGCCAGCGTTGCAGGTAATCGGCTTGATGAACTCGCGGTACGCCTCGCCTCGCCGGAGCGCCATCGGGCAGGGATAGTTGCCCTTGTGGCTGCCTGGGATCAAGCACAAGCCGCCGTCGCCCTCGCGGACATCCGTGAGTTGGTAGGCGGCCACGGTCAGGCCGTTGTGCATTTTGCCGTCTTTGAAGATGTAGTACTGGTGGCGGTCAAAGCCGGGGCCAGACGATCCGTGCAGGAGGTGGCCCTCGGCTCCTTTGCGCATGGTGATGATGCCGAGATTGTGGTCGAGGCGGAAGCCCGTGCCCAAAATCTCGTGCAGAAAGGGCACGATCTTGGGATTGACCAGCATGTCGCGGAAGGGGCGGCCATGCGGGTCTGGCCACGAGAGCGCACCGCCGAGGTCGCCGCGTCCGGTGACGCCTTCGAGTGCCTTGGAGCCGGCGGATAGTGATAGTTCGCCCGTGCGCTCGTGGATCTGATCGGCATGGCGGTCAATGGCCTCGTTGGCCAGCGCGATGTCCTCGGCTGACAAGACGTTGGGCACGACGATGTAGCCGTTGAGATCAAAAAAATATTTTTCGTCTTCGTTCATCTAAAGTTCCTCTTTCCATAAAGGGCCGTCGGCCGTAGCCTGCCATAGTTCCTCAAAGTGTTCGGGGTCTTTGTCCGCGTCCCAGAATTCAGTGGTGAGCGGGTTGGCGTACGAAGGGGGCCGCCCGGGGACGCCTTGGCGGTGCAAGCGGTCGTGGAAGCGCAGATTGTCGGTAGAGCTGTTCGGATCGGGGTCGTGGCGCACATACGCGGTGAGGCCACCGGCGGAGCGGATGCGGATCAAGAAGCGGCCTTTATCGACTGGGGCCGCGCTGGCCAATTTTTCCAATTGGGCGCGGTCGAGTTCGATCCCCAAGCCCGGTCCTTGGGGCACGGCGACGCTGCCGTCGATTACAGGCATGGGGTCTTTGACCACGTCCTCTTGCCACAAGTGGCAGCAATTGACGTGGTCAATGGTGGCCATTTTGAACACTGCGACTTCGTGGGCCAAGAAGGCTTGGTTGATGGTGCCGCCGGTCTGTTGGTACATGAGGGGCATGTTGAGCCGCTCGGCAATGGCGGCTGCTTTGATGGCACTGCCGATGGGGGCGTGCCCAGCCATGGTTCCATCGACGTAGCGCTTGGTCATGGCTTCGGGTGGGACGTGGTGGCCGATGATCGGCAGTGGGCACTGCTCGCGCAACATGCGGTAGGCATCTTCGTCCGTGCCTTGGACTACGTCTTCAAAGCGGCCAGCGACCCGGAATTTGACCAGCTCGGCGAGAATGGTGCGCATGGTGTAGTAGTTGCTGTTGGCGTTGAAGTCGTAGTGCACCTTGAAATAGGGTGGGGCTACCTCCTGCATGGCCTCGGTTTGGGCGATGACGTCCTGCATCTCATCGACGTGGTACTTGATCCAGTGATAGCCGCGAGCGGCAGCTTGGCGCACTTCTTCGGCCATGGCGCTTGGGGCTTGGGCCACGGTCCAGGCGGCGACCGGAATCCACGAGCGAACCTTGGGGCCGATCAGCTTCCACGCGGGAATGCCGAGGTGCTTGCCCATTAGGTCGTAGCAAGCCATGTTCATGGCGAGGTTCTGCTCGGCGTTGATCCAGTCAAAGGGCGAGGTGCCGATGTATTTGGCGCGCAAGGCGTCGCCGTCGGGTGCATCGCCGATGTTCTCGCCGAGGCCCTCTAGGCCGTTGTCTGTGTGGACGACGAGGATGGCGCGGCGTTGGATGCGCGCGCCGTGATAGCGGGCCAGCGCCAAGGCGTTGAAGTCGCAATACGGCGGGCAGATGGCGTGGACTTCGATGTCGGTGATGTGCATGGGAAGGGCCGGGAAAAGGGTAGGGTGCATTCGCGAGTGGGTCTAGTATAGCAGTACGCAATTGCTTGAGCAACCGAGAATGAGAGGGTTTATGGACGCTGAGATAAAGGAAAAAGTGGATCAATTGCGCCGCGAGGGTTGGTGCGTGTTGGAGCGGATTATTCCAGAGGACGCCATAGAACGGGTACGGGCGCATGTGCAGGAAGCGCATGCAAAGGCGCAGCAGGACTACGAGGCCATAGGCGGGCACATCGGGCGGCAGACCGGCCCCAACGGCGAGCCCGGGGTTTGCCTGATCTCGTATTTGCCGGAGTTTGCTCCGTACCTAGGCGACGAGCGTTTGTTGGGGGTGGCGCAGGCGGTTTTTGGGGCGCATGTGCGGATCGCGCAGACCGAGTTTAAGACGCAAGTGCCCAATCGCGAGAACTTGGATTGGCGCGGCTTTCACTCGGATTGGCCGCACGACCTGACCGACAGGGATTTCGCTGGCCGGGTGGCGCAGCCCTTCCCAAACGCGACCATGCAGCTATCGGTGTTGTGGATGCTGTCGCCGTTCGGTCCGGAGACGGGTGGGACGTGGGTGGTGCCGCGCAGTCACCGCGACCCGCTCAACCCGCGGATGCACCAGACGCCCGAAGGACTAAGAGAGCGGATAGATCAGTTCAAGCCGATTCGCGGGGAGATTCAGGTCGTCGGCCCGGAGGGCAGTGCGCTGATGATGGACAGTCGGATATGGCATTCGACTGCGGCGAACCCTAGCCCGGAGCCGAGGGTGGCGATTATCACGCGCTATTGTCCGTGGTGGTTGAGCGTGGAATTTGGTGGGCGCAATAATGCGATTGTGCCGAGGGAGACCTACGAGGCCCTGCCGGAGGCGGTTAAGCCGCTCTATCGGCATCGGGCCGAGGGGGAGGTGGATGCGTTTCGGGGGTGAGGTTAGTAGAACGCTTGTGCATTATTCCGGGGACCGCCCCTTATACTCAGAAATTGGTTCGCCAAACCAACCACGTGGTGTTGCTTAAAGGGCCGTGTTTGTTAGCTTGTGAGAGTAAGGAATGGGCGTGGTCGCCGAACCTCTTGAAGGAGCCTGTGTCTGCCCTTTGATAGCGAAGCAGAGAATTGAAGGAGGTCACCATGAGCACTTCTCCATTTGAATTTACCTCTGAGCAGAAGGCTGTACTAGAACAGCTTTCGCAAAGTACTGGGGAAGATATATGCAGCTTGATTGCCCGTGCTGTAGAAAAATTACAAGAAGAAAAGGAACGTAGCGTGGACGAGACAGATTATCTGCTCTCTTCACCAAAAAACGCGGCCCATCTCAAGAAGGCACTAAAAGATTTCCAGCACGGCCAGCGCAATTTTGCTTCCCGAGACTTAATCGAGGAATGAGACATATTAGCTTTCATGCAGACGCTTGGCAGGATTATCTCTACTGGTATCAGACTAACAAAAGCACCTTCAGGAAAATCAACGAACTTATTCGAGATACTCAGCGCAACCCGTTTACAGGGCTTGGCAAACCCGAAGTTCTGAAACATGATTTTCAGGGATGTTGGTCTCGTCGAATTACTCGAGAACATCGCCTCGTTTACCGCATAGAGTCAGACACCCTCTTTATCTTGTCTTGTCGGTATCACTACTAACCCCACGCCGCGTATCTTATGGACTGACGAACGTCTTCTTCTTCAAGTTCTGGATACGCCTCCAACACCTCTGGGATGGACTTTCCCCCGGCCAGCATTTTGAGTATCACGCTTATGGTAATCCTCATGCCCCGAATAGTGGGTTGTCCCAAGCAGACGTTGGGATTGATAGTTATGCGGTCGAGTTCTTTCAATGGATGTCTCCTATCCATTTAAAAGCGCAAAATCGTCCTCTAAGCCGATATATCTAGCAGAGCCTCTTCGTCGGCGAGGGCGTAGCCCTGTTCCAGCAGGTCGGCGAGGGTTGTGCGCGATAAAATTTGATCGACCGCCTGCTGTACTTGCCCCCATAGTGCGCGCACCGAACACGCGGTGAGCGAATGCGTGCAGCAATCCGCGCTGCCGGCGAAGTGATCGCAGAAGCCGTCGTCGAAGAGGCGACCACCCAACGTGTCGAGCGCGTCAGCCACGGCGATTTGGTGGGGGGGCTTGGCGAGGGCGTAGCCGCCTTGCTGGCCGCGGGCACTTGCGACAAAGCCGCCTTGGCGGAGCATGCGCAAGAGCTTGGCGACGTTGTGATGGGTGATGCCCTCGGCTTGGCTGATCTCCGGGATGGTCAGGCTGCCGGGGGCCTGGCGGGCCAGTTGCAAGAGGCAGCGCAAGCCGTATTCTTCGCTCGAGTTGAGTTTCATAAACAATCTCTCCACTGAACAGAGGTCAGTAGCTAGTGGCCTCGGTAGGGAAAGGACTGGCTACCGGCCACTGACCACCAACCACTGCTTCTCTACATCATACCTAGTTCGAGTTTGGCCCCTTCGGTCATCATGTCGATCGTCCACGGCGGATCCCACACGACCTCGACCAAGGCCGTGGCAATGCCCGGGACATGGGACTTGATTTTGTGTTCGATTTCCGGCGGCAGCGTGCCGGCTACCGGACAGGCGGGCGAGGTCAAGGTCATGGTCACGTGGACGTCCTGCGAGTCGCTGACCTCAACGTCGTAGATCAGGCCGAGGGCAAAGATATCGACCGGAATCTCGGGATCGTAGCAGGTCTTGAGCACGGCCACGACTTTGGCCTCGGTAGAATCGGGGGGAAAGGTTTTCTCGTGCAACAGTTCCATGGAGGACTCCTTTTTCGCGGTTAGTTACACGTTCTATTCGGTGGATGCGGGCGATGGGTCTTGTTCTATGGCTGCTTTGGCGGCGTGCCAAGCGAGGGTCGCGCACTTGACGCGCATGGGGAATTCGCGCACCCCAGCGAAGACGGCCATCTTGCCCAAGGCTTGGTGATCGACGGGTGCGTCCGGCTCGGCGGTCACCATCTGCTGGAACTGCTCGAACAGCTTGACCGCCTCGTCGGGACGCTTGCCTTTGAGGGCGGCGGTCATCAGGGAAGCCGAGGCTTTGGAAATGGCGCAACCCGACCCGTCAAAACTGATGTCGGCAATCCGCTCGTCGGCCACGTGGAGATAGATGTGTAGGTGATCGCCGCACAGGGGATTGTGGCCCTCTTGCATGCGATTGGCCTCGGGCAGCTTGCCGAAGTTGCGCGGATTTTTGTTGTGATCGAGGATGATCTGCTGATACAGTTCGCGGAGCTCAGTCATCGTTGAAGTGCCTTGTTGATGTTGTATAAACCTTTACCTACTTACTCACTGATGTTACGCATAGGAGGCATTTGGGTATGAGATGCTTCGCTACGCTCAGCATGACAAGACAGGAACGCACCCATCGCTGTCATGCTGAGCGCAGCGAAGCGGAGTCGAAGCATCTCATACCTTGGAGCCTGTGCGTAAGTCACTTACTCACTCTCCAAATACCTTCTTGACCTTGTGCAACGCCGCGACTAGGGCGTCAATTTCCGCGCGCGTGTTGTAAAAAGCCAACGAGGCGCGCACCGTAGCGGGCACTTGGTAAAACTGCATGGTCGGCTGGGCGCAGTGGTGGCCGGCGCGCACGGCAATGCCCTCGGCGTCGAGGATGGTGCCGATGTCGTGCGGGTGGATGTCGTCGAGGGTGAAGGAGATCACGGCTACGCGCTCGCGGGCCGTGCCAATCAGGCGCAGGCCCGGGATGTCGGCGAGGGCTGCGTCTGCGTACGCGAGCAAGTCGGCCTCGTACGCGGCGATCTGTTCCTTCCCCACGGAGTTGACGTAATCAATGGCGGTCTCCAAGCCCGTGACGCCAGCGATGTGCGGCGTGCCGGCCTCAAAGCGCATCGGCGGGGGAGCGTATGTGGTGCCGGCAAAGCTCACCTTTTCGATCATGGAGCCGCCGCCTTCATAGGGCGGCATGGCGTGTAAAAGGGCCTGCTTGCCGTAGAGCACGCCGATGCCGGTGGGGCCGAAGAGCTTGTGTCCAGAAAAGGCGTAGAAGTCGCAGTCGAGGTCCTGCACGTCCACTGGCAGATGGGGTACTCCTTGCGCTCCATCGACGACTACTACTGCGCCGTGCTGATGGGCCAAGGCGGCGATTTCCTTTACCGGCAGAATGGTGCCGAGGGCGTTGGAAGCGTGGGCGATGGCGACGATGCGGGTGCGCTCGGACAGCAGGCGCTCGTATTCGTCGAAGAGGAACTCGCCCGTCTCGCTGATGGGCACTACCCGCAGGCGCGCGCCCTTTTCCTCGCACAGCAGTTGCCACGGCACGATGTTGGAGTGGTGCTCTAGCTGCGAGACGATGATCTCGTCGTCGGGGCCTAGCTGCGACCGACCGTAGCTGTGGGCGACGAGATTGAGCGCTTCGGTGGTGCCGCGCACGAAGACGACTTCGCTGCTTTCGCGGGCGTTGATGAACTGGCCGACTCGACCGCGAGCGCGTTCGTACGCAAAGGTCGCCTGTTGGCTGAGGAAGTGGACGCCGCGGTGGATGTTGGCGTTTTCGCGGGCGTAGTAGCGCTGGAGTGCGTAGATGACTGTCAGCGGCTTTTGGGTGGTCGCGCCGTTGTCGAAATAGACGAGATCCTTGCCGCGGATTTTCTCGCCGAGTACGGGGAAGTCGCGGCGGACCTTGGCGATGTCAAAGGAAGCAGTCATGGGGCAACTGCGGCGGCGGCTTGATCTAGCCGGTGATCGACTAGTCGGTCGAGTTGGTCTTTGAGGGCAGGGACGCGCACGCGGTCGAGAACCTCGCCGGCAAAGGCGCGCGTCAGCACCCGGACGGCCTCTTGGTGGCCAATGCCACGGGAGCGCAAGTAAAAGAGGGCGTCTTCGTCGAGTTGGCCGATGGTGGCTCCGTGCGAACACTTGACGTCGTCGGCGTAGATTTCGAGTTGGGGCTTGGTGTTGATTTGGGCCGTCGCCGAGAGTAAGAGGTTTTGGTTGGCCTGATAGGCGTCGGTTTTTTGCGCGGCTTGGTGAACGTGGATTTTGCCGCGGAAGACGCCGGTGGCCCGGCCGCCGAGAATGCCCTTGTAGAATTCGTGGCTCTGGCAGTGTGGCTGGGCGTGTTCGATGAGCGTGTGGTTATCGACGTGTTGCTTCCCGTCTTCGATGTAGAGGCCGTTGAGAGTGGAGTCAACGCCTTCGCCTTCTAGCGCGGTGTGGACGTGGTGGCGGGTCAGGCGTCCTCCCAAGGTGATGGCGGTCGAGCGGAATTGCGCGGCGCGTTCTTCGCGGACATGGGTCGCTGCGATGTGGAAGGCGGCGGCGGATTCGCGCTGAACTCGGTAGTGGTCAAGCACGGCGTTGGGGCCGACGAAGAATTCGCTGACGCTGTTGGTCAGATACGGTTCCGAATCCAAGCCGACGTAGCTTTCGACTAGGGTCACTTGGGTGTTGGCTTCGGCGACCACGAGGACGCGCGGATGGGAGACGACGTTGGCGCGTTGGCCGGTGGAGACAAACAGCAAGTGGATGGGCTGCTCGACGACGGTTCCCGAAGGCAGATAAACGACCGCACCGTCTTGTAGGAAGGCGGTGTTGAGCGCGGTGAAGGCCTCGTCCTCGGTAGCAGCAACTTGACCTAGGGAGCCTGAGACTAGGTCGCCGTTTGAGGCAATGGCGTCGCCCAAGTTCTCGACGCGCACCCCAGCGGACAGGCCGTTGAGATGAGAATGCGCGGGGGCAAAGTGGCCATCGACAAAGACCAACCCGTTGAGGCCGTAGCGGTAGTCGTCGAGAGCAGCCGGTGCGGACGAGGACGCGGCTAGTTCGAAGTTGATCCGAGTCAGTGGGCCGATGTTGGTAAAAGCCCACTCCTCGTCTTTGGTCGTGGGAAAGCCAGCGTCGGCGAAGTGCTCAATGGCCTTTTGCCGCAGCGACACCAACTCATCTGTGCCGACGAGGTTATTAAAGCAGGACTGATAATGGGCGACGCCGTTCATTGGACCGGCTCCTTGACCCAGTCGTAGCCCTTTTCCTCAAGCGTCAGCGCCAATTCTTTGCCACCCGACTGGACGATGCGTCCCTCGTGGAGCACGTGGACGAAGTCCGGGACTATGTAGTTGAGCAGGCGCTGATAGTGCGTGACGACGACGACGGCTTTGTCTGGGGCGTGGAGTTGATTGACGCCTTGGGCGACGATCCGCAGCGCGTCGATGTCGAGGCCCGAGTCGGTCTCGTCGAGGATCGACAGCTTGGGTTCCAATACGGCCATTTGCAAAATTTCGTGGCGCTTTTTCTCGCCGCCGGAAAAGCCTTCGTTGACCGACCGCTTGAGGAAACTCTCGTCCATTTCCACCAAGGCGAGCTTTTCGCGGATCAGGCCGAGGAAGTCGAAGGCGTCGAGTTCTTCCTCGCCGCGTTGCTTGCGGAGTTCGTTGTAGCTTTGGCGGAGGAAGTACGTGGAGTTGACGCCGGGGATTTCCACTGGGTACTGAAAGGCGAGGAACAGCCCGGCGCACGCCCGCTCTTCCGGCGCGAGTTCGAGCAGATCTTGGCCGCAGTACGTGGCCGACCCTTCGGTGATGTCGTAGCCTTCGCGTCCGGCTAAGACTTGCGCGAGGGTGCTTTTGCCCGAGCCGTTGGGGCCCATGATGGCGTGGATTTCGCCGGGTTCGACTTCTAGCGTGACACCGCGCAGGATGGGGGTGTCTTCAACGGCGACGTGGAGGTTTTCGATGTGGAGCATGAAGCGTTGCTTTCTTTGTTGTTAGAGAATTGTGGACGTGACGGCGATCCACTGCGTCGGAAACTCAGCAATGGGTCGCGAGGCGTGCTCAGCCAACGCTGCCTTCGAGGCTGATGCCGAGCAGCTTTTGCGCCTCGACGGCGAATTCCATCGGCAGTTCGGCGAGGACTTCCTTGCAGAAGCCGTTGACGATCATGGAGATGGCGTCTTCAGTGGAGATCCCGCGCTGGTTGCAGTAGAAAATCTGGTCCTCGCCGATCTTGGAGGTGGAAGCCTCGTGCTCGACGTGGGCCGTGGGATTGCGCACCTCGATGTAGGGAAAGGTGTGCGCGCCGCATTGGTCGCCGATGAGCATGGAATCGCACTGGGTGAAGTTGCGAGCGCCGGTCGCGTTTTTGAGCACTTGGACCTTGCCGCGATAGGTGTTTTGGCCGCGCTGGGCCGAAATGCCCTTGGAGATAATGGTGCTGCGGGTGTTTTTGCCGATGTGGTGCATCTTGGTGCCCGTGTCGGCCTGCTGCCGCTTGGACGTGACGGCCACCGAGTAAAATTCGCCGACCGAGTGATCGCCTTGGAGGATGCAGCTAGGGTACTTCCAAGTGATGGCCGAGCCAGTCTCAACTTGGGTCCACGAGATCTTGGAGCGGTCGCCGCGACACGCGCCGCGTTTGGTGACGAAGTTGTAGATCCCGCCTTTGCCGTTTTCGTCGCCGGGGTACCAGTTCTGCACGGTGGAGTACTTGATCTGCGCGTCGCCGAGGGCTACGAGTTCGACGACGGCTGCGTGGAGCTGGTTTTCGTCGCGCATGGGCGCCGTACACCCCTCTAAATATGACACATACGCCCCCTCGTCGGCGATGACTAAGGTGCGCTCAAATTGGCCGGTGTTCGCCGCGTTGATGCGGAAGTACGTCGATAGCTCCATGGGGCAGCGCACGCCCGGCGGTACGTACACGAAGGAACCATCGGTAAAGACCGCGGAGTTGAGGGTGGCGAAGAAATTGTCGGAATAGGGCACGACCGAGCCGAGGTATTTTCGCACGAGCTCGGGGTGATCTTGGATGGCTTCGGACATGGAGCAGAAGATGATGCCCAACTCGGCCAGCTTGTCCTTGAACGTGGTGGCCACGGAGACGCTGTCGAAAACGGCGTCCACGGCCACGCCGGCGAGCATTTTCTGCTCTTCGAGCGGGATGCCCAGCTTCTGGTAGGTGGCCAGAATTTCGGGATCGACCTCGTCGAGGCTGTCGAGCTGTTTCTGCTTGGGGGCCGAGTAGTACACGATGTCTTGGTAGTTGATGTCGGGATAGTGGACCATGGCCCAGCGCTGGCTCTGTTGGCGGCGCGTTGGATCCTCCATGGTGAGCCAGCGGCGATAGGCTTTGAGCCGCCAGTCGAGCATGAACTCAGGCTCGTCCTTTTTGGCGGAGATGAAGCGAATGATCTCTTCGTTGAGACCGGGTGGGGCCGAGTCGGCCTCTATGTCGGTGACGAATCCCCACTCGTAATCGCGGTTGGCAAATTGCTCTAGGGTTTGGGTGCTTTCGCTCATGTTGGCTCCTTGTATCTAGGCGCAGTCTCAAGAACTTAGGAATCTGTACAAAAAAGTCAAGTTTCAGGACGGGACGGCGGCTAACCCATTTTTTTGCGTTGCGCCAAGTAGCGCGATAGGGCCACGTCAAAGGGGGTTGCCGTGTCGAGCAGGGCGTAGTCGATGCCGGCCTCGGCGCACCCGAGTCGATAGGTCTGAATCAGCTCGTCCATCAGCGCGCGGTATTCGTGCTGGATGTGCCAGGGCTGGGTGGTGAGGGTTTGGTCTGGGTCTTCGAGGTCGTAGAAGCGGGTCTGGTCGCGGAAGGCGAGGTCGCGCTCGCGGGGGTCGAGCAGGTGGAAGACGATCACTTCGTGCCGCAGGTGGCGGAAGTGGCGCAGTCCTTGGAGGACTTGGTCGGGCGCGTCGAGCAGGTCGGAGAGCACAATGACGAGGCCGCGGCGGCGGATGCGCTCGGCGAGGTCGTGGAAGGCCGGGGCCATGCTCGTCTCGTTGTGTGGCCGCGCTTGGTCGATGGTTTTGAGGAGCACTTGGAGGTGGCTTTGCACCGAGCGCGGCGGCACGTACGCCTCGGTCTGGTGGTGGTAGAGCAACAGGCCGACCGCATCGCGCTGCTTGAGCATGAGGTACGACAGCGCGGCCGCTAGAGATACAGCGTAGCGAAATTTGCTCAGCGGCGCGCCGGCCGCAAAGTCCATGGAGCCGGACACGTCGAGCAGTAGGTAAGCTTTGAGGTTGGTTTCCTCTTCGTACTGTTTGACGTATAGGCGATCGGACTTGGCGTATGCCTTCCAATCGAGGTCGCGCAGGGGGTCGCCCGGCATGTAGGGACGGTGCTCGGAGAATTCGACCGAGAAGCCGTGGTACGGGCTGCGATGCAGGCCGGTGATAAAGCCTTCGACCACGAGCCGCGCAATCAGGTCGAGGCGCGAGAGGCGCGAGATGGTTTCCGGGTGGAGGTAGGAGGCGGCTTCGCTCACGCTAGGATTCTGGCTCCACGTCGGCGAGCAGGCGTTCGATTAGGCCGACTGCGCTGATGTTTTGTGCTTCGGCGTGGAAGTTGACGACTAGGCGGTGGCGCATCACCGGCAGGGCCACGGCGCGGATGTCCTCAATGGCGACCGAGTGCCGGCCGGCGAGGATGGCCCGCGCCTTGGCCGCTAAGACTAAGTACTGGGAGGCGCGCGGCCCAGCGCCCCAACTGACCATTTCGCGAATGTAATCCGGCGCTTGGGCGTCCCCGGGCCGGGAGGAGCGCACCAGTGAGACGGCGTAGCGGACGCAGTGATCGGCTACGGGCACCCGGCGCACGAGTTGTTGTAGTTCGACGATCTGCTCGGCATCGACGACTTGGCTGACGGTGGCTTGGGCGACGCTGGTGGTGGCGCGGACGATGTCCTCTTCCTCGCGGTCGCTGGGATAGTCGATCCACAGCTCGAAGATAAAGCGGTCGAGCTGGGCTTCGGGCAGGGGGTAGGTACCCTCCTGTTCGATGGGATTTTGGGTGGCGAGCACGAAGAAGGGCTCGCTGAGCTGCATGGTCTCGCCGGCCGCGGTGACCGCGTGTTCCTGCATGGCTTGGAGCAGGGCAGCTTGGGTCTTGGGAGGCGTGCGGTTGATTTCGTCGGCTAAGATGACGTTGGCAAACAGGGGGCCGCGGATGAAGCGAAATGCCTTGCGGCCGGTGTCGATGTCCTCTTCGAGTACTTCAGTGCCGGTGATGTCCGAGGGCATCAGATCTGGAGTGAATTGGATGCGGCCAAAGGAAAGATCGAGCGTGCGAGCGAGGGTTTGGATGAGCGTAGTTTTGGCCAAGCCAGGTACGCCTACCAGCAGGCAGTGGCCGCCGGCGAGCAAGGCGATGAGCAGTTCCTCGACGATCTGCTTCTGGCCGATAATGACTTGGCCGATCTCGCCGTAGATGCGGTCCCTGATTTGGCCGAGCTGAGCTACGGCCTCGGTGTCTGACATGTACTTCCTTTCAGGAGAATGGGTTGGTGAATCGACAAAAGGTATGGGCGGAGGGGCGGCTTGGCCAGATTTCGCACGGCTTTTGCGGCTCAGTAGATGTTGTCTTTTGTCGTAATGGAGCACCAGCGCGAGTTGAAAAGTGAGCGGAGCAAAATATCCCGTGCGGCGGGCGTGCCAATTTGTTTTAACCCATAAGCGGCGTAAAATCGGTTGTAGCGGTTCTCGTCTTTGAGCATCTCAGCCAAGGTTTCAATCGCAACACAGCCCGCTGCGCCGGACTTGGCCAGCACGAGGGCGGCGTTGCGGCGCACGCGGTAGTCCTCATCGTCGAGTGCTGCTGTCAGGTCAGCAATCAACTCATCAGAAAAGACGCCGATGGTGCCCAAAGTTTCAATCGCATTGCGGCGCACCCACCAGTGGCGATCGCTCATCGCCGTTCTCAGGGCGGGGCCTGCTTCCATTGCGCTCGCGCCCAAGCGTCCCAACACATGGGCGGCGACCGCCCGCACCCACCAGTGCTCATCGGACAACATCTCCGCCAAAGCCCCTGCGGCTGGTGCGCCTATGGATGCCAAGGCCAGCGCCGCACAGCCGCTCGTGGGATTTGTTCCGTGGGCATTATCCGGTGTCTTGGCCTCGGTTTCGTCGATAGTGGCCAGTGCTTCCTCTCGCATGGCGGCGACGAGTTCGGGCACGGCCGGCGCACCAAACTCGGCCAGCCCATACGCCGCATCCAACCGCTCGCCCTCCGATCCGAGCTTTAAGACCGAGAGCAAGTCTTGCATATTGCCATTTGCAGGCCGCTGTTTTTTTGCAAATTTCCCGCACAGCCAGTGCCAGACATCGCGCGATTGGGCCGGATGCCGATCCTCGATGCCGGGCGACCACGCGCGACTTTGATGATCCCAAGTCGGTTGCTCTGGCTCCTGCGCACGGGCAAACTGAAATTTCAACATATACCGATTTTTGCTACTGACATTCTCTGTTGCGCGATGCCAAGAATCAAAGTGAATGAGCGCCACCGTCCCCGCAGGACCGCAAAATGCCCGCGCTTCTTCCTGTGTTTTTTCGGGATCCACATCGCTAATGGTTTTGTACATCTGCATCCCGGGCAACACCCCCGACGGCCCCATATCCTCAGTCGTGTCTTGGGGAAAATAAAAAGCGAGCACCCAGTAAAATCTCGGATGCCGCAAATTGTGATCGTACACGTAACAATCCTTATGCCATTGCTGTCCTCGTCGCTCGGGCGGATTCAAGTGGCAATGTCGATGGGGATTCAAAATGTAATCTGGTCCCAACAGACTCGTCAGGGCGCCCTTCACATTGGGGTGCTCAAACACGCGCCCGATTCGCGGAACCCGAGGCAAAATATTATTTCCGGGATTGCCTTCTTTTGCAAAAACCGCCTCGATCTGATTGCGAATACTGGCGTGAAATGAGGGTGGATAATCCGCCTGTACAGTCAGACATCCATCGACGATAAACCGCTGCACCTCTTCGTCGCTCAACAACTGAATTGAATCCGCCATGGGGAACTCCTCTGCTAAAAGATTCTAAAGCTGGTTTCAAAACTGCGACAGCCTAGGCCGCTTGGAGTGGTTTGATGGAGAAAACGAAGCTCAGGTCTTGCGCTCTTTTTTCTTTGCCGCCGGAAAGAGCACGTTGTTCAGAATTAGTCGATAACCGGGCGAGTTGGGATGCAAGGTGAGGTTGGTCGGCGGGTCGTGGACGTGGTGCCTGTGGTCTTCTGGGTCGTGGCCGGCGTAGAAAGTGAAAGTGCCCTTGCCGACGCGGCCGTGGATGTACTTGACGCTGTCGGTGCCCTCTTCTTGCCCGAGGAGGATGACCGAGTCCTTGATCAGCGACTGGCGGAAGGCCGTCGTCTGGCCGAGGAAGCCATCGACGATGTTGGTGTGGCACTGGGTAAGCATCGTCGGCACGGGGTCGTATTTGGCGGAGAACTCGAATAGCGTGAAATACTCGGCCTCGGCCGTGCGGATTCGGCGCATGTCGTCCGGCGTGGTGTCGATGTTTGAGAATTCGTACACGAGCGGGTTGGTTTCGAGGACGAAGTTCTCAAAGGCCACGGTGCGACTGAAATCGAGCTGGGCCTGGGCATTGGGGTCGGCTGGATCGCCGTCGAAGACTGCGTGGCATATATCCACGTTGAGCGCGGCGAGGGCGATGTCAAAGGTGTCGGTGGCCGAGCACATGGCGAAGAGGAAGCCGCCCGCGGCCATGTACTCGTAGATTTTGACGACCACGGCCTTTTTTTGTGCAGAGACTTTGGCGTAGCCGAGGCGGCGCGCCATCTGCTCGTACGTGGCCTGCTGTTCGCGATACCAAACCTGATTGCTGTACGAGCCATAGAACTTGCCGTACTGGCCGGTGAAATCCTCGTGATGCAGGTGCAGCCAATCGTAGTCGTCGAGCGCGCCTTGGAGCACTTCGTCGTCCCAGATTTTTTCGTAGGAGATTTGGGCGTATTCCAGCGCGAGGGTCACTGCGTCGTCCCAAGGCTGTTTGTTGGGCGGTGTGTACACGGCGATCTTCGGCACCTTTTCCAAGCGCACGACTTCCATGTTGGACGCATCGATCTCCGCGTAAATCTGGGCGACTTGGGCCTCGGAGATGTGCTCGGTGCTGATGCCGCGCAGGATGGCTTCGCTGGCGATGAGGGCGTGTGCTTCGACGAGGAATGCGCCGCCTCGGTAGTTGAGCAGCCACTCGACCGGAATGCCGCGCTCCAAGGTCCAAAAAGCGAGGCCGTAGGCCCGGAGATGGTCGCGCTGGGAGGTGTCCATGGGCACGAGGATCTGTTCGGCGCGGGCTGGAAGAAGGGCGAGGGTGCAAAGGGCTAAGGCAATGAGAATGGGCATGGGGTCAGCCGCTTTCGCGTAGGTGGCGGAGCCGCTCGATGTGCAGGCGCGCCTCTGGGGCGCGGGCGTCGTGCGGGTGTTGGAGGAGCGCGGTCTCGCAGGTTTTGAGGGCCTGCTCAATCGCGCCTTGGCGCTCGTAGAGCGCGGCTAGGCCGAGGTGGGCGGCGACGATGTGCTCGCCTTGGGGGAAGCGGGCGATTTGGCGCTGGTACAGGGCCATGGCCTCGTCGAGACGGTCTTGTCGCGAGCGCAATTCAGCGCGGAGAAGCAAACTCCACTCGGCAAGGCCTGGGTCGGCACCCTCTTCGAGGGCAGCCCAGTACTCGTCGGCCGCTTCGCTCTGTCCTTGTCGCTCTAGCAGTTGAGCGCGGCTGAGATCGGCGAGGGCATCGGACGCTGCGTACTCTTCGCATACGGCCAGCAGGGCGAGGACATCGTTGGCGAGGACATGGTTTGGGTCGGCTGCGCCCAGCGCAGCCAAAGCGGCTGTAGCTGCGGCAAAGTCGCCGCGGAAGTAGAGCAGTTCAGCGCGGTGATAGCGAGCCGCGTACGCAGCCGGACCGCCGCGCCTTTCCAAGTCCGCCCACAAGCTATCTGCGCGATCTAGGTCACCGAGGCGCAGGCTGCACTCGGCTATCAGTAGCCGGGCCGGTTCGGTCCACGGGCCGCGCTGTGGAGCTTCGACTACTGATTGCAGGCCACTGCAGGCCGCCTGTGCGTCGTGCTCTAGCAATAGACGCGCTTGCTCGACTTGTGCTTGCAGAGCCTGCCCCGTGCTCGACACGGGGTCGGCGGTCGCAGCCGTCGCGCTCCACAGGCCGAGGGTGCAGATGAGGGCGGGTATTCTCATGGGGCCTCGCGCGTTTGCAGGTCTTGGTAGATTTGGTCGTAGTAGCGCCGGAGCAAGGCGCGGTACTCCTCGGGATAGGGGCCGGCGAGCGCTTGGCGCAGGGCTTCGCGCCACAGGTCGGGCGTCTGCCCGCGATCCGTGGGTAGGGCAGTTGGACCGGCGTAGGGCTGGTCGGTGGCCGTGATGCTGCGCCGCTTTTCATCAAAGCCGCGGCTGTGGATGGAGCGGCTGGCGTCGAGCATGCGCTGGTAGATGCGCTCCTGATTTTGCCGCGTGCGCTGGGTGAGCCGCCCCCGCTGCAAGTCGGCGAGCACGTCTCGCATCTCGTCCCGGATGGCTTGCACGCGCTGTTGCGCCCCTCGATGCCCGCGCAGCGAGCGGGAGATCTCGTCGAGCGCCTGCATGAGGCCTTGCTGTTGGGCGCTGAGGCGTGCGATTTGCTGCTGGAGTGAAGGGCCGGGCATCTGGCCCATGGCCTGCTCGGATGCTTGGTTGAGCTGGCTCTGCTGTTCGGAGAGACCGAGTAACTGCTGCATGGCCTCGGCAAAGGCCGAAGGGGTCTGCGCTTTGGCGAGGTTGTCGAGGCTCTCGCGCAGGAGTAGAACGGTCTCGTTGAGATAGCGCATGGCCTTCCTCTGGGGATGGCGCGCTCCCTGCACATCCCGCTGGCCGAGGCGCTGCGCTGCGTCGTGCATCTCGCGCAGGGCGTAGCCGATGGTTGCGCTCAGATTGGGAGCGAGGGCCAAGGTGCGCCGACCCACGGCGGCGATGCGCTCCACGACTTGGCTGGTACCTTGCATGAGCGCGAATTGGACTTGGGCGAGCTCAGACTTGGGCGAGCTCAGTCGAGTCGTCGAGCCGTCTTGGGCGCGGGCGTCGCTGAACAGGCTCTCTTGGCGTTGGGATAGCTGGACGAGGTCGCGCATGGCGTGGCGCAGTTCGCGGCTGAGTTGGTCCTTTTCTGCGGCGAGGTATTCGTCTTGCATCTGCTGCAAATCCTCGGCTAGTGCGTCGAGATCTGCGGCTAGGGCCTGTCCGGTCTGCTGGGCTGCACCTGAGGATTTGGCTCGCATCTGGCGCACCATCTGGCGCATTCGCTCGGAGAGGGCCTTGTTCTCTACGTCCTCGGCGCGGTGCGCTAGCTGTTCAGAGAGCGCGGGATTTTGCTCGGCTGTGGAATCGCTCAGTTCCTGTAGCTGCTCGGCGAGTCGCTCGGTGTCGCGCTGCAAACTGCCCTCCTGTAGCTGCTGGCGCAGGCCGCTCTGGCCGTCCGCAAGCTCGCGGTTGATTTGGCTCTGGCGGCGGGCTAATTCCGCGGCTTGCTCGACGATGGCGCGCAACTGCTGCTCAGTCCGCACCTGTTCGAGTAAGGCAATGGTGCGGTCGAGCCGTTGCTGGAAGGCTTGCTGGTCTTCGTTAAAGCGCTTGAGGGCGTCGGCGAGGGCTTGGGGGTCTGGGTCGGTGGCAGCTTTTTGCAGTTCGGCGAGGGCCTGCTGCATTTCAGGGGTGGCGATGTCGCCCATGAGTTCGCGGATGTGGTCTAGCTTGTCGAGTAGCTCTTCGCTGCCCGTGCCCTCGTCTTGCATGGAGTCGATGGTTTTCTCCAGTTCAGCCGCTAGTTCCTCTACGGCGCGGGCGCGCTCAGCCTCGGCCGCAAGCGTTGATTCGAGTTCCTTCTTTTGCTCCCAACTCAGTTCCTCGCTTTTGAGCAGTTCGCGGCGCACTCGCTCAATGTACTCCTGATGAGCCTGTCCTTCGGCTGCGAGTTCCTCCAAGGAGGAGAGTTGTTCCTCCTGGGCTTGGTCGGCCTCTGAGTAGAGTTCGTACAGGGAGGGGAAGCGCAGCACGTACTGGCGGCTCTGACCCTTTTGCGGGCCGGCTACTTGATTGTTGTCGAGGGCTTCTAGGTGATAATAGATGCGGTCTTCGGGTAATAGGTTGGCGGCTGATAGGTCCCAGATGTGGCTGACGAGTACCTCGCGCTGGGGATTGATGGGCAAAGCCCGGCGCTGTTCGGGACTGTTGTTGACTCGATAGACCAAGGCGATTTCCTCGACAGAAAAGTCGTCACTGGCCTCGGCCTTGAGTAGCACCTTGAGGGCCTCGGGCAGGTCGCTGTCGCGGCCGGGATCGGTGATGGCGACTACTGGCTTTTGGTCTTCGCGCACTTGAATGGCGTAGCGGATGGGGTCGCGGTTTGTCGCGCCCTTGCGATCGACGAGGTCGATGTGGTACGCACCCGTGCGCTCAATTTGTAAGGCGATGCGGGCGGTCGCGCCGTCGAGTTGGGCGGCTAACGACAAGGTGTCGTCGAGGACCAAGGCGGCCTTGGACAGGGGCTTGTTAGCCGTGACTTCAAGGGCGACGCGGGTACCGGGCAGGCCCTGGATGTCGCCGCTTTCTTCTTCAATGCGGTCGGGCAGTTGGCTATAAGCAGGGTACTGGTAGTGCAGGCGCAAGCGCTTGACGGCCGGAGGGTCGATGACGCGCACCTCGTATTCGGGCGAGCGGTCGTCACCGACCGCGATGGCGTAGTGGAAGGACTGCTGGACTTGGGGAAAGGTGTAGGTGACGGAGTCGGCGCGATCGACCACGAGCTCTTCGATCTGGTAGGGTGCTTCTGTGCTTGCGCGGCGCACGATGCGGGCGCGACGCGGCTTGTCGCCAGCAAAATGCACTTGCAGGGTAGCGTCGTCGCCCTTGATGATTTCGAGGTTTCCGGGACGGACGGTGATCAGGGTGCGCGGTGGTCGCTCGTACGCGGTGAGCGGATGGGCGCAGCGATGAGCGGCTTGGGCGAGGTCGTTGCCAAACAGCGCGCTGCAAAGAAGTACGACAGCCGTTGCGCTGCCAAGCAGGCGCAAGTAGGCGTAGAGCGGCTGACGGTCGAGTATTTGGGCTGGATCGGCGGCGCGCAAAAGCTGAGCGGCCCGTTCGCTTGCAGCCGCAAGCAGCGCGGGCGAGTGAAGAGATGGGTCTGTATCAGATAGCTCTAAGGCGCTAATCAGCCGCTGTTGGAGCGGAGGCCAGCGCCGTTCGACGAAGAGGGCGAAGCGGTGCTGCGAGAGGAGAACGGGCAGGTGCCGCTTGAGAGCAAATGCCAGCGCCCCTCCCGTAGCTAAAAGTGCTAAGATGCCCAAGCCCGTGCGCCAGGGTGGCGAAAGAAAGAAAAGCGCTTCGAGTAGGACCCACAGCAAGACAGACACCAAGCCTGCGGCTAGCCCCAAGGCCAACGCAGAGAATATGGTTAGGCCCAAGGCGCGGCGGCGCAGTGCGGCTAAGTGTGTGAGAAGGGGTGATAGTGAGCTATGGTCCATAGGGATTAGGCTTGGGATCGCTATATAGATGTTGCGGTGCGGAGCGTGGTTCCGCGTAGAAAAATAAAGTTAGCGCAGGGGTGTCTCCGCCGCCAGATAGACTACAACAGGGTGTATGTGGTAGTCCGTTTTATCGTGCTAGCCGCTCTGGTCTTTATTATATTATTCTCCCTCATTATAGAAGCTGATCCAGACATTAGCCAGGAGAGCAGCGCAATGAATACCTTGCGACGAGTATCGTTGGTAGCCTGTGGAGCGCTCGCTTTTGCGGCGACGCTGGCAGAAGCATACAACGTCTATCGGCTCGGGGGCGAGGACGGAAACCCGTGGTTGGCGGCGATATCTTATGAGCCTGGGGAGTACTTGGTTATCGGACCGGATGGCCAAATCCAAGATCAGGTGCCATTCAGTACTCCAGGCTCCCATCCCACGTGGAATGACACGCTGATGGTGAACGTCGATAGCACTGGGGGTCTTTGGATGCGTCCCTTCTGGGTACCGGACACCTTGAATTTGGCGCAAGACGGGGTGCGCGACCGGATTCCACGCGGGCTATACGACAATATCGCCGTGGGCGGGACCAATCACACTACGGGCGTGATCGAAAGGATCCGGCCGATGTTCGACGGCGATCCCCAGACGGCTGCTTTCTTTGCCGCTAGCAATACGGACGATCCAGAGATTCGGAGCCAATTCGTCGTCCAGAACCTAATCATCGACTTGGGGGCTGACTACCCGATTAATCGGGTGCGGTTCTTTCCCCGCTTGTCCAAAAACGATACCAAAATTGACCAAATCATCGCGGAGATGGCTCCTCCCAAGCTAGACAAAGAGGCACTCGGCGAAGAGGATTTCTCCGATAATTCCCTGCCGTGGTTTGAAATCGCCGGTGCCAATAGCGTGCAAAACTTCGCCGCTCATGCTTCCTTTAGGACCCAAGACAGCCCTTGGTTTAAAGGCATTTCCCCGCGCGAAGTAGATTCCAAAAATGATTCGCGCCTGACCATTTTGCGTCGGGATACAGAAAACCAAGAAACCATCCTCGATGCTCGGTTCCCATTGCAGTCTCTGCAGTGGGTCACGATTCGCCCGCTCTACCCAACCTCCAACTGGGAGATCGCCGAGTTTCAGATTTTCGGTAAAGGCTACGTGCCACGCGCCATCTACACCAGCGCGGTACTCGATTTTGGCGAGGAGATGGCTTGGGGCAAGATCCGCTGGAAGGGCGACCACGATCCGGACAGCAAAATTCTGATTCGCACCCGCTCCGGTAGCGATAGCGATCCCAACCTCTACTGGCTGCCCAGCGAGGTCGCCGGCGAGTTCAAGGCCATAACTCGGAAGGAATACGAGCGCGGCAACATCAAGAAGCGCTTTACCACGTTGGACGAACGGCACTGGAGTTTCTGGTCGGCACCTTATCCGTGGGAGGCGGGACTGGCCGATCCCGCGCAACCACCCCACGCTTGGACGGACGGCACCGAGATCCTCTCGCCGGGGCCTTCGCGCTACTTTCAGTTCCAGCTTTTGGTGCTGTCAACCGTCGATCAGAGCACGAAGTTGCAGGAGCTAGAGATACAGTTTGCGCGACCGGCGGCATTGGAGGTGGTGGGCGAAATCTGGCCGCTGGACGCGTCGCGCACCGAGAGCACCGCGTTCACCTACAGCGTGCTACCGACACTGGAGGCGGGCCACGGCTTCGATCAATTGGAGATCTTTACGCTGACGCGGGCCAATGCAGTGCGCTCGGTGCGGGTCGATGGCGTCGAGGTCAGCGGCATATATCCGCCCGAAATACTCGACGATCGCATCGTCGTCGGTTTTCCGAAGTTGGCCGGACAGGAGGATACATTTAAGCTAATCGAGGTGGAATTCGATGCGCGGGTGGTGCGCTACGGCACTCAGTTTCAGGGCTGGATATTCGACAGCACTGCCAACGAGGTCAAACAGCTCATTTCCCCCGGAGACGCGACCGTTGACTTTCCAGGTAATGCGCTGGGGGTGCGCACGGTGGGGTTGGGTGAGGCGCTCTTAGCGGAGGTGGAGGTCGCGCCCAACCCGTTTACGCCCAACGGAGATGGGATCAACGACTGGGCGCGATTCCAATTTCAGTTGCACGAGGTCTCCACCCCGCGGATGCTGACGGTCAATATCTATGATTTATCGGGGCGTCAGGTGCGACAACTGCAGGAGCAAAATGCGGTGCGCGGCCTCTTTGGGGAAGAGGCCAGCATCCTAGCTTGGGATGGGATGGACGATCAGGGCACCACGGTGAGTCCGGGAATCTACGTATACCGGATTGCCCTCGACGCCGATCGCGGCGAGGAAGTGCAAGTGGGGACCCTCTCGTTGGCGTACTAATCCAAGCTACCAACTCATTACGGCGTTGCCGCTTTCGCTGGCCCAGTAGTCTATGGCGTACCAGATGCCGGCCGTGACGAACTGACCGAGAATCAGGCCCATGAAGAAGGGCCGGGTTTTGAGATAGAGTGCCGGACCTCCGTAGCGCAGGACGAGGGTCTTGCAGAGCCAAGCTAGGAACACGCTAAAAAACATCGTGCCAAAGACGGCGCTGATCGGAAAACCCAACGGGTGGAAAGGCCACCAAGAGATGTGCTGGCGGGCGGCCATCAAAAGTACCATGGCACCCGCACCAATAGTTGTATATATCCAGTTCTCCCAATGCGGGCCGTCGAGGGATTGCAGCCGCGCGGCGGCGTTGTCAAAGGGGTAGCGCGCCGCGCCGCCAAAGAAGAAGGAATCGGTGTTGATCCCCCCGTAGCGATAGCCTAGATCGAGGATGGCCCAGATCGAGCTAAAGAGGGTCACGAGGATGGCCAAGAGGATGCCCCAAAAGACGATGCGGCGTCCTTTTTTTATGGTCTCCTCGGCGAGTTTGAGACCATTGGCGCAAGAGGCCATGACAAAGGTGAGAATGTCGCTGGCCCATATGTATGTAAAGGCCAAGGCCATGACGCCGGAAGAGCCGATGGTGCGGGTGCCAAAGCCAGCGGCGACAAAATCCGAGGCGATCATCGGCGCGAAGATAAAGGCCAAGCCCCCTTCGGCGACGACGCGGGTGATGCCTATGAAGAGCACAAAAGCAAAAAAGAGATAGATGGGGGTAACCCAAGCGGGCAGCCCTGACTGCCAGAGCCACACGCCCATAAAGGTCAGACTGCCCGCCAGCATCAAGAGCGCAGTCCGGTAGGAGAGAATTTCGCCGGAGTCGTCAATGTCGGAGGCACCGGAGACGGCTTTGCGCCAGACCGCGCGCAGGTGGTCGCGGGCATTCCACAGGCCGAAGAGGACCAGCGCGATGACGGCCCCAAAGCCTTGGTGGACGATGATCGAACCCGTATAGGTACTGTAGGCTCCGAGTACGGGATCGATCTTCTGGACGCCGAGTACGTTGAAGATGCCCTGCTGAACGGTGTTGAGCAGATAGAAGAAGCACAGCCCAAAGGCTATGTCGCGGTTGACGAAGTAGGAAAAACCCAGCATCTGGAAGCTGAGCCGGAGCGGAACCTGGATGCTGTCGCGGAAGAGCGGGACTGAGGTGCCGAGACCGACGCGGGGGAAGTAGGGGAAATAGTGATTGAGGCCATTGACGCTCTGGATCAAGGCGGGTATGGCAAAGCCGATCCACATCAGCGGATTTTTGAAAAAGGCATTGAGTACTCTGGGGCGCTGATTTTCTTCTTGGAGCATGGCGATGGGGAGCTGGACCAGCGGGAAGATTAGGCGTTCGTTCTCGATCCACTGTTTGCGCAAGACAACCACAATGGAAATCATCGCCACGTAGAGTGCCAGCACGAAAGGTACCCACAACGCCAGCGGGGACAGCCACAACGCCCACGGGATGCCTTGGCCCTGCGGCGCGCCTTCGTAGAAGTTCTTGATCTGGTCGAAGTCGTGGTGGGGGATGATCCAATCGGGAATGAGTGGGTGGAGGAGCTCGGCCCAGTTGTTCTCGGGGGTGGCATAATAGATGACGCTGGTGATATCGGGCAGGAGAAAGGCGGTAAGCCCCCATTCGGGAATTGAGGTGGCGACGATCCACATAATGTAGATGAGCGCCAACTCGGCCCGGCTCAGCATCCACGAGCGGCGCATGAAGCCCAGCAGGGTGTTGCCGACAAAGACCAGAAAGAAGAAGAGAATGATGGCGGCGGGCGTGTTGAAGTACGAGGCGATCCGAGAGCCGTGGAGCACCATGTTGCAATACGGGACGCCGGCCCCAATGGCCCAGGCACCGGCTGCGCCGACGAGGAGCGCGCGGAGGCCGGGCCGCTGTGAAGTTGGTGAAGTCGCGGTCAAATTCTCCATAAGAGACGGGCCGTTAGCTACATCTGCTAAATGGGGATAGAATATCCCTGCCCTAGGGTAGTGTCAATAAATTAGGCCAGTAGGCACGATGGTTGCTGCGGAGACGAGGTCGAGCCAGCAGATTGGCAGCGAGAGCAAAATTAGATAAATATGCCGTCTAGTTTTTTCTTACATTACAGGAGCACCTCAGCCCATGTGCGCTAGGCAAACCGGGTGAACGCTACATGAACTTTGCCAACTATCTTCGTTCGATCCTGCTCGCAGCGTTAGCAACCGCGCTATATGTCCTGCCGACGGCGGCTTTAGATACCCTGCGGGTCGGCATTGGCGGAAACGTCTCTTGGACGGGCGAGACTACTCGCGACGATCTGGTTTCGATCTTATCTGAATACAAGGTAAACCGACAATTTACTGAGGTCGGCAATGTGCCGGGCAACCTGATTGACTTGACCAACCTACAGGTTGTAACGCCGCGCGTATTGGTCAAGACCGTAGTCGATGTCGAGCCCGATTTGCTAGTGGGACAACTGGCCTTAGTTGAGCAGTTGTTGCTCGACCAGATCGAGCCACTGGAGGGAGTGACACAGATTGGGACGACAGCGCAGGGATTTTTGTCAGTGATTTTGGTGGATTTCGCTCCAGAGGTGACGCTGGATGAGGCAATGAACCGGGTGGAAGCAGCCGTTGACGCAATCCGTTCGACGCAGGTGGTCCGCCAAGCGGAAGGAGAGACAGAGGCCGACGACCCCAATCTGGAGTGCCGCGAAGAGAGCCGGCGCTTTGATTCGACCGCCGATATTACCGCTGATTGGGGTGATTGCGAGACGATTTTCCAAAATGGCATACGGGCCGATTGTTACCAGACGATCTGTCGCAACCTGACTACTGGCGATCAGACGAGTAGGCCGGGCAGGCTACAGACGGGGGGGGGCAAGCTGATCGCCCGGCGTGCGATCCAGCAGGGGCTGAAGCTGCCTGAAGGTACCGACCCGGTGGTACTGCCGGTGGGTCTAAGCCCGGACCACGTGACCCGGGGAGAGAACGTGGCTCAGCGGGCACTGGGGTGGGGTGGACGGATCACCGCACCAGCGATCAAGGATGTGGCAGCAACCGACTTGGAGGCGATCTTGCTGGAACTGATCGCGCCTGGAGGGGCTGAAGATGCGTTCTCGCGCAAGGGGATTTTTGGCGCATTAGGTACCTTTATCGTGCTGGATTTGGGCAGTCCGATCGGAGTCAATCGCATCCGCTTTTACCCGCGCAACACCGTGCAGCGCGCGCCTCAGTATCCCTTCCAAAACGATTTTATTCGCCAGTTTGAGCTGCTGCTCCACGATGGCCAAGACTTGGTCTTGGACGGCACAGGTCGGCTGGTCCCGCAGCTCGAGGACTTCAAAATTTTGCTGCGCAGTACCGGCAACGAAGACCAAGTAGTAGATGTGCAAGTGAAGCCTGCCCGTCCAGTGCGCTTCGTGCGCATCAAATCCACCTCGTCTTTCCCCTATGAGATTGATGAATTAGAAGTCTATGGACAGGGTTTTATCGGCAGTAGCCGCTACGTCTCCCACGTTTACGATCTGGGGGGGCCGGCCACTTGGGGCAACATTAGTTGGCAAGCGCGCCTTATTGACCTCCGCAGTGGCCTCGTCGCTGGTCTCGACGAGGCGTTAAATCAAGACTGTACGACTCAACGCGATACCTTTTCCACCGCCGCGGATGTACCTGACGACTGGGGTGAGTGCGATACCGCTTCGCTCTACCTCCCCGGCCAAGGTTATACCACGGTGTGGATGTGCTTTCAGACAGCCTGTCGCGATAATACCACCGGGGACATCATTCGCTTCCCCGGACAGACGGCTGGCAAGCGGGTGGCCGCCAAACCAACGGTTGGCGAGCCATCGCAGATCTTAGTCCGCACCCGCACGGGGAACGATCCCAACCCATTGCTCTACTACCGCAGGGACGTGCAGCGAATCGGCGAAGACGAGCGATCTACCTCGCTGATAGATCTAGAAGCACAGCTAGGCCGCGACGAGTACTTGAGCTTAGCGCCCGATTTAGAGGCCTCGCCGCCTCGGGTGTGGGACAAGGGAGAGATCGGGGAAGACCTAGAAAACTGGAGCCCTTGGTCGGCACCCTATTTGCGCGGAGACCAAGAGGGTGGGACCCCGATTATCTCGCCTGGACCGCGGCGCTATATCCAATTTTCGATTGACTTTCTCAACGACGATATCGACGCGACTAAGCTCGTTGAGCAATTGTCAATCGAGTATCTACAACCTCCCATCGCCGACGATCTGATCGCTGAAATCTACCCGCGCGAAGTGGAGGTCTCCGAGTCGGTAAATTTCACCTATGCCGTGCGGGCACTGATGAACATCGAGGGAGTCAAGGGATTCGATACCTTTGAAATTCGGACGCCTACTCGGGTTTTGGGGATTGACCGGATCGAGATTGTGGATGGTTCGGATACCATTGCAGAGCAAGTATTAAACGCCGATGTGATCCTCGACCAGCGAGGCGTGCCAATGGTGCGGACCGGGGAAGGCCAAGTGCAGCAGTTGCCCTATTCGACGGTCTCAGCAGCGGGGGATACCTTTGCCATCCAAGCCATAACTGATCGCAATTTTATCGTCCGTTTTCCCCAAGTTGAGCCGGCGGAGGGTGGGAGCGAAAGACTGTTGAAAATCTACTTCCGCGGGCAGGTACTGCTATATAGCACTCTGTTCCGAGGCCAAGCCATTCTCTCCTCTCAGCCCGGAAGCATCCAGCGGATCACACCGGGGAACGCCGCATTTTTGGGCGATGGAGACTTGCCGACGGCTTCGGGTATCACGGTGTTGAGTCCGGGCATTACCGAGGGCAGCCTAGTCGGGTCTTTTGCCTTGGATCCCAACCCCTTCACGCCCAACGGGGATGGGATCAACGATCGGCTAGGACTGAGCTATGACATAGTGGCCGTGACGCGCGCAGCCAAGGTGCAGATACAAGTCTTCGACCTGAGCGGGCGCTTGATGCATACGATTTACGAGGGCACCGACCTAAGTGGACGCTACGACCGAACCTCTCGACCTGAGCTGTCTTGGGACGGGCGCGCCCAAGGAGGTACCGTGGTGCCGCCAGGGATTTACCTGATTTACATAGAAGTCAAAGGTGATTCAAAGGCCAATCGGCGGGCGGTACCGGTAGCGGTGGCCTACTAAGTCGTCAAAACATTCCTTTGAGCTGTTGACGCCATTGGTCCTTGAGAGCCTCGAGGATCGCTTGCTGGCGTTCCTCGACGTAGTGCTTCTTGAAGCGGTCTAGATTTTTTATTCCTGCCAACGTGTCGCCTTGGATGACCTGCAGATGGCCGACCATCCGGTTGGCCTGCACGTGGTCGGGTTGTATCTCGAGGATGGCTTGCGCCTGCGCTAGAGCCTTGATGCCCTCGTGCTGGGTCGCATAGTGGGTGGCCAAAAGCCAGCGGGGTGCCACCAAATGGGGATGGGCAGCTACCAAGCGTTCGAGTTGGACCTCGGCTGCGGTGGACTCATCGGTGGCCAAGAGCAGGTGGGCTAGACGGAGACCCGCTTCGGCGTGGGTGGAGTCGCGCTGTAGGATCTCTGCGTACTCGCGTCGAGCTAGGGCCGACTGACCCAAGGCTTCTGTCAACTGACCCAACTGGTAGCGGAAGCGCAACGAGTCGGGTGCTTGGACGACGAGGTCGCGATAGAGGGCGGCAGCCGCGTCGAGTTGGTTGAGCTGGATATGGGCGTAGGCCAGCCGCTCCCGTACTGCTTTTCGCTCCACTTCCGCATCCGCGTCGAGCAGTTTTTCGTATTGGACGATTGCTTCCGCGTAGCGGCCGGCGTGTAGGAGGGCGTTGCCCAAGGCATAGCGGGCCTCGGGATAGTTTGGATAGCGGACGATAAAATCTTGGTAGGCTGCGATGGCTCGGTCGTAGCGGCCCCGCCGTGCGTACAAGGCTCCGAGGTTGAAACGGGCTTCGCGGATCTCCGGATCGAGGGCGAGAGCTTGCTCATAGGCGGCGATAGCGTTAGCTGGCAGGCCCTTTTGCTGATAGACGAAGCCCAGCCGATGCAGGGTTTCGGCGTCACCGGCCCTGTTCATCGGGCTGACGCGGAAGTTGCAGGCCACTAAAAGGACTGCAAGTACGCCACCGGTCCAAGCCAGTTTCACACCAGCGCGTAAGCGTCCAAGGTAATAGAGAGCACTGACGGCATAGGCGGCAAAAAGCAGTAGGGGCGGTACGACTGGCAGGCGGTAGCGCGCGGTAGGAAAGAATAGGATGACGGATAGTGCATAGACGACGATGTAGAGTAGTAGTAGGTCTATTTCCGCACGGCGTTGCCCCCGATTGTAGCACGCCAGCCCCATGCCGAGCAAGGCCAGCGGTGCCACGACGCCAAAGGGAAAGGCGATGGTGCCCTTCCACAATAGCAGCGATAGCAAGGGGGAGAAGTTGCGAGCGTAGTAGAGGTCTTGGTTGCGGCCTATTTCTTCACCGTGCCAGAAGAGATAGGTCTTGTGGAGCAGGAGCAGAAGCCAAGCACTTGGCTCGGCGCTGATAAAGTCCCAAGCTTGGGCGAAGAAATAATCTGATTGGTCCGAGGCCCGAGTAAGCCCGGCTTCGGTTCGGGGTTGGCTGACCAAGGCGCGCCATGCTGGGCCGGGAGGAATGCGGGTTGTCTCCTCGTAGTTGGCGTTGTTGCCTAGGTAAAAATTGATTCCCCCGTTGGAAGAAATCAGCACCAAGTCGTCGCCGATCAGGTAATTGCGCAGGGCGACGGGAGCGATGACCAACGAGACCCCCAGCAGCAGGGGTAGAGCGTTTAGCAAGCGCCGCGACCACGGCAACGCACGGCAAACGGCAATCACCCAGAGCAAGGCTGCGGGCAGAAAGAGCAGAATGTTGGCCACGGCAAGGGCGGCCAAGCCCAGACAGAAGCCGGGGACCAGGAGCCGACGCGGACGACCAGCCATGGCCCAAGGCAGGGTCAGCAGGATCAGTAGATTAAAGAAAAGGGCTAGGGGAGGCGGTAGGAATTCTCCCGCGAAGAAGACCAAAGGGCCGTAGAGTGCTGCTGCCACGGCCGCTGCAAGCCCCAAGCCGGGAGAAAACAGGCGGCGGCCGAGTAGGTAAAGCAGGACGCAGTTGAAAGCGCTAATGGCGGCTTGGACGAGGCGGGGCAGGTAGTAATCAGGAGTGAAGAGCGCGTAGAAAAATCCTAGGAAGTAAGGATAGAGCGGTGGTTGCCAGAAGGGGGCGTTCCCGCCATCCCAGTGCCCCTGTACCCCCATGCGTTCAGCCGCGTCCGTGTAGGTTTTTGCATCGACCAGTGGATAGTCAAAAAAGGGACTTGTCTGGCTTTGCTCTACATAGAGGAGGCGCACCCCCAACGCCGCGAGCCAGAGCACCCCCCCGACCAGCCAGCCCGATCTCCCCATCGCATTCAATCAAATGCCCAGACCGGCGTAAACCGTGATAAAGCCTTCGGTGATAGTCCGAGTTTTCAGCCCTGGGTCTTGGAAGTCGCGCACGTCGAATTTCATGCCCACTTGGGTCGTCAGCACGTATCCTTGGTACTCGGCCACGTTGGAAATCTGGGTAGCAGAGATAAAGGACTGGAAGTTGTTGATGTCGTCGTCCAAGTCGCGGAAGAGCACGTACTCGACGCCGCCAGCAAAAGTAGTGCTGCGGAGGAAGGGCACCTCGGCAATGAGGCCGAAAATTTCGGTAACTTCTTTGCGCCCTAAGCGCGAGAACAGGTCGTAGGTCTGGCGCCGAAACTCGCTCTTCCAACGCGGCATAAGCCGCAGGGTGCCGATCTCGCGGAGGTACTCTGCCTTGTTGACGAAGCCGAAGAAGAATTCGTTGGGATCGAGTCCAAAGGAAGTGCGTGCGGAGCTATCGAGACGCTGATGCCAGAGGTCGTATTTGAGCAAGTTTTTGATGGTTAGGTCAGTGATAGGAGAATAGGTGTGGCCGATAAAGAAGCCGTTGTACCAGGTGTCGCGCCCAAGCATCGGATCAATAACTTCGACATTGCGGTCGTCGCGCAAGGTATTGCGGTTATTCCACTGGAGGAGGTCGTCGGCAATGTCGTCCTTGATGCTCTTAGTCATTTCCATGACCCGCAGACGGCCCCAGCGGGCGTGATCGATGTCCAGAGTCAGCATGGCATAATAGGTGTAGTTGCGCTGGTCAGAGGTGATAAGCTCGTCGCGCAGATGCCCCACAGTGAGGCGCAATTGCGGCGCGAGGTGAGCACCGACATAGACGTTGAAGCCGCGATGATCGCGTTGGTAGGGAAAGTCGGGGCGGTTGTCGTTTTCAAAGCGATCGATCCAAGTGTTGTTGTTGGCGTCAATGCCGTAGAGGAACTCCGGTCGTTCGACGTGCTGCCGCAAGAAGGGCTCTTCGTAGTCGGGGATCAGGTTGATCACCCGGCCGTTGTCGTTCTGGTTGTAGTCGGGGATGAAGTCGTTGTTCTCGTCCCAGCCGGGAAAGACCGCTGGATCGGTGACTAATGCGTCGTTGCGGCCCCAATCGGGGACCCGGTCTTGGTCGTCATTGTCCTCGACAAAGTCGACTAAGAAGCGTTCGATATTGCCCGGAGCGCCATTTTCAAAATAGCCAGAGGAATAGTCGATAAACCCGTCCTGTTCGGCGACGTACACGGTGGTGGCGTAGTCTGGATCCATGTAGAAGACTTCGCCAAACAAGAAAAAGGGATAGGCTACCTTCGACAGATTGGCCATCCAAGCATTGGCTGAGGGCTTGTTGGATGTGCCCGACGAGGTGTTGTGGTCGGTGTTACCCTGGTCGTTGCTCGGATAGGGGTACTTGCGGTAAACCCGACTGTTGTCGAATTCACCGTAGAAATTGAATCCCTTGATGTCGTTGAATTCGGCGGTGAAACCAAAGATCGAGGTGGCGGTCGGTAGGCCGTATTCAAAGGAGACCACTCTGAGATTGGTGTTGTCCTTGACGTTGCCCTCAGCGCGGGCCATCAGCAGAAAGACGGGGTCTTCGTTGCGGCCGGTTTGGCGGTTGGAGGTGACTTGCACCTTGTAGTCGTTGCCCAAAACTAGGTCGAACTGGACCTTGCGGATCTGGGTCTTGTCTTGGGGAGCTGTGAGCAGGTAGTCGCTGCGATTGAAGTCGTAGCGCAAGCGGATCTGCTCGTTGCCGTCGGCGGAGATGAAGCCCTCTTGTGGGAATCCGCCTTCGATGATCGGCTCGAAACCTATTTCCTTGCCGCGCACCTGGGTCCCGTCGAGGTAAGTAATGACGATGTCGGACCCGGCGGGGAAAAAGGCAGCTCCGCCCTCGTTGTCGGCAGGTGAGTCGTCGCTGAGCAAAACTTCGATCCAAGCGATCGCCTCGGCCTTCTGGTCAACGGTCAGTTCCCCGGTGAGGGGATTGCCACCAAAGCCTTCGGTGAGGGTGTTGGATTGGTGGGCGTTGACGAAGGTAAAACCCAAGGTAGTAAAGTCCCCGATCTGGACCGTGGTACGCGCTCCCATCAAGGACGTGTTGTTGGTGCGGTTGATGCCCTCGGCAAAGGTCGAAGAACCGCCCGACTCGCTCAGCCGCGAATAGAGGGCGGTTAACATGTACTTATCGGTGGCGATGTCGAATTGGACGCCATCGAAGTCCGGTTTGGAGAAGGTCATTGGTGTCAGGGTGGTGCGCAGGCCATTGGCAATGGTCAGTGCATAGTGGTACTGGCCCTTGGCGTCGGAGGCGATTACTACGTTGCTGAACCAACTGCGAAAGCGATCGTCTTTGAAGAGCTGGTTGCCTTTCTGCAGGGGCTGGCGCTGATCGTTGTTGTAGATGAGCCAGCCCCGCCCGACGAAGTTGCCGAAGAAATCGTAGAAGTAGTCACCTTCAAGGGCGGTATCGACATAGCGCTGGTAGTGCTGGCGGGCGTAGTTGGAGTACTCCCACTGCTGCCACCGGTACTCGTTGTAGAGCTCCTGCGGGATGTACCAGCGGCGCACCGCTGGGTCCAAAGCGTCAAAGAGCACGCCCGCTCCCTGTGGCTCGAAAGTGGTGCGTCCCCCCCGCTGGACGCCCAGACGGCTACCATAGGTTTGTGCGCGAGCCTGATCCGCGATGCCGATTAGGAGGCCCAGCGTTAGTAAGACAGCACTGTGAGACATTCTCATGGCCGGATTCCCTCGTGTAGGGTGGTTCGTATCATAAGGAACGCCCTTAACAAAAAAAGGGCGATGGGCTGGGTAGCCCACCGCCCTTAAAAAACGATGCTGCGTACGAGTCTTACTGCTGGAACTGGGCTTTAATGCGGCCCCAAGTATCGGACTCAACCGAGGTGGGCTCGGGAGCGGCACCCCAGTCGATAGAGTCGTCTAACTCGCTCATGACCATGTCGTTGTCGGCACGGCAGCATCCGTTGGGCGAAGTGGACCAGAATCCCTGATACGTGGTGCCCGGCTCGTCGAAATCGCCGAAGGTCCAACTCATGGCGATGACGTCGCCGTCAGAAAGGTCGGTCAGCTCGGCATCCTCGCGATTGCCGTCGTCGGGAATGAAGTCATAGGGCTGAATCCACATCTCGTAGAAGTAGGTGCTCTCGCCGAACTCCTCGCCTTCAAAGGAGTATTCCATGACCCAGTTATCGCCGTTGAACGGATCCGTGCGCCACTCGAAATCGGGCAGGAACTGGCCCCAGCTACCGCCGATGGGCGGAATGCCGAAGTTGAAGGACTGCTTGACGATGCCGCCCTCACTACCAGGGGCATAGTCTCCGCCCCCTTCGGCTTCGGGGTGCGTCGGGGAAATGTAGATCTCCCAAGCGTCGTCGGTCCAGAACTGAGCCGGATCTTCGCGGTCCGTGTTGTGGACGTTGTCGAAAACCTCGGCCATCAAGTAGAGACGGTTGTTGTTGTCGTTCCAGCCGACGATCTGGCGGACGCTCAGATCGCTGACGTCAATCTCGCCGCGCAGTTTGGCGTAGACGGCGTCCGAATACATGTCGTTGCCCACTTCGTAAGGCACCTGCGGAATGACGCTCCACTCCGAGATGTCGCCATCGACATTGGGCAAATTCTCGTCGGGAAACTGCACGGCAAAGAGGAACTCACCTGGAGGGAAATGGCTCCAGGTTGGCGTGGCCAGTCCCACTACTAGCAGGGCGGCGACGAAAGTCAAGATATTACGCATGTTGCACCTCCTATAGGTAAGCGCGAATAAAGATGACTAGCTTTAGGCGAGCTAAAAGTCTAACTAACTGCTTGTAGCGTTTCAAGTGTACACAATACATATATATAGTTCAACCATAAAATTTATGCTGAACTACGGATTTTCTTCGCAGGGCTGGAGCAGCGAGCGGATCTGTTTGGCCTCGGGATGATGGGGGACCAAGCGCAACAAAGTCCGCCAAGCAGTGGTCATTCTGCGAAAATCACCTGTCGTGCGATAGAGTTCGCCCAAGTGATAATAGGCATTGGTTCTGCTTGGGTCCAAGCTGAGTGCGGTCTGGTAGGCCCCGATGGCCTGGGAGTACTGGCCGAGGTGCTGGTAGGCTCGGCCGAGGTTAAAGGCGGCACGTGCGTGATCGGGAGATTGGTGCAGCGTTTTTTCGTAGTGGGGAATCGCAGCGGCATGGCGGCCCATCTTCTGGTAGGCGAGTCCAGTGTTGTAATGCACGCCAGCGTGGTTGAGATTGAGTTCTAGCGCGGCTTTAAAGATGCGGATGGCCGCGCGATATTGGCCTTCCTCATTGTAGAGCAGCCCCAGGTTGTAGTAGGGGCGGGCCCGGTGTGGGTCGATGGCAATGGCTCGCTTGTAGTGCTCAATCGCTTCTTTGACATTGCCCTGCTGATAGTGAGCGTGGGCCAAATTTTCGCGTGCTCTAGCGTTGTCGGGATAGAGGACGACGACAGCGGAAAACAGCGCATAGTCACTGGCCCAGTCGCGATTGCGGTCAATGGTGCGGGAGGCCATAAGCAGGAGGAGGACGGCGACTAGGGCACTACCAGCGATGCGATATCGCAGGGCCGTCTGATTTAGGAGCCAGGTCTTAGCAGCTAGCCCGAAGAGGAGCGCCAGCGCGGGCATGACCGGGTGCAGGTAGCGCTCGGCCATACCGCTAGGTGCCAAAACTAAGAGGTTGGAAGCGGGCAGGAAGGCGAGCCAGCCGAAGGCCGCGGCGAATACCAAGGGAGGCGCGGAGGCGCGGAAGGGCAAGTAGAGGAGCGTGCCAGCGGCGAGGAGGCCGGCGATGAAGTAAGGGTCGAGCGGCGTCCGCACCAAGGGGATGGAGGCGTAGGAGTAATCTGCTGAGAGGTGAAGCGGAAAGACGATCAGCAGGAGGTAGCGCAGGAGGATCGCCGGGAGGGTCAGCAGCCGCGAAATTGCATCGGCGTCGGCGAGGAAGTTGGCAGAGACCGGTTCTGCCATCTCTGCCGCGTTCCAACGCAGGGCTAGGGCCAAGGTCAGGACTAGGACATATCCCCAGTGGCGCACGAGCCATGCGCGGGTGAAGGTGAACAAGTGGCGGAATGGGTGGGCAGGCGTGGTGAATAGCGCGTCATAGCAATAGGCGACGGCGGGTAGGACAAAGCCGCTCTCCTTGGACAAGATGCTGCAACCGTACAAGAGCCAAGCCAAAACCCGCCCGCGGCGCGTCCGCGTGCGTATATGGCAAAGCAGGCCCGCCAAAAAGAAAAGGCTCATTAGCAAATCGCCGCGGGAGGATATCCAAGAAACCACCTCGGTTTGCAGCGGATGGAGGGCGTAAAACAGGGCGGCCAAGAGCGCGGCGGACTGCCGTGCGAGGATATGGTAACTTAGCTGAAAGACCAATAAGGAGTTGAAGAGGTGGAGGAGGAGGCTGCTCAGGTGGTAGCCTAGCGGCTGGTCGCCATAATAGTGGAAGTCACAGGCCAGCGAGAGCAGGGTTAGGGGCCGGTAGAGATCGGGGTGAATGCTGCTCTGAAGGAAGGCGGCCAGCGGGCGAAACTGGTGGACTAGTGGGCTACTCAAGTAGGCCGAGTCATCGAAGACAAAGCCGTTGCCCAAGGCATTGAGGTAGCACAGAGCACCCGCCAAGACGATCAGAAACCAACATTTAAGTGTATGGACAGCAGGCATGGACGCGCCTTGAGGATATGGGCCGTTTCGACTATATATACTCGCGGCTGGAATGGCGACCGATTTAGAAGGAAGTATAGGCATGAAGATGAGTAAGGGTAAACAACAGGCGGCGTTGCGAGCGGGGAGTCTGCTCTTAGGCTTACTGGTAGTTCTAGGGGCCTGCGGCAAGCAGGAAGAGGAAGAAATCGTCGCAATGGTGGGGCAGAAAGCGATCCACGCCGAGGAGCTACGGCGATTCGTGCTCAACTTGCTGCCAGGGCTCTATACCCACAAGCAGGGCCAAGAGGCGCGCGAGGACTATCTGCAGAGCTTGATCGACCAAGAATTGCTGCTACTTGAGGCCCGCAACCGAGGTTTGGAGCAGGACTCTCAACTAGTGGAGAAGCTAAGCAGTAAGCAGCGGAAATACATCGTCTCGGTTCTGCGCCAGCGCGAGATCATGCCTTTGGTAGAAATAACCGAGGAGGATATTCGCCAGCGCTTCGAGGAACTCGGCCTAGCGCGCGAGCGATTTTTGACTGCAATCGTGGTCGCCAGCCAGCAAGAGGCGCGCGAACTGCAGCAGCGGCTGGTGGCCGGAGAATCTTGGACCGATTTGGCCCAAGCGCATTCGCTGGACGGTCAATCGGCTGAACGCGCGGGGGAGGTGGGTTTTCTCAATCGCTCGTTGGCCGAGCGGATGGGGATACCAGTGGCGGTTTTCGATACCCTCGCGACAGGAGAAGTCTCGCCCCCGCTGGCGCGCGGTCGGGCCTATCAACTCATTCGCTTCATCGGCGAGCGGCAGGCCGAATTGGCAACCCATCAGGCTGCGTTACAAGCACAGTTAATGAAGATAGGCCAAAGGGAGGTCGAAGACCGCAAGGTGGAAATGCTGGCCTACGAGTTGGACTGGGCAATGGACGAGGCCGGCCGCCAAGTCCTTGCGGCGCTGGCAGAGAATCCGGCGCAGCAGGTGCAGCACTTGAGCGCGGCCGACCGCAGTGCAGCACTCTTCAGCTACAAAGGGGGCCAAGTCAGCGTAAACGAGTATCTCCACACGCTAAAGCTGCACCGGGTACACTCGCGAAAAGCGCTAGCAGACAGTGCGTTTATCACCGCGCTTGCCCGCCGCTTTATCCTGCCGGAAACCATGCTGGCTTATGCGGCAAGCCAAGCGGGCATCCCGGACGAGCCGGCCGTCGTCGATTGGGTGGAGGAGGCCAAAGAGGAGCTTTTGTTGACCCGCTTGCGCCAGATCGAGGTCAGCGACAAGGTCGCGGTGGAAGACGAGGAGGCCCGCCGCTATATCGAACAGCACCCCGAGCAGTTTTTGCTGCCGGAGCGAATCTGCTACGAGGAGCTAATTGTCCCCACCAAGGAGGAAGCCGCACAACTCGCAGGAGAATTGGATGAGGCGACCGATCTTCTGCAGGTGGCCCGGCAGCGCGGATTTAACGTGAGGCCACGGCAGCCGGATGGCTTGGTCTGCATGATCAGTCTCAACGAGGTCGTCTATCCTCGTCTCTGGCCGGAGCTGCAGGAGGCACCGCTGGGTGCGTTGCGCGGCCCGGTGGAGACCCGGGATGGGTATATTTTCTTTAAGGTAATGCAACACCAAGAGCCACAGCCGGAACCCGCGGACAAGGCACTGCTACGGGCACGGGCTTCGCTAGTCCAGCGCCAAAAGCGAGAGCGCTTCGACGAGTTAATGGATCAGTTACGCGCCAAGTACCGGGATCAGGTGACCGCGTTTGCCGACCGGCTGGACGCGGCGTTGCCGGACGCACTTTTGGCCAGCTTGACTCAACCGCCGCAAAAACAGATTGAAAACCCCTGATTCAATGATTAAAATCTAGACTCTACGTCTTCATCTCTACCAGAGGGGAGTCAACCATGTCGAGCGCCAAGAGGTTCCAGTTATTTGCGTGCGGCCTATACTTACTCAGCTCTGTCGCGTTGAGCCACGCGCAGACCGCCGCCCAAGCAGGTTTTAGCCTCTCCGCCAGCGGGGTAGTCATTGACCAAGCCGAGCACTGGGAAGCTTGGACTCGGCCCAAACACGCAGTAGAGATCGATCCACACACGCACGCGGTCCGCCCGCGCACTATCCGCATTGAGACCAACGCCGTGGAGGGAATGGACCAATTCCAGACCCTCATCGGCGATCAGAAGGCCTACGAAAAACTGATCAAGGACCTCGGCCGTGCAGATCTCCCCACGCCGTTCAACATCCGCACTGCGCCAGCGACCGTGGCCGGCGAACCCATCGTGTATTTGAAGGCCAACACAAAGAAGGGCATTGAGGTGGGCGATCCCGTCATCTGGTATTACTATCACGGGGGCATCAAGTACACGCCCAACAATCCCGAGTCCACTGCCTTCATCCTCGACGGGGATCCGTTGACCTATTGGGAGCCCAGCAGCGCGGTGGACCGCACGACCTACGAAGCGCTCCCCGAAGACCAACGCGGGCCGATCTACTACTTCGCCCGGGACGAGGCCGGCGAGCGGCGAGTGGATCGCGCAACCTACGAGGCAGCCAGCAGCACCAATAGGCGGATCGAATACCACAGCCGTTCGTTTGAGAATTGGTACATAGATATTGACCTAGGGCGGCTGGTTGCAGTCTCGCGAATTGTGCTGCGTTTTGTCGATCCAGAAGTAGGCGAGCCATTCCGCCAAGTCCGCATCCTCGGTACAGCTTCTGACCAGCGCGACGCGCCCCTCTCGCTCATTGAGCGCACAATCGTCCCCAACGAAGACCAGACGGTGTTGGAGTTCGATCTAGACCCAGATGACGAGGGCTTCTTCCGGCAATTGCACATTGTGCGGATCGCCATCACCGACAGCCGGTTCGACAAATTTCGCACGGTCTCGGAGGCGGAGTTTATGGCCCTGCCGGCAGGAGACCAAGGCGGAATTGATTACCACATCGTCAATGCAGCCGGCAGCGAGACCAAAGTGGACAAAGATATCTTCTCCCAAGTTGACTCCCAGCGCCAAGGTCGGCTGATCTACTACCAGCGCGAACGGCCTCGGTTGGCCGACATCGAAGTTTGGAGCCAAGGCGATAACATCGCGTTAGGGATCGTCGATGGTGGTGGCAGTGTTGACTTGACCGGCATTTTCGCCGGCACACCCGGCTTTGACGGGCGCTACGAGAGTAACTACTTGCAGCTAGTCTGGTCGCCGGACCCGCGCTTTGACAATCGCGGCGTGCTGACCTTAGACCTAGGGGCCAGATTTTGGCTGAGCTACTTCCGCATGGTCGGCGGCATCAGCGGCGTCGATGAGATGGTCTTGCGCGCTTCGGACGGCACGCGAGACTCCAACGGCAACCTCAAGTGGGAGGAGATTCATCGCCAGCAGGGCGGCACGGTCGAGCAGGGCTTTGACGAATTGCTCCAAGTCCGCTATCTGTCCTCGCAGATATTCTCCGACTATGCGGGTCGGGCTGGAGGCTACAATACCGGCGACCGGATCCGCGAATTCCAACTCTTCGGCCAAGGAGCCCCATCGGAGGTTACTCTTACTTCGCCAATGATCGAGTTGCCAGGCGCGGTCCTACTAGGCCGCATTGAGTGGGAAGCCGATATCCTCGACCCCGACATAGCGCAGGTGGAGATCCGCACGCGCACCGGCGACCGGTTGATCGAGGAGACCGAATACTACGGTAGCGGCGGTGAGCCTAAGACCGAGGCTGAATACAATAAGCTACCCAAGGGATTTCAGGGGCCGGTCGTCTCCCGCGTCAAGCCTGGTGGCGGTTGGAGTAGCTGGAGTCAGCGCTACGCGAACCCAGGTGAGTTGGTCACCTCGCCTAGTCCCAGACGCTATATGCAAATACAGGCCCGGCTGCTTTCTACCGACCCCGAGGTCGCCGCTTCGCTGCGCACGGTGCGGGTGCAGTTCACACCGCCGGTGGCTGGCCGAACGCTGGCCGAGATTTGGCCCAGTGAGGTGCCGTTCGGCGAGGAACGCGACTTCTCACTCTTTATCAATCCTTCCTTTGTTCAAGATCAGCCTGGAGGTCAGCCGAGCCGTCGTTTTGACGAAATTCTGCTCGATGCCGATCCCATCCCCGCGCTCGAAATTATCGAGGTAGGTTTGGGTGATGAACAAGCGCACCGCTTCGCCGAGCTCGGCTCGCGTCAAGATCCAACAAGCGGGGAGCACACGCCTTGGTTTGTCGAGCCGGATGGGCGTCGTTACCAAGCGTTCCTGAACGCTGACGGCGATACTGTCAAGGCGTTCTTCCCAGGGGAGGCTCAGGTGCTTTTGCGGCTACCGGAGAAGGTCGCCTTGCAGCCTCAGCAGCCGGGTTCTAGGACGTACTATCGCGCAATAGCCGCAGAGGGCGACGAAGTACCCGTAGATGCAGACGGGCGTCTCCTCAATGAGTTGACCTACTTGGGCCTGCCCTTTGAAGAGAAAGGCCGCATCGTTTACTTCGCGACCACCGGCCAAGACGACGAGGGGAAAGTCATCGAGCAAGAGGTTTCCGAGACGGATTTTCGGGCACTGGAGGATTCGCTCAAAGGGTCAGTCCGCTACTTTCGTCGGCTCCTAGGCAAGGGGGGACAGTTCCCGTTCGACCAAGATGGCGAGCCGCTAAGTGAAAGCGCCTACAATGCCCTGCCGCGAGCCGAGCGCGGTGCCGTGGTGGCGGCAGGGGAGATGGTACAGGTGGGCTTCAAGGCGCGGGTCTTGCTCAGCGGCAGCACCGTCGATGTGTCGATCCGCGACTCCGCGCACCCGGAGTCATGGCAGCAGGTGGATCCTGGCGATGCTACCGAGGAGACGCCGAGTGCTTCGCTGAGTATCTCGGTGCCGTTCTCTTCGCGGGTAATCCAAGAGGCAACCATCGCTCCCAATCCCTTCACGCCTAACGCCGATGGGATCAACGACCAGACCGAAGTTCGCTTCGCCATTGGCAACCTCAATGTCGAGCGGGCGCTACAGGTGCAGATATTTGACTTGAGCGGTCGGCCGATTTGGCAAGAGAAGCGCCGTAGCTTCGGCGAGCAAGTGGTGCAATGGGACGGGCGCGATGCGCAGGGGGTACCGGTGCCTCCCGGGCTCTATCTATGCCGAATTGAGGTAGATGTAGATGCACAAGGAGCTTCGCACCAAGTCGCCCAGCGGGTGATTGCGGTGGCCTACTAAGGGCCGCCGTCCGGCGCGGGCAGATGCAGAGGAAAGCGCTGGCCCTAAACCTGCTATCCGCGCTTGCGGGATTGGGCTTGCTGGCTGGGGTCGAAGGCATTTTGCAACTTTGCGACTTAGGTCCCTCTCCCCGTCTTTTCGCGTTGGCGGAGAACGCTGGCGAAAAAGTCTACACTGCTAATCGGGACGTTACCTACCGCTTCTTCCAGCATCCATATCGCCGCTCCTCGCCGCTAGTGCAGAGCTTTGCGGCCGACAAAGCGCCCGAAGTGGTGCGCGTCTTCGCTTTGGGAGCTTCGACCCTTGTTGGTTTCCCGCATCCGGTTTCGGCCGCTTTTCCCCACTACTTAGAGAAAATGCTTCCCGCCGCGTACCCCGAGCGGCGCTTTGAAGTGATCAACTGTGGGATCACCGCGCTCAATACGTTCTGCCTAGTGGATTTTATGCGCGAGATCGCCGACTACGATCCCGACCTAGTTATCCTCTACGCGGGCCACAACGAATTCATGGGACCCTACGGAGTTACGACGCCCTTTGTCCGCGTGGGCAACGACCGAACGATGATCCGCTTCCTGATGCTTTTGCAGCACTCGCGCATCTACTACTACCTCGGGGAATTAATCGCATACCTGCAGAACTGGGCCCAACCCGAGGAAACGACTCCATCCTTTGGTTTGCATCTAGCACGCGAAGAAATTGGTCCGCTCGACGTGGGATACAGCAGGACGGCGGAAAACTTTCGCGCCAATCTCGAGGAAATCGCCCTCATTGCCGCCGAGCGTGGGATTCCGCTGTTGTTTTCGACCTTAGTTGCCAATCTCAAGGACTTCCATCCGCTACGCTCGGAGTGCGATGCAGAGACGCCGGCCATCGAGGCTCTGGCCGCAGCCGGACAATGGGCCGAGGTCGAGCGACAGGCGCGGAACGCCCTACGCGAAAATCCCTACTGCGCCAATCTCCACTTCACATTGGGACGGCATCACTATTTGCGCGGCGAATACGGCGAGGCGAAAGCCGCTTTTACACGGGCGCGAGACATGGATCGCTTGCCCTTCCGTGCCCCGACTCTTTTCAATCAGATACTCCGCGAGGTGGCCGCCAGCTCGAACGGAGTATTGCTCTGCGAAGTGGAAGCTGCTTTCTCTGCGGCGTCGCCACACGGCATCGTCGGCAGCGAGTTGATCTCCGAATACGTACATCCGACAGTCTTTGGCCATTACCTAATCGCTCGGACGATGGTTGAGACCCTAGCGGCGAGTCCGCTATCTAGTCAGTGGGGTACGTCCTCTGTGCTAGGGGAATACGAGGATTATCGGCCCAGCTATCCGCCGCTGGAAGAGGTTTGGCGGCGCAACGATCTGATGCTCTTTCTCAAGCGCATGCCCTATAGCGCGCCCCCGGCGGCACTCAGGCGGCGTCTAGCGGAGCTGATAGCAGCACAAGTGGCCGCGCTTCCGCACCTGCAAGAAGCCGAGCGCCGCCAGTTCGTCGAGCAGGGTGGGCTGCGCTTTCTAAGGCGGATGCTTGAGGAATTGCATATAGGAGACCGCCCTGCCCTGCAGCGAGCACTAGCGGAGGTGTCCGGTGGGTTCTAACGCTACTGTACTGGTTGCGCTGCTGAGCTTGTGGGGGTGGGGATGTGCGCCCGAGCCGGTAGCGGAGCAGAGTGTAGAAAGGCCGATGCATGCCGTGCGCTTTGCGGACGTGACGCAAGCGGCGGGGCTGGACTTCGTCCACGTGTCCGGTGGCCCGCAGCAGCGCTACATTTTGGAGGCCATGGGCTCGGGGGTGGCCTTTTTCGACTTCGACGTGGATGGCTGGCTGGATGTGTTCGCCGTCAATGGCACCCGCGCGGAGGACGCGCCGGAGACGGGCAATCGCCTCTGGCGCAATGTTCCGACTTCTGACGGTGGCCGGGCATTTGCCGAGGTGACGCAAGCGGCCGGGCTGGAGCAAACGGGTTGGGGCATGGGCTGCGCGGTGGCCGACTACGACAACGACGGCGATCTCGACCTGTATGTCACCTATTGGGGGCCGAACGCGCTTTACCGCAACGAGGGGAACGGCACCTTCACCGCCGTAGAGGCAGGCACAGGCGATCAGCGTTGGGGCGCTAGTGCGGCGTTTGGCGATGTGGATTTGGACGGCTGGCTCGATCTCTATGTGGCCAACTACGTGGCCTTCGACCTAAATAATCCGCCCGGCGATGGCGAGCCATGTAGCGGCTGGAAGGGCTTGTCCGTGTTCTGTGGCCCCCACGGCTTGGACGGCCAAGCCGACGTGCTCTATCGCAACGAGGGGAATGGCACCTTTGCCGATGTAAGTGCGGCGACTGGAATTGACCAACGGACCTACCTCGGCCTTGGGGTGCTTTTTACCGACTACGATGGAGATGGCGATCAGGATATTTATATCGCCAACGACTCGACCCCTAACCTGCTCTATCACAACGACGGTGCCTGGCGGCTACGCGAGGTTGGTGCCTTTGCCGGTGTAGCCTACAGCGAGGAGGGACGCGCCCAAGCTGGCATGGGGATCGATAGCGGCGACTACGATAACGACGGCGACTTAGACGTTGTAGTCACCAACTTTTCCGACGATGTCAATACCTTGTACCAAAACCTAGGGAATGGTTCCTTTGCCGATGCTACCTACGCAGCGGGTTTGGGTGGTGCGGTGCGGCCCTTTTTGGGCTGGAGCACAGCCCTAGCTGATTTTGATTTGGACGGTTGGCTCGACCTCTTCGTAGCCAACGGCCATCTCTACCCCCAACTTGAAGCCCGTCCATTGGGGCTTAGCTATCGTCAGCGCAATCTACTGTACTGGAATCGGGACGGCGTTTTCGCGCTGGCCGACCCGGTGGGCCTAGAGGCCGAACAGGTGAGCCGAGGCACGGCCTTTGGCGACTACGATAACGACGGCGACTTAGACTTGCTCGTCAACAACCTCAACGACCGCCTGAGCCTGTTGCGCAACGACGGCGGCAACCGCAGCTACTGGTTGGGATTGGAGCTGATCGGCGCAGCGGGGAGACCCGCTGAAGGAGCTAGCGTACGGCTTTGGGCAGACGGGCAAGTGCTCGTGCGCCAAGCCAAGCGCGGCTATGGTTATTTGTCCGCCAACGACGGGCGGGTGCTCTTTGGACTAGGCGGGCTCGCAAAAGTGGAAAAAGTCGAGGTCCGCTGGCCGTCGGGGCGGGTGCAAGTGGTCGAACAACCGCCCCTCCGGCGCTACTTGGTGCTGCGCGAGGGCGAAGGAGCGGAAATAGCCCACTACAGCGAGCAGGTGCCGCCGCCAGTGCTGGTGCCTGCGCCGCTGACCGAGCGCACAGATTCCATCGAGTCGGTTGCGTTCAATCCAGATTGGACAGCGGAAGAGTACTACGAGCAGGCCACTGCGCTATACGGACAGGGCCGCTATCAAGAGGCGGTGGCCCTGTTGCGACCAGCGCTCAGGTACTATCCAGACGCGGTCCGTCTGCACTATGCGGCTGGTGTGGCGCTCTACTCTGGCCTAGGGCGCTACGAGGAAGCAGCCGAAGTGCTAGAGCAGGCTGTGGCACAGGATACTTCGGTCGTCGAGGTGGCCCAGTTGCTGGGGGTCATTTATCTACACCGCAACCAGCCCGCCCAAGCTGTAGCGACACTGACGCGGGCTACGGCACTGGCACCCGAGGACTGGGAAACTCACTACCGACTCGGCCTAGCTCACAACCACCTCGGAAATGGCGAGGCGGCCATTGTCGCCTTTGCACAAGCGCGGGAGTTGGCTCCCGAGGAGCCGATGCCCTATTTGCACTTGGCGCGGACCTACCAGCGGTTGGGCCAAGGGCAAGCTGCAGACCAAGCCATGCACCGCTTTGAGGCGCTGCAACCTCTCAAGCAGGAGATCGATCGCTATCGCCAGGCCGTCCGCGTTGCTCCCAAGCATCCAGGTGCCTACTCGAAGTTGGGGCTGGTGTTGGCGCGGGCCGGGCGACTAACAGAAGCACAGCAGGCGTTTGAGCAATCGCTGGCGCTGGCACCTGACGCCGAGACGCAGACCAATCTGGCCAATGTGCTGCTGCGCCAAGATGAAACCGAGGCGGCGGTAGCTCACTACACTCAAGCGTTGGCACAGGATGCGGATCTGGCCGAAGCCCACTACGGCTTGGGGATGGCCTACTACGCCCGGGGCGAGGCTGCACAGGCCCTGCGCGCGTTGCGCCGGGCGCTGGCTTTGCGACCGGATTTTCCCAAGGCGCATATCAATACAGGGGTCTTGCTCGAAGAGCAGGGTCGTCTAGCCGAAGCGCTGGATCACTTTCGCCGTGCGGTTGATCTAGTACCCGACGACGCTAGGGCGCTCAACAACCTCGTCATCGCGCTGGCGCGGGCCGGGCGCGTTGACGAGGCGCGCAAGGTGCTGGAGCAGGCCCAAGCCCAGCAGGTGGATCTGCCGCTGGCCCGCAAGACGCTGGTGAGGACGCTGGTGGCGCTGGCCCAGGCCCAAGCCGAGCAGGGAAAATGGTCTGCGGCCGTTGCCTTCCAGCAGCAGGCCATCGCGCTGACGCCGGTAAAGCTGCGAGAGGCACTCCTGAAGCAGTTATCTGCCTATGAGTCGAGTGCGCAATAAGCTGGGGGAAAATTCTCCATCAGCATGCGCCAAGGTTGCCAAGCGCGGCCAGTGGGTGGCATTGACGCTAGTGGCCTTGGTCGCGTGCGGCGTGTACGTCAATGCGCTGGACAACGAGTTGGTGTACGACGACCGCAAATTGATCCCCGCCAACGAGCTGATGCACGATCCGTGGAGGGTGGACCGAATTCTCGCTGGCCGTTATTGGGGCGAGATCCTGCACTCACACCACTATCGGCCGCTGACGGTTTGGACTCTGGCGTTCAATTATTGGGCCAACGAGGTCTTGGGGTTGCCCGGTGCACACGGCGTAGGATTCCATCTGGTCAATGCCGCGCTACACGCGGGGGCTAGCTGTGCGTTATTGCTTTTGGGACTGCGGCTGGGTTTGGCCCTCCACGCCTGTATCGCCGCCGCGCTACTTTTTGCCGCGCATCCAGTCCACACCGAGGCTGTGGCGTTTATTACTGGCCGAGCCGAGCCTCTAGCTATGCTCTTGGGCGCGTCCTTTCTGGCCTTGCACCATCGCGGGCAGTGGAAAGGGGCTGGCGTACTGTATTGGTTTGCGCTACTGAGCAAGGAATCAGCCGCCGTCTATCTCTTCGTCGCCCTGTGGCTGGACATCTGCACTGCGCAGCCGCTTAAGGCGCGCTGGCGAGCCTACGGAGGATATGGCTTAGTATTGGTAGGCTGGCTGCTTTTGCGCCAAGTGGCCCTAGGGACAGCCGACAGCGACATCTCCGCGCTCGACAATCCTTTAATGAACGCCGCGCCGCTAGAGCGGGTGTTGACGGCCGCTACCGTGCAATTTGTCTACCTGCGGCTACTGGTTTGGCCGCTGGGGCTTTCCTCGGACTACTCCCATGCCCAGATCCAGTTGGTAAGCAATCCACTGGATTGGGAAGTGATTGGCTTTTGCGCCGCAGTGCTCATGGTAGCTGGCGCGGCTTGGTACTGGTGGCATCGGTTGCCGATGGTCGCCTTTGTCGCAGGGAGCTATGCGATCCTAGCCGCACCGACGAGTAATTTTCTCGTGCTAGTGCCGACTATCATGGGAGAACGGTTAATCTACGCACCGTCAGCCGCGTTTTGTCTGCTGTTAGGTTGGGGGCTCTGGCAACTGGCGCGGCGCTGGGGTTGGGGGCTTTGGACGGTGGGCTTGGGGTTGCTTGGCAGCTATGCGGTTCTGACGGCGGTACGCAACGCAACGTGGGCTGACGCCGAGACCTTCTACCGCACGCAGTTCCAGTCTGCCCCCCGCAGTGCCCGGGCGCATCTGGGGATGGGTCGGATGCATGCGGAGGCTGGACGACTCGACAGCGCCCAAATGTACAACCGATCCGCATTGGCGATTTATCCCAACTACGCGATGGCTTGGTACAATCTGGGGCTTTTGCAGGTCAAGCAGGGTGCTTGGGACGAGGCGCTCCATTCATATAAACAGGCCGTCGTCCTTGAACCGGCCTATCTGAAGGCTTGGTACAATTTGGGCGGAGTCCATCTGCAGCGGGGTTCGTGGTCTGAGGCTCTGAAGGCATTCAAGCAGATGCTGATCTTGGACCCGGAAAATGCCGACGCGTGGAATGGCGTGGGCGTGGTCCGCATTCGCCAAGGGAAGCTAAACGAGGCGGCACGAGCTTTTGCCCGGGTGCTTGTGGCCGATCCCGACCACGCGCAGGCCCAGCACTATCTAGCGCAGGTGCGAGAGCGGTTGCGAAAGCAATAGGCGGAACTAAGGCCCCGGCTCTTCTACTGTTAAGAACTGGTTGGCGGCCACGTCCTTGAGGCGCTGGACGCGGCCCGAGGGCCAGCGAATTTCGATCCAATCGGCTACCTGATTGAATCCCAAACCGAAGTGGACGCGCCCGTCGCTGTGTGAAAGGAAGCTGTCGCCGCTGACAATCTCCGTGGTCTGCTTGACCCCGCCGCTGGCGATGGAGACTTTCGCCCCTAAGCCGCCGACCACGCGCAGGCTCAGCCAGTTGCGTTGGTTGCCGCCGTCGTTGCGCAGAAGTTGCGGCGGCCCATCGAGGTTGAAGACCAAAACATCTACATCCCCATCGTTGTCGTAGTCCCCCTTGGCGGTACCGCGACTGACGGCGGGACGGCTCACGTCCCCGGCTGCGACTTCTGCGAAGCGGTAGGCACCGGCTGGCCCTTGATTGGCAAAAAGCTGATTGGGTTCGGCGTAGCCATCGGGCGCAAGGTGCCGGATTTGCGGATAGACGTGTCCGTTGGCCACAAACAGGTCTTGGTCTTGGTCGTTGTCGTAGTCGAAAAAGAACGTGCCAAAGGATAAGTGCGGCAGGCTCGGCTCGGCGAGGCCGGCCGCAGCACTAACCACTGAGAAGCGGCCGTCGCCTTGGTTGCCGTAGAGGGTGTTGTAGTCGTCCTCAAAGTGAGTGACCAACAAGTCGCCATCGCCATCGCCATCGTAGTCTCCATAAGCGATGCCCATGCCAGCCTGTGCGCCTCCCTCGGCGCTGAGGGCAGCTCCGGCCTCCACGCCGACGTCGCGGAATTGGCCGTTGCCCTCGTTGCGGTAGAGAAAGTTGGGTGCCGAGTCATTGGCCACATAGAGGTCTGGGTCGCCGTCGTTGTCGTAGTCGCAAAAAAGGGAGCTCAGGCCGTAGGTAGGCGCGAATTGGCCGACCTTGGCTTGGCGGGTGACGTCGCGGAATTGGCCGTTGCCCTCGTTCCGGTAGAGGACGTCCTGTGCCCCTGGGAGGCCGAGTGGTCCGGCGAAGACTAGGACTCCCTTCCACATGCCGCCTCGGGGAGGAACGCGCTCGGGGGCAAAGTGCAAGTACTGGGCTACGTAGAGGTCTGGGTCGCCGTCGCCGTCGTAGTCGCCGAAGGTCGCACCCGTGCTCCAGCCCGCCAGATCGACGCCAGAGGTCTGCCCGACGTCGCGGAATTGGCCGTTGCCCTCGTTCCGGTAGAGGACGTTGGGGCCGTAATTGGTCACGTAGAGATCGAGGTCGCCGTCTTGGTCGTAGTCGGCCGCGGCGCAGCCCATGCCCCAACCGGCGTCGCCGACCCCGGCTGTGCGGGTGTAGTTCGCAAAAGTGCCGTCGCCCATGTTGCGGTAGAGAGCGTTAGTCGGGGCCGTGGCCGGGTCGGGATAGCCTTCTAGCCGCGAGCCGTTGACCAAGTAGATGTCGAGCCAGCCATCGCCGTCGTAGTCGAGGAAGGCGCCGCCGCCGCCCTTGGCTTCAATGATGTAGTTTTTGACTCGACCGCCCGAGTGCATGCGGAAATCCAAGCCGCACGCTGCGGTAACGTCGGTGAAGTGCACAGGGGTGAGGTCTGGTGCGGGGGCGCAGGCGGCCAAGGCCAGCAGGGCGTAGTGGGCGCAAGTACTAGGGCGCATGGGAACGGGCGCAGCGGAAGCCGATATAGGGGCTGCGCTCTACGGGCAGAACCTCGAAGCGGTTGATGCTGCGCAGCACCGGTCCTGGATTGATCCACGAGCCGCCGCGCAGGACCTTGAAGCGGCCAGTCTCTGGCCCTTGCGGGTCTTTGGTCGGGCCGGTCGCATAGTAGTTGGCGTCGTACCAGTCGGCGCACCACTCCCAGACATTGCCGGCCATGTCGAGTGTGCCGTACGGGCTGGCTCCCGAGGGAAAAGAGCCGACTGGTGCCAACTCGGCGTACCCGTCTTCTGCACCCCAGAGATTGGCGCGTCCTGCCGCAAACTTTGTGCCCCAGGGCCAGAGCCGACCATCGCTGCCGCGCGCGCTTTTTTCCCACTCGGCTTCGGTGGGCAGCCGTCCGCCGCGCCAAGTGCAATACGCGTGGGCGTCTTGCCAGCTAACGTAGACGACCGGATGGGTTGGGTCGGCTGTTGAGTCGGGGCCGTGGGGCTGACGCCAGCTAATACTGTCGGCCTTTTCCGCTCCGCGTTTTTCCGCTTCCGTTTGGTAGCCAGTGGCTGCGACAAAGGCGGCAAAGCGGGCGTTGGTGACCTCGTAGCGGTCGATGGAAAAGGCGCTCAGATAGACTTGGCGGCTGGGCTTTTCGTCGGTAGCTCGCGGGTGATCGATGCCCATAGTGAAAGGGCCAGCCGGCACGACGACCTCTTCGGCGGCAACAGGTGCCGAGAGCAGCAGGGCCAATAGGAGGCGCGAGATCCGCATGCGCGGCGGTAGGTGTGGCTAGCCCTTCTGCATCCGCGCCCAAGTGTCGCGCAAGGTGACGGTGCGGTTGAAGACGGGCGCGTCCGGTGTGTGGTCCTCGCGGTCGGCGCAGAAGTAGCCGAGCCGCTCAAACTGGCAGGAATCCCCTGGGGCCATGTCGGCGAGGGATGGCTCTAGATAGCAGGGGTTGAGGACTTTGAGCGCGTCCGGGTTGAGGTTGTCCAGCCAGGTGCCCCCGGGCGGAGCTTCGAGTGGTTTTTCGACTTTGAAGAGCCGGTCGTAGAGCCGCACCTCGGCTGGGACCGCGTGGGGGACCGAGACCCAGTGCAGGGTGGCCTTGACCTTGCGGCCATCGGGTGCGTTGCCGCCGCGCGTGGCCGGGTCGTACGTGCAGCGCAGTTCGACGATCTCGCCGCTGGCGTTCTTGACGACTTTGGTGCAGGTGATGAAATAGGCGTAACGCAATCGGACCTCGCGGCCTGGGGCGAGGCGAAAGAACTTGCGCGGCGGGTCTTCCATAAAATCCTCGCGCTCGATGTAGAGGTGCCGCGAAAAGGGGATGGAGCGGGTGCCGGCGCTGTCGTCTTCCGGGTTGTTGATGGCCGTTAGCATCTCGCTTTGGTCCTCTGGGTAGTTTTCAATTACTACCTTGAGCGGGTTGAGTACGGCCATGCGCCGGGGCGCGGTCTGGTTGAGCTGGTCGCGGATGCAGTATTCGAGGAGGGCGATGTCGATGTTGTTGCCGCGTTTGGCAATGCCGGCTTCGGTCCAGAAGCGGCGGATGGCCGCCGGTGGGTACCCCAAGCGGCGCAGGCCACGCAGGGTGTAGAGCCGAGGATCGTCCCAGCCGGAGACGAGATTTTGCTCGATGAGCTGCAGGATGTAGCGCTTGGAGAGGACGGTGTAGGTGATGTTGCCGCGGGCATACTCGATTTGGCGCGAGGGGAAGATGCCGAGTTTTTCGATGAACCAGTCGTAGAGCGGTCGGTTGTTGGTAAATTCGTCTGAGCACAGCGAATGCGTAACGCCCTCGATGGCGTCGCTCTGGCCGTGGGCCCAGTCGTACATGGGATAAATGCACCACGCATCGCCGGTGCGGTGGTGGGTGGTGTGCATGATGCGGTACATGACGGGGTCGCGCAGGTTGATGTTGGGCGCGGCCATGTCGATTTTGGCGCGCAACACGCGGGAGCCATCGGGGAATGCGCCGTCTTTCATCTGCTCGAAGAGGTCGAGGTTTTCTTCGATGGAGCGGTCGCGGTACGGGCTGTTTTTGCCCGGCTCGGTGAGCGTGCCGCGGTTTTCCCGAATCTCGTCCGCAGTCTGGTCATCCACGTACGCCAAGCCCTTTTTGATGAGCGCGACGGCCCATTCGTAGAGCTGGCCGAAATAGTCGGAAGCGTAGTACGGCTGCGGCCCCCAGTCGAAGCCGAGCCAGCGGATGTCCTCCTGCATGGAGTCCACGTATTCTTGCTCTTCGCGCGTGGGGTTGGTGTCGTCGTAGCGGAGATTGCATTGGCCATCGAAGGAGGCGGCAATGCCGAAGTTGACGCAGATCGCCTTGGCGTGGCCGATGTGCAGGTGCGCGTTAGGCTCTGGCGGGAAGCGGGTGATGACTCGGTCGTAGCGGCCGTTTTCGAGGTCGACGTCGATGGCTTCGCGGATGAAGTCGCGGTTTTTGTCCGTGCTCATGGCTCCTCGGGCTGGTTGCTGCGTGTCAAATAAAGTAACTGACGTTACGCATCTGCGCCGAACCGGTCGGTGTAGGGGCGTCCCTTGTGGGTGCCCAAGCGACCCGGAACATTCGATCCTAAGAGGGCAACCACAAGGGTTGCCCCTACAATGCCTAACGTCAGAAAATAATAGTACGGCAAATGGTCCTAACGGCAAGGTAGGGGGCGGTTTGCAAACCGCCCCCTACATCCTGCGCTTCCACCCGCTCGTCTTCCAATGCCCCCCTTGACGCTTAAAGCCGGATTTCTTGGGCGGCAGCAAGCTGCGCAGGTGTTGGCCGCCAAAGGCAAAGCCCTCTAGGCCGGGGAAGCCGCGGTCTTCGTTTTCCACGCACAGCACGTAGTCGTAGTCCGATTCCCACAGCGCGCCGATGATGGTGCTCCAGTCGAGTTGGCCGCGGCCGGGGACGCGGTATTGCCACCACCAGTTGCCGATGATGCCTTGGCGGTAGAGCATCCGCTGACTAATCTCGCAATCCTTGACATCGGCGTAGTACCAATGGCCGGCAAAGTCGCGGATGACGTCTTCGACGGGCAGGATGTGCATCCACAGCCAGTGTGAAGGGTCGCAGGACAGGCCGAGGTGATCCGAGGGCACGGCGTCGAGGATTTTTTCCCACATCTCTGGGTTGCAGCCGATCTGGCCCATGCGCACGGCCACGTCGAGCGCGAGCCGGACATTGTTGTCTTCAGCCGCTTGCACCACGGGTTCGAACATGGCTTGGAAGCGGTCAACGAGTTCGTCGGAGCGGTCGCTGGGGTTGCCGGGTTCGGAGGAGAACATGCCGTAGAACTGGCCGTTGCGCACGGGTGCGCCGCTGCTGGTGACGATGACGGGGCAGTCGAGGGCGCGGGCCGACGCAATGGCCTTGAGCAGCTTGGCTTGGGCGGCGCGGGCCTGCTCGCGGTCGTCGTCGAGCAGGTTGTAGTGCGCGGTGAGGGCAGCGAGGTACAGGCCATGCTGGCGCAAGGTCTCCAGCACGGCGTCCGGCCCGACCACTAGAATGTGGTCCGAGTCGAGCGCGCCGGAGTCGTTTAGGCGCACGCAATCGAAATCGTGCTCTCGCGCCCAACGGGCGCATTCGTCGAGGCTCCAATTGTTCGGGCCGCCGGCACTGGTCATAAAGCTTATATCCACGAGTGAGTCTCCTTTTTGAATTAAGAATTAAAAATTAGGAATTACGAATTGCGAATTGGGGACTAATGATTGATAATTCGTAATTCCTAATTCGTAATTCCTAATTCATTCCAAGAAAGTGAATATCATGGTGCATATCAACGATCACTACCTCAAGCTCAAAGCCGGTTACCTCTTTCCAGAAATCGCCCGCCGGGTCGAGGCGTTTGCCGAGGCCCATCCGCAGGCCGACGTGATTCGCTTGGGGATCGGCGACGTGGTCAAGGGCATTCCGCGGCCGATGGTCGATGCGATGAAAGAGGCCGTCGAGGAAATGGCGCACGACGACACCTTGCAGGGCTATCCGCCCGACCAGGGTCAGGATTTTTTGCGCGAGGCCATTGTCGAGCACGACTTTGGCGCGCGCGGCGTGCAGGTGCACAGCGACGAGATTTTTGTCTCCGACGGGTCCAAGTGCGACTCGGGCGCAGTGCAGGAAATTTTCGCCGACGATTGTGTGGTCGCGCTGACCGATCCGGTCTATCCAGTGTACTGCGATTCCAATGTCATGGCTGGTCGCACGGGGCCAGCCGACGAGAATGGTTCGTACGATGGCTTGATCTACATGCCGTGTACGGCCGCCAATGACTTCATCCCGGACCTGCCCGCCGGTCACGTCGATCTGATCTACTTGTGCTCTCCCAACAATCCCACGGGCGCGGTGATGACCCGCGACGCCTTGGCCCGCTGGATCGAATACGCCCGGCGCGAGCAGGCAGTCATTCTATTTGACGCGGCCTACGAGAGCTACATCACCGATTCGGCGCTCCCGCGCTCCATCTACGAGGTCGAAGGTGCCCGCGAGGTGGCGATCGAGTTCCGCAGTTTTTCCAAGAACGCCGGTTTTACTGGCCTGCGCTGTGGCTACATCGTGGTGCCAAAGGAGCTCAAGGGCCGCGCAGCCTCGGGCGAGGAAGTGGATCTGCATCGGCTGTGGGCGCGGCGGCACTCGACCAAGTTCAATGGCGTGGCGTATCCGGTGCAGCGCGCCGCGGCTGCTGCGTACTCGCCGGCTGGCCAGCAGGGCATTGCCGAGCGCGTTGCGTTCTACATGGAAAATGCCGCGATCATGCGCCAGCAGTTGGGGGCGGCTGGGCTTACGGTGTACGGGGGCGAGCACGCTCCCTATTTGTGGGTGGCCACGCCCGATGGGCAGGACAGTTGGACTTACTTCGACTACTTGCTCGACCAGGCCCACATCGTCGGCACGCCGGGTGCGGGTTTTGGCGCGGCGGGCGAGGGATACTTGCGCCTGTCGGCCTTCAATCACCGCGACCGGATTGAAGAGGCCATGGAGCGGATTAGCCAGCTATAGGGCCGCGCCCCATCTTCCTTTTTTGTGTGACAATTTGGTTAAAGCGCGGTTACAAATGTATTGACGGACTGCCAGCGATTGATTAGATTACATATATATTAATTAAATTTTATATAAGAAAGATATAATGCCAACCAAAGATCAGAGTCGCCGAGCCAAGGTGCGGACCTTTTCGGCACCCGACCGGGACCACGAGATGCTCGACGCGATTGCCCGCTATCACGGCAGCAGCAAGAGCGCCATGATCACCGGCCTCATTCGCAAGGAATTTTGGCGCGTTTTTCCCAACGGCACCGAGACCATCCCCCCCGACGAAGGAGCGCAAGTCAAGCCATGACCCACTCCGAGACCATCGCCCCAGCCGCTGGGCAGTATCACAGCGACCTGCCCGCCGAGGAGCTCATCGCCCAAATCAACCACTTGCGCCGCGAGAAAAACGCGGTCATCCTCGCGCACAACTACCAGATCCCACCGATCCAAGACTTGGCCGACTTCACGGGCGATTCGCTTGGGTTGTCGGTGGAGGCTGCCAAGACGGATGCCGAGCGCATCGTCTTTTGCGGCGTGCATTTCATGGCTGAGTCGGCCAAAATCCTCAGCCCCGGCAAGCAGGTGTTCTTGCCTCATTTGGGCGCAGGCTGTTCGCTGGCCGACTCCATAACTCCGGAAAGCCTCGACGATTGGAAAGCAGACTATCCCGATCACACGGTGGTGACGTATGTCAACTCCACGGCTGAGGTAAAGGCCGAATCCGACATCTGCTGCACCTCGGCCAACGCCGTCTCAGTAGTGCGCAGCCTCGATAGCGACAAGATTCTCTTTACGCCCGACCGCAACTTGGGCCGCTGGGTGGCCGAGCAGGTGCCGGAGAAAGAGGTCGTGGTATACGACGGCGCTTGCCCGACGCACGACGTGCTGCGCGCCGCCAGCGTCGAGCGCACCCGCACGGACTACCCCGAGGCCGTCATCATCGCGCACCCGGAATGCCGCGAGGACGTGGTCGAAATCGCGCACGAAGTGTGCTCGACCACGGGGATGCTCAAGGCCGTGGAAAAGTATCCCGAGGCCAAGAGCTTCATCATCGCCACGGAAAACGGCATGTTGCACCAGCTCCGGCAACGCTTCCCGCACCAAGAGTTCGTCGCGGCGGACGGCTGCATTGGCTGCCGGCTACACTGTCCCTACATGAAAATCACCGACCTGCAAGACGTGTACTTTTCGCTGCTGTACGAGCGCTACGAAATTACACTGGACGACGAGGTGATTGTGGGGGCGCGGCGGGCGTTGGAGCGGATGATGGCCGTGCCGAGGGACAATTGAGCTGTTGGAATTGGGTAGTGGGTTATTCTGAAAATATTGTGATTTCTGCCGGATTAGCTAGAAGAAAGGAGTATTATGTCTGAGAGTGTCAGATGTGAAATATGGCCTGAATTTTATGCAAAACATATTTCTATAAGCGACTCAGATTTATTCTGTATAGAGTCGCCCCGTGCTGGGGGCAAATACCAAATTTTGTTTGAAACAGCGGGTTTTCTTAAGGAACTAAAAGATGATGAGAGAGCTAGACTAACTACTTGGCTTCTAGACATGCAATCCCAAGGCGTCTCCCGACCACAAGTAAACGAAGAAGTTATCAACTATGCTAAAAATCAAAAGCCTCTTTCGGTTTTTGAGCGTGCCAATAGACTACTTCGTTTTATCGCAGCAAAGACAGAGAGACCAGGAAATAGGATTGAATTTTTAGTAGAGAATAGAGATAATATAAAAACTTCTCCTGAATTAATTAGACCGAAGGATTTAAGAGATGAAAAGCAAAAAAACACTTACTTTGCTTACGCATGGTCGGAAGCAACTTCTTGGGAAGAAGTTAAATATTATTTTTCTTATATGAGAAAAAAGGGTTGGATAGAATGCTCTCATCCTTCAATAACTTTAGACCCTGATCATATTGGAAGCGAGGATAAAGTTCCTGTCATTCTCACAATAGATGGCTATAATCAAATCGAAGATTTAGATACAAAAATAGATTCAACCCAAGCATTCGTCGCAATGTGGTTTGATGAAAAAATGAAGAAGGTATATGAAGAAGGTCTTAAACCTGCTATTGAAAATGCAGGATATAAGTCTATGAGAATTGACCGAAAGCCTGATCTGGACAAAATAGATGACGAAATTATCAAAGAGATTCGTCAGTCTCTATTTTTAGTAGCCGATATGACTCATGGAAAAAATGGTGCAAGAGGCGGAGTTTATTATGAGGCGGGTTTTGCTTATGGTCTCGGAAAATCTGTAATTTATACTTGCCATAAAGATATGATAAAAGAAGAAAAGATTCATTTCGATACTCGTCAATATGCTCACATTACTTGGGAAGAAGAAAATCTTGAAAAATTACGTAAAGAACTACATGACAGGATTATAGCACGAATAGGGAAAGGTCCTATTTGAATCTATAAAACAACCAGATCATTCTCCTTTCATTTTTATCCTATATATCTAAAGGGACTTATATACTTAACTACACAGACTGGAATTATTCAAAGTATAACAATTCGAAGATCGCCTGACAAAAATTACGTCGGTATTTCAGATCGTTTTTTGGCCTTACTTCAAGGTCCATGACCTTGGCCTTTGAGTTTCTCATGTAGGACTTCAAAAGGCGTTCTTCCCCCGTGGGCAGTGTGAGGTCGGTGCAGATTATAATACTGCTGCCACTCGGAAAGACGCTTCTCGAGGGCGACATCACCCTTATATTTCGAGTAGTTGGTAGAATTCGACTTCGTCGGTACGATGGGACCGTTTCACCTTGCCGTTGAGCCGCGGTGAGTGCGGCTTGATATATACGTGGTCGATGCCCAGATCCTTCAGGTGCCAATGGAACTGGACTTGAAATTCGTGGCCGTTGTCGGTGCGGATCATGCGAATCCGGAACGGGAACTGGGACCGGATGTAATCGACAAACTTGATTGCGTTCGTTTGGGTGTGGCACCGGTAGACCTTGTTATCGAGTATGCTCGACTTCAGCACCCTATGAGTACTAGAAGCGGTCCCAAAACTCCGGTTTTGGTTCCTTGTGTGAAGAAAAAGCGTCGGATCAAGAGCGTCTCGCCCTATGAAAAACGCTCCATGCACAGGCACTTGACGACCCTTGAGGTGGCCCGACGCTAGTTTTGGGACCACTTCTAGAAAATCAAGCTGGACGACGAGATGATTGCCGTGGGACGATTGAGTCGTTGGAGATTGTAATTAGCTGCCGTTAGTGACGCGCACCTTAACCTCCGCCGGATTTTGGCTACAGGCCCTTAGCAGATTGCATGTGACTACTACTGCTCTTTTGCCACCTCTTGTTTCCATCCACAACCCCCTCTTGAGACGGCGTGGTTTCCTAAAAGGCTTTCCGTTTGGATGGTTTTGCTCTGTATTGACGATACAAGTCTGTCCTTCTCTACTATAGATGATAGGTATGTTCACGAGCAAACCCTTTGAATCAAGCCACTCGGCCGTATGCATTAAAATATCTTTCCATACTCGGATAGTATTTTTGTGCTCATCGGGAAACTTGATTTCCAACGGAGGATCACCTGAACCACCAGAAATTCTTCCTCTGAACATATCATCCGAAAGCGCAATCCACTTGGTATTCTTCGATTCCGACTCGGATGATGGTGCTGCTTTTGCAGGTTCGGGATTGGGCACTGACTCAGCGACAGAATTCGCTTGGGTCGGCTGGATAGCTGAAGATACGGAGTGCGAAAGCAAGAGTAGTTTCAGGGCGCAATCATGGATGGAGTCATCGGCGATGGATACCTGTAACAAATGGCGATGCTCCAAGTATTCCGATGGGGAAATTGGGTAAAAATTCAATTCGCTACTCCCTGACTCTCTCTGTTTCTTCCGGCGTTTCAACTCTGCCAGATTGAAAATTTGGTAAAATTCCCAATGATTGCCGTTAGTCAGACCGGCATAAGGAACGTCTTTCGCAAATGCGTACTTCACCATTTGTTGTTGGTGATTGCTCAGCGACGATCCCAGTTTTTTCGCCTCAATAAATACTGCTGGCCTAGCATCAAGACCTAGCAAAGCATAGTCAGCGGGACCATGACCTGTTTGGTACTCTTGGCTAACCAACGCCGGATCAGCCGGGTCCCACCCCAATGCTTTCAACAGCGGGTTGACCAGTGCTGACCGCGTCTCCGTTTCGTTGGGTCGCCAAGCAGAGCCACGGCTGTGGATGAATTTTTCGAGTTTGTCGATCTCGCTTTTAAGTGGATCCAAGTAGTCGAACAGCATAATAGTACTCCGTTGTTCGCTCGCGTCGTTTTTCCTCACAGATAACTATTGACGATATTCTCCAGCATTTCCTCGCGACCGCTGCGCTTTTCTGGCTCGCCGTGTTGGTGGACGTATGCCTCTAGCTCGGCAAAGTTGGTCTCGCCGCGCATGATCTTCTCGCCGATGCCGCTGCGGTACGAAGCGTAGCGCGCCTCGACAAAGGAGTCGAGTGCGCCGTCGTCGATGATGCGCTGGGCCAGCGTTAGCCCGCGGGCAAACGAGTCCATGCCGCCGATGTGGGCGTGGAAGAGATCCTCCAAATCGCAGGAGCCGCGCCGCACCTTGGCGTCGAAGTTGATGCCGCCGGAAGCGATGCCGCCTTGCTTGAGGATCACCAACATGGCGTAGGTGGTGGAATAGAGGTCGGTGGGGAATTGGTCGGTGTCCCAGCCGAGTAGGTAATCGCCGCGATTGGCGTCAATGCTGCCCAGCTTGCCATCGGCCGAGGCGAGTTGGAGGTCGTGTTCAAAGGTGTGGCCGGCCAGGGTGGCGTGATTGGCTTCGATGTTGAGCTTGAACTCGTCCAACAGGTCGTATTTGCGGAGGAAGCTCAAGACGGTGGCGGCGTCGTAGTCGTACTGGTGCTTGGTGGGCTCTTTGGGCTTGGGTTCTACGAGCAAGGTGCCGGTAAAGCCGATTGCCTTTTTGTGTTCCACGGCCATGTGTAATAAGCGCGCGAGCTGGTCTTGCTCGTGGGCCATGTTGGTGTTGAGCAAGCTGGAGTACCCCTCGCGCCCACCCCAAAACACGTAATTGGCCCCCCCGAGCCGATGGGTGCATTCCATGGCCTTCTTGATCTGCGCTGCGGCCCAAGCGAAGACGTGGGCGTCGGGGTTGGTGGAGGCCCCGTGGGTAAAGCGCGCGTGCGAGAAACAGTTGGACGTGCCCCACAGCAAGCGGATGCCTGTATCGGCTTGCAATTGCTCGGCCAGCCCTACGATGTGGTCGAGGCGGTCGTTGCTTTCTTTGAGGGTCTCGCCTTCGGGTGCGATGTCGCGGTCGTGCCAGCAATAGAACGGCGCGCCGAGCTTGGTGATGAACTCAAAGGCCGCGCGCAAAGTGTCCTCAGCGCGCTGCATGGGGTCGGCGGCGCGGTCCCAAGGTCGGTCGTACACCGGAGTTGGGCCGAAGGGATCGATGCCCCCGCCCTTGAAGCTGTGCCAAAAAGCCACGGAGAAGCGCAGGTGTTCGGCCATGGTCTTGCCGCCGACTATCGCCTCGGCGTCGTAGTGCTTGAAGGCGAGGGGGTTTTTAGAGTCCGGGCCTTCGTAGGCAATTTTTTCGATGTCCTTAAAAAATTCGCTCATGGGTTGCCCTTTCTGAATTGTGCAGTGGGTTACAGGAAGTTCAATAGTCCAGCGGCTCGGCAAGCAGGGTGCCGTTGAAGTCGAAAACTGCGGCCGCAAAGCGCATGGGCGGCCTCACTCTGGGGTGACATAGGCAGCGGTAATGCCGCCATCGACGACGAAGGTCGAGCCCGTGATGAAGGAGGCGTCGTCCGAGGCCAAGAAGACGACCGTCCGGGCGATCTCCTCGGCCTCGCCGAAGCGGCCCATGGGGATATGGACCAAGCGGCGCTGGCGTTTCTCTTCGCTGTCGAGGTATTTCATCAACAGCTCGGTGCGCAATGGACCGGGGCAGAGTGCGTTGACGCGGATGTTTTCGCGGGCGTGGATAACGGCTAGCTCGCGCGTCAGGGCGAGGACGCCGCCCTTGCTGGCGGTATAGGCCAATTGGGGCGTGGCCGCTCCGAGCAAGGCGACAAAAGAGGCGGTGTTGACGATCGCGCCACCGCCGGCGCGGCGCAGGGCTGGAATGCCGTATTTGCAGCCCAAAAAGACGCCCTTGAGATTGACGGCCATGGTCAGATCCCAGACCTCCTCTTCGGTGTCGATGGCGTCGGCGTCGGCGTGGTGGGAGATGCCGGCGTTGTTGAACAGCACGTCGAGGCGACCATAGGCGGCTTCAGCTTGCTGGACCATGCGTTCGCAGTCGGCGGCGCGGGACACGTCGGCGGCGATGGCGATGGCCTGCCCGTTGTCCGCGATGATGGTTGCGACCGTTTCTTTAGCTGTGGCTGCGTCGATGTCAACGGCGGCGATGTGCGCGCCTTCACGAGCGCAGAGCAACGCAGTTTGGCGGCCGATGCCCGAGCCAGCGCCGGTGATAAGGACGACTTTGCCGGTGAGCTTCACGATACTGTGTCCCGCGCAGCTTCACCTACGACTTCTGACAGTGCTGGATGCGCGTGGACGGTGCGGGCTACATCCTCGGCACTGGCACCGAACTCTAGGGCCAAGACGCCCTCGGCAATCAGGTGCGAAGCCTGCGGTCCGAGAATGTGCATCCCCAAGAGTTGGTCGGTGTGCGCATCGGCGACGACCTTGACTAGGCCGTCGATGTCGTCCATGCAGTGGGCACGGGCGTTGCTGCGAAAGAGGTGCTTGCCGACGGCGACTTCGTGGCCGGCTGCTGTGGCTGCTTCCTCACTCGCGCCCACGGAGGCTAGTTCTGGATGGGTGTACACGACCGAGGGTATGGCCTCGTAGTTGACCTGTCCGGCGCGTCCGGCCATTCGCTCGGCGACCGCGACTCCTTCGGCCTCGGCCTTGTGGGCCAGCATCGGTCCGGGCACGAGGTCGCCGATAGCCCAGATGCCCTCGACATTGGTGCGCCCCTGCGCGTCGACTAGGACTTGTCCACGCTCGTTGACTGCCACGCCCACGTCTTCCAGCCCCAACCCCGCACTGCATGGTTTGCGCCCCACGGCCACCAGTACCAGATCGCACGTCTCGACGCGTTCTTGATCGCCGGCCGCTATGGTCAGCGTCAACTGACCTTCTTTGATCGCAGCGGATTGGGCCTTGGCTCCGAGCAGGAACTTTAGTCCCTGTCGCTTGAGCAGCCGTTCTAGCTGCTGGGCCATCTCTTGGTCCATCTCCGGCAAAATCTGATTCATGGCCTCCACTACGAACACTTGAGCACCCAGCCGAGCCCACACGGACCCCAGTTCCAAGCCAATGGCACCGCCGCCAATGACGACGAGCCGCTCAGGCACTTTTTCTAAGGTTAGGGCCTCGGTCGAACTAATTATGTGTTTTCCATCAAAAGGCAGATTCGACAACTCCACGGGTACGCTCCCCGTGGCCAACAGGATGTGCTTGGCAGACAGTACTTGCTCGCCGTCCGAACCTTGCACCGCCACGTTTCCCGGGGCGCGAACTTGGCCCGTGCCGACGAAATGCGTCACCCCCCGGCCCTTAAACAGCCCCTCAATGCCCTTGGTCATGGTCTGCACGATTTTCTCTTTTCGCGCCATCATGGCCTGCAGGTCCAAGCCCACTTCGCCCTGCCCGATCCCGTGGTGCCCCAATCCCTTCTTGGCTCTGTAGAACAAATCACTCGACTCCAGCAGGGCCTTGCTGGGGATGCAGCCGACATTGAGGCAGGTGCCGCCGAGATAGCTTTTGTCGATACAGGCCACCTTCATGCCGAGTTGTGCCGCTTTGCTCGCGGCCACGTAGCCGCCTGGTCCTGCGCCGATAACCACTAAGTCGAATGCAGTGTCGCTCACAGTTGTTCCTTTTGCATGGATGCGGTGCTGGTTAGACCTCTAACAGCAGCCGCGCTGGATCTTCCAACAGTTCTTTCAGCCGCACCAAAAACGAGACCGATTGCTGGCCATCGACGAGCCGATGATCGTAGGACAGTGCTATGTACATCATCGGTCGAACCACCACTTGGCCTTCTACGGCCACGGGCCGCTCTTGGATCGCGTGCATTCCCAGAATGCCGCTTTGCGGCGCGTTGAGAATCGGCGTGGAAAGCAGCGAGCCGAAGACCCCACCGTTGGTGATGGTAAAGGTGCCGCCGCTTAGCTCGTCCATGGCTAGCTTGTTGTCGCGGGCGCTCTGCGCGAGCCGCTTGATGTTGCTTTCGAGCTGAGCGATGGACATCTGATCGGCGCGGTGCAAGACGGGCACGACTAGACCGCGCTCTGTGCTCACCGCGATCCCCAAATTGACGAAGTCGTGATACACAATGTGCGTGTCGTCGATCTGCGCGTTGATCGCTGGAAACTCGCCGAGCGCGAGGACGGCGGCTCGCGAAAAGAACGACATCAGCCCCAGCGATGAGCCGTGGACTTGGGCAAAGCGCTCCTTGTACTTGGCTCTGAGCTGCATCACCGCACTCATGTCGATCTCGTTGAAGGTAGTAAGCATGGCCGCGTTGTGTTGCGCGGCGACCAAGTGCTCGGCAATGCGCTGGCGGAGCCGGCTCATTGGCTCGCGGCGGGTAAGACCAGGACTGGCGGGCGCAGGAGACGGTTGAGCAGGTTCGGGCGCAGGAGTGGATTCAGGCTCAGGCGGCGGAGCGGGTTTGGGTACAGGTGGTGGTTGGGCAGGTTCAGGCGCAAGCGACGGTTGAGCAGGTTCGGGCGCGGATAGCGTCTCTAGGTGGGCGAGCACGTCTTTTTTCGTCAGCCGCCCGTCCTTGCCCGTGCCCTCAATGGTGGCCGGATCCAACTCGTGTTCTTCGACTAAGCGGCGCACGGCTGGGCTTAGGGCGGGTTCGGGTTTGGGCGCGGCGGGTTCGGGTTTGGTTTCCGAGACAGGAGCGGCAACTTGTGCTGACTCATCTATCTCCGCGACTACCGCTCCTATGGCTAGCGTGGTGTCGGTGGATTGTAGGTGTTTGAGCGCGCCGCTGGCTGGAGACGGCAACTCGACATTGGCCTTGTCGGTCTCTAACACGCAAAGCGGCTCGTCCCGCTCGACGCGCTCGCCGTCGCCTTTGAGCCATTCGAGGAGAATTACCTCGCTGACCGATTCGCCCATGCTCGGTATTTCGACTTGTACTGACATGCAAATCTCCTAACCAGATTGCCGCCGCTGATGCAGCACCACTTCGCGGCTGCGGCCTAGTGCTTGCTCGACGATTTCTCGTTGCTCGGTTTCGTGCAGGTGTCCGGAGCCGGTGGCCGGGCTAGCCGCTTCGTCGCGGCCCACGTAGTTCAGCGCGCAGTGCGCGGGCAGCAGTTCGTCCAAGAGGGGTTGAACGAAGCTCCAAGCGCCCATGTTCTGCGACTCTTCTTGCACCCAGTAGAACTGCTTAGCTGCGAGATAGCGATCAAACGCAGCTTGGAGTTCGGCGGTCGGGAACGGATAGAGTTCCTCGACGCGCAACAGTGCTACTTCGTCGCTGCCGTTTTGCTCGCTGCGGGCAGCCACCAAGTCGTAGTAGATCTTGCCGGTGCACAACACCACCCGGCTGACGGCGGCTGGATCGGCGACGTTTGCGTCGTCAATGACCCGCTGGAACG